>JAWOBU010000110.1:0-39408 GCA_046484135.1 bacterium
CAGCGTATCTCGCCGTCATAGAGTGCGACGACGTGCTCGAGGTCCCGCGGGTCCATGCCAGGCTTGATGTCCGGGTTGGTGATGAAGCCTTTGCCGTTGATATCTCCCTGGTAGCCGGGGTCGAACATGGTGTCGTAAGGGGACGGCGGGATATAGTCATAATGCGGGTCCCAGTAATGCACGAACAAAAAGAACCGCTCCTGGTGATGCTCTTCCAGCCAGCCGGTAACCTTGCGGTGCACGATGGGGTTGGTTACGTCCTGCCAGGAGAGCTTTTGCAGGTTCAGGTCTTTGTCCGGGACCGAGCTCTCGATGCGGGAGCGCAACTGGTGGAAGTTTTCCTCCGATCCTTTTTTGCGGAAAGGGTCCACGTAGGCCGAGTAGGAGTAACAGCAGATGTAGTCGTCAAACCCCTTGCCGAAGCCGAACACCGGGTCGAGCGTGATGGAACTGAAGAAGCCGGCGGTGGTGTACCCGGCTTTCTTCATGGTCTCGGCCATGGTGATTCTTTTGTCGTCGAGACGGTCATGGGGGATCAGCACACCGTGGACCAGGTCGTACTGGGAGGTGAACATGCCCATATGGGCTGGAATGGTCCACGAGGTGGTGCTCGCCACGTTCTGAAAACGGACGCCTTGTTTGGCGAGCCGGTCCAGGTTGGGGGTCGTGTTTCTGTGGTAGCCGTAGCTTCCCACGTGGTCCGCCCGCAAGGTGTCTATGGAGACCAGGATTATATTGCCGGGAAGATGAGCCGTGTTATGCTCCCGGAAGCCCACGTAAGCCCCCGCCAATAGAACCACGATCATGCCGGGAATAAGATATAGCCATCTCTTCATAAACAGAACCCCCGCGCCGGTATTGCGGCCTTTCCAGGAAACCGATTATACCACAGGAGAGCCGGCTATTCTTCCGCCCCAGGTGGATCAGCTTATGAAACCGTGCCTGAAAAGTGAACTTTCCTCGAAATTTCCCGTTTTACTCTCGCGTCCTTTTTGAAAACGTACAGATTCCTCGGCGCTGAAGTGAAAATGGAAAAACGCAAAAGCTGCGGGGGCGTGCATGAGCCGCGGACTTTGGTGTAGGCCATGACTCCTTTTCGGAAGCCGGCCCGCACAACCCCATCTGTGCTGTGCGAGCGACTTTAGTCGCGATCACACAACCCCCCCGCAAGATGGCCCACACAACTCCCGGAAGCCGGCCCGCACAACTCCCGGACGATGGCCCACACAACCCCCCGCAAGATGGCCCACACAACTTGTTGTGTGGGTGCTCGTAGATTACGGGAGAATCCGCTTCGGTTGGTAAGGTATATGAAAAAGGCCGGATGGTTTGATCCCGGAGGGGCGCGGCAAACATCTTTTACAATGTACCTCTAGACCCACTTCGTGAGTCCGCCCACACAACAAGTTGCGTGGGCCATCATGGCTGCCGGGTGGAGTGGGCTATCATGGTGGCTGAGTTGTGTGGTCCATTTGACAAGGAAGAGTTGTATGTGGCCGATTGGAAACAAAGACAAACGTCCTGCTTGCCGGAGACGCTTATGGACTGACTGGCCGGTCATAAAAAATGGGGGAACTTCACTGCCTGAAAAGGAGTGTGATTGAAAAAGTTTCGAGTCCGGACTTGCAAACAGGGAAATTTCTATAATAATAGAATAAGCAGTATCTGGTTTGCCGGGCCCAGGCGAAGTGATTGCAACCGGTTCTTGACAGTATCCGGGATAGAGCTTAAAATAATTTTGCTACGCTGAAGTCCGCATCTTTTGAGTTTCATCACTTGTCTGAGGGGACGTAGAAACGAGACCCGGCACATCAGTTAGTTCCTGTTGCGAAACTCCGTTTTGGAGTGCGAAAGCTTGCTTTCGCTTTCATAAGTCCCGGCTTACCGGGACTAAAAAAGATGGTTTATAAAGCTCTGTGCCTGTTGTAAAGAGCAGTTCCGGGAAGCAAGCTTCCCGGGACAAAGCGGCAGCAAGCTGCCGCACTCCAAGGTAACGCCGCAAAAGTGAGCAAAATTCTCGTTTCGCAACAGGCACTAGTTAAAATCCAATACAGGAGGAAAGGTGTATCCTGCAATGAAGACCATTCAAGAGCGAATCAAATCATTACGCATGGAGGGTGAGACCCAGGTCCAGTTCGCGGAACGGCTGGGAACCACCCAGGCATCCATCAGCCGTTACATTAACGGCCGGCAGCCCGATCGGGAGACCCTTCTCAAGATAGCGGAGCGGACGGGCACGAGCCTGGACTGGCTGTTGACGGGCCGGGGGAGCGGTTCTTCAGGAGAAGATGGCGGGCACTCCGACCCCTTGACAGAGGCCATGCGGTCTTTTGCCCGGCTGGACGGGCTCACATCCGAGGACAAGGAAGTACTCCAGGACATGGTATCGCAGTATGTCAAGGACCCTGCGATCCGGCAGGACATCCTGTCCTTCTGGCGGGCCCGCGGAGGACGCGCTCCGGAGTAAAAGCCTGCTTTTTCCCTTTCAGAGTTCAGGTCATAGTCGGGAGTTGCGTTGAAATTTCCCGTCCCGTTTTGATAATCATGGATGACCACAAAGCCGGGCCGGTACCAAAAGCAAAGGGCACGGTAGGGGAAGCGTCTTCCCCGCCAGTACGCCTGTTTCGCGGCATCCTCGAGGCAGTAACCGGGATAGACGAACAGGTGCGCCAAAGGTTTGACGACGAATCTTTGTGCCAGAGGTGCGGTAAATGCTGTCACGCCGCCATCCGGGTGCGGGACCGGATGGTCCTTCTTCAGGACCTTCCCTGCCGCTACCTCAGCTATCAAGAAGACGGTCACGCCTTGTGCACGGTGTATCACTTAAGGGAGTTCACCGGCTGGTGCTGCCAGACCTCGGTCGAGTCGGTGAGAAAAGAGCTCTACCCTCCGGATTGTCCCTACGTTCAGGACATCCCTCATTACCGGGGCAAGATCGAGCTGTCGGCTGAAGAGTTCGAAGAGATAAAGCCGGTGCTCCGGAAGATATTCAAGGGGTGGCCGCGGCCCTCGTACGTTACCGCCAAGGCCTGGGAGAGGTTCATTCACCGGACTCTGGAGCTTCCTCCGCCGGGCTGAAGTCTGCTTTTTCCTCTTCTCCGGCCGGGCCGGGCGCCTCTTCGTACACGAGCCCTTTCAGCCGCTCCGCCAGGGCGGAAAGCTCCTCCATGGAGCTCTCGATCTCCTTGACCCCGTTCTCGACCTCCTTGGCCACCTTCTCCACCTCCTGCACCGAGGACACCATCTGCTGGGTGGCCCCGGACTGCTGCTGGGTGATAAGGCTGATCTCCGAGCCTGCCTCCCTGGTGCTCTCCACCAGCTCCAGGATGTGCTGGAAAAACTCCTCCATCTTCCGGACCAGGTCCACCCCCTGGGCCACGTCCTTCTGCTCGTCCTCCGCCAGCATGGCCATCTGGTTGGTCGAGCTCTGGATGGTCTCCACCATCTGCCGCACCGACCCGGTGGACTCCTGGGTACGGTTGGCCAGCCGCCGCACTTCCTCCGCCACCACCGAGAAACGCCGGCCCGCGTCTCCCGCGCCCGCGGCCTCGATGGCCGCGTTCAGGGCCAGAAGCTCGGTCTGGTCGCTGATCTCCTCGATGATGTCTATGACGCCCCCGATGTTCTTGGCTTCTTCCACCAGCTCCCGGATTTGGAAGCTCCCTTTTTCCACCTGGGAGCGTATCTGCTCCATGCTTTGCAGCGAGTTGTCAATGAGCTCCTTGCCCTGATGGGCGGCCTCTGAGGTCTGGTTGGACGCCTGGCTCACCAAGCCCGCGGTCTCCGCGATCTTGCTGGCGGATGAGGCGACTTCTTCGGCGCTGGAGACCACCTCCTGGACCACGGTGGCCTGCTCGGTGGCCCCGCTGGACTGCTCCGAGGTGACCCCCAGGAGGTTGTTCGAGGTGCTGGTCAGAAGCTCGATTGCCTCCCGCACGTTCTCTATCACCGACTCCAGCCGGCCGGTCTGGTTGCGGATGTTTATTGCCATGTGGTTGAAGGTCTCGGTCAAAAGACCGATCTCGTCCCGGGTGGTGGCATCCACCTGCACGTTGTAGTTTCCTTCGCTGAGCTTCCCCGCGGCCTCCGCCAGCCGGTTGATGGGAGGAAGAATCCGCCGGAGCACCCACAAAGCGAAAAGCAGGCTGACCACCACCAGCACCGCTATAATGGAGTATCCCTGCGTCCTGGTGCTGGAGACCTCGGAATAAAGCCCTTCCAGGGACATACCGATCCGGGCCCAGCCTTCCGGAGAACCCTCGCCGAAACGCTCCTCCGGATAGACGGGCATGACAAAGTCAAGGTACCTGTCTCTGTCCTCGGACCGGAGAGCGTAGAGTTCGATCTCCTCTGTACTTTTCGAAGGCGAATCATGCAGGAACTTGTTCACGTCCTCCAGGAAGTTCTCCGGCTTGCTTTCCCTGTCGGCGCGGGCAGGGGAAGGAAACCGGAAATCCTTTCCCGAGCGCTCTTTGGCATATCGTTCCAGCAGCTTCTCGGGCTTGCCTTTTTCGTCCTTTCCGTAAACCACCGCGTAAGAGATCAGGGGATCGGAGAGCAGGGACTCCACCGGGGGCCGAAGTTCCTGGGTGCTGCCGGTGATGACGCCGAAGAACAGGTTCTTGGACGAGTTCTGGATAAGCGACTTGCCGTGAAGCCGGTAAAGACGCATCTGGGACTCGTAGAGCCGGTTGATGTTGCCGTGGGTGTAATAGACCATGATAATACCTATGGCCGCGATCATGATCACCAGGGACACCAGGATGCGGAAAGAAAGGCGGTTGTAGAGCTTCAGGTTTGCGGTACTCATTCAATCACCTGCGCCGCTTTTTCTATCATCCCGGGAGCGAGCTTAATGTTGAGGTTCTCGGTCATCTTTCGGTTGATGATAAGCTCGCCCTCCGAGTACACCACGTCTCCCGGCTCAGGGGTCTTTCCCCCCGCTACCTTCTTAGCCTGCCGGGCCGCGGTCCTGCCAACGCTCTCCGCGGAAGGCACCAGCGCCGCGGCGGCGCCGGCGCGCCCCAGCCGCTTTTCCCCGCAAAAGACCGGGACCTTCGAGGATATGGACTGCTTGATGATGAACTGGTTGCTGTGCTTGCTTAGAACCTGCGGGTCCGTAAGGACCCATAACAGGTCCACCCGCGGCATAAGCGACTTCAGCTTCGCCGGGATTTCTTTCACGTTCTTACAGGGCGAGACCTCGAGATCAATCCCGCGGCTCCGCGCTCTGCTCTTGATCCGGCTCAATTTCACCTGGGAGTACTCGGGTGCGTACAAAAGCCCCACTTTTTCCGCCTCCGGGAAAAGCTCCTTGATGCCGGCAAGCTGGTCCGAGGGGGAAGTCTCGTGATACACGCCCACCGCGTTCATGTCGGTGAGCGAGAACTCGGCCGCCCGGAAAGAGCTGCAGTAGACCACCGGCACCTCTGCAAGATACCACTTGGCCGCCTGGGCGGCAAGGTCACCCACCACCACCACCACCAGGTCGGGTCCGCGGGCCTCCAGCTTCTCCCCTTCCTTCTTCTGCTTGATGTCCGAACCTTCAAGGTTTATGACCTCGACCTCTTTGCCGAACTCCGACTGGAAAGATTTGGAGACCGACCGGATATCCTCGGCGGAGTCGGAAAGCAGCACCACCACGTCCGGCGAGGGGGCCGCGCCCGAGGCCCCGAACGCACCTACTGTCAATAGCATGGCAAGGATAAATATCTTTTTCATGACAACACCTCGATAGAAGTTGAATTTATCGTGTTCAGGATGAGTAACTTCTGCGTGCAAGCGGCGAAAGACGCGAGATAACCCTCCCTTGCCTTCATATCCCGCCTTCTTTCTCCACGTCCCATCTTGACCGCTAGAAGCGATCTCCCCCATATCCTGGGGAACGCGAGTTGCCGTGTTTTCGATGAGACCAACTGCCTGAAAGTACTCTGGCTCTCCAGGAGGACTCGGCTTTACAGGTAAGAAAAGTAGAAGCTCTCGGTCCTTAATGCAAGCGCTCGGTAGTAAAAGGAAGGTATCACAAATCCGCTTTCAGCGCAGTATAACCAGGCAATGTTTGTCAAACAACGCTAATGCTTGAAGCTCCGCTCGCCGGTAAACACCATGGCAGCGCCGTACTCGTTTACCGCCTCGATGACCTCGAAGTCCCGCGCGCTGCCCCCCGGCTGGATCACCGCGGAGACCCCCTCTTTCAGGCCGACCTCGACGCCGTCCCGGAACGGGAAGAAGGCGTCCGACACCATGACCGAGCCTTCCAGCCCGCCGTGCCTCTCCGCTGCCATCCGCTCGTACTTTTTGCGCTCCTTCTTGTTCGTAAGCTCGGCCAGGGCCACCCCTTTCTCATCAAAGCACAACAGGTCCGCAAGCTTGCGATAGGCCTTGTCGCGGGCGATCTCGGCCACACCCACCCGGTCCTGCTCGCCGGTGCCGATGCCCACCGTAACCCCGTCCTTTACGTAGAGCACCGAGTTCGAGGTCACACCCGCTTCCACCATCCAACCGAACAGCATGTCATTTACCTGTTTCTTGGTCGGCTTCTTCCTCACCTTGTAGAGCTTCCCCTCATGCTCGGCCTCCGCGGGCTTCAGCTCTTTTGCGCTTTTGACCCGCGGCTCAAACGACCACTGCACCACCTGGCCGCCGTCAATAAGCGCCTTGAACTCGAGAACCGGCGAGCCCTGGAACTCCTCCAGCCGGTCCATGTTGTTTATCTTCATGATGCGAAGGTTCTTTCTTTTGGAAAGAATGTCCAGGGTCCCGTCTTCATACTCGGGCGCGGCCACCACCTCGGCGTACCTGCGGGAAATCTCACGGGCGGTGGTCTTGTCGCAGGCCCGGTTCAGAGCGATGGCGCCCCCGAAGGCCGCGATCCGGTCCGCCCGGTCCGCCTTTACGTAGGCGCTCCGGAGGCTCTTTGCCCGCGCCGCGCCGCAGGGGTTGTTGTGTTTTATGATGACCGCGGCCGGACTGTCCGCGAGGTAGCGCAGGATGTTCAAGGCAGCGTCCACGTCGGTCAGGTTTATCTTGCCGGGGTGCTTGCCCGACTGGATCAGCTCGGCGTCCGAGACCAGGTACCGGCCGGGCTTTATCATTCGCACGTCCCCCAGCACCAGGTTGCCGTTCACCAGGCGATAGAGCGCCGCCTCTTGAGTCGGGTTCTCCCCGTAGCGCAGGCCCTTTCTCTCCCCCTTGATCTCCCAGCCCGCCTTTTCGTATATAAGCGACTGCCGCGAGTCTCCCTCCCCAAAGGCGATCTCCATGCGGGAGGGAAAATGATCGCCCACGATCTTCTTGTACATCTCTTTCAGGTCGCCTGACATCCCGGCCTCCTTTGCACTGCTCTTTCTTACTTGATCTCGGGGTACGACTTCTTTACCGCGGCGAAGTTCTTTTTTGAAAGGAACTCGGTTATGGCCCGGTCATAGTCCGCGGTGTGCTGGAAGGCCTTGCGGGCCAGCTCGTACCGGAGCTTGAGGCTGGTTTTGCCCTTGTTGGTTTCGAGCTCCTTTAAAACCTTTTTATAGTCGGCCGGGTCCGTAACCGGCGCCACCCGCAGGTAGTTCTTGGCTGAGGCCCTTATCATGCAAGGGCCGCCAATGTCTATGTTGGCCCGGGCTTCCTCCACCGTTACACCCTTTTTGGCCACTGTCTCCTGAAAAGGATAGAGGTTCACCACCACCATGTCTATGGGAACCGCGGCGGTGCGTTTCAGATCCGAGCGGTGAGAGGAGTTGTAGGTCTCGGTAAGAAGCCCCAGGTAAATCTTGAAGTCCAGGGTCTTCACCAGCCCGCCCTGCGTCTCCGGCTGGCCCGTATAGTCCGAGACCTTGCCGAGCTTCTTGTCCGCCTTGTCGCCCAGGATATCCCGGAGCCGCTCGTAAGTGCCCCCAGTAGATATGAGCCGGGCCCGCGGGCAAAGCCGCAAAAGCTCCGGCACGAACTCGGAAAGCCCGGACTTGTCGGACACGCTTATAAGAATGTGCCTTACGGAAACCAGGTCATCAATCTTTTCCACTATGTTCTTCATTAAAACCTCCCATATCTGCACAAATGGGCATCCCCGCGGCACCGCTTAAATAATAGGATTATCCGATTCTCAGCGCAAGCGCAAAAAGAAAGGTCCCCGTAATCCGGCAGGACCTTAACTTAAAAGGGTTCGAGCCGCACTGCTTCACCGGGGACCGGCCGGGCCGCTTCCACTTCGGAAGGGGGAACGCGGACGCGCAGGTGGTGCCGATCCAGGGTGAGGATACAAAAGTCCCCCAGGAGCTCCATACCACCTATGAACTCGGAAGAAAGCCCGAAAACAGAAGCCTTAAGCTGGATGATGAGCGCGTTCTCTTGCCGTTTCAGAGAGCCTTCCACTATGGTGGAGCCGCCCTCTCGCACCGTTCCGTCCTCGAGGGGAAAGACCCGGTCGGCTATGCGAAAGGCCTGGGAGCTGTCGTGGGTGGCCAGTATTATACTGGTCCCCCTTTGATCGCGAAGCCCCGAAACCGTCTTCTCGATCCCTCTGACGCTGCCGGAGTCCACGTGAGCGGTGGGCTCGTCCAGGACCAGCACCCGGGGATCGCAAACCATGGCCCGGGCAATGGCCATCCTTTGCAGCTCGCCCCCGGAGAGGGTCCCCGCCCGGCGGTGGCCGGTGCCGGCAAGGCCGACCTCGGCAAGCGCCCGCTCGACCCGTTCTTCCTGGTCCCCCTTTTTCATGCCCCTCGCTTTCAGACCGAAAGCAACGTTCGCGAAAACACTGCCCCGGAAGGCGTAAGGGTTCTGGGCCACCATGGTGATTATCTTCCGGGCCTGGAACCAGTCGCCCCGTTCTAAAAGCTTTTTGCCGCCGACCTTAACCTCGCCCCGCTCGGGATGGTCCAGGCAGGCCAGGATGCGAAGCAGGGTGGATTTGCCCGCACCGTTCGGACCCTGGAAAGCGGTGATGGAAGAAGCATCGAAAGAAATCTTCTCTACCTCAAGAACCGGCTTGCCCCCGTAGCACTTGCGGAGGTCCCGGACCTCGAGCACCGGTGTCTCCGGACACATTATCCGCTTCTCCGTACCAGCAGGCGGTGTACCAGTATGTTCGCACCCAGCGCCACCGCAAGAAGCACCACCGCCAGCACCGCGGAGCGGCCGAACTCGCCCTTCGAGGTCTCCAGGGCGATGGCGGTGGTTATGGTCCGGGTAACACCCCGGATGTTGCCGCCCACCATGATGGCGCTGCCCACCTCGGAGATGACACGGCCGAAACCCGCGGCCACCGCGGCCAGGATGCCCGTCCGCGACTCGGCCAGGACCGCCAGGTCGGCCCGGTACCGCCCGGCGCCCAGGGTAAGGGCGGTGGCCCGGACCCGCGGGTCAACGCCCGCGACCGCGCCGTGGGTAAGCGCGGTAATCACCGGCAGGGAGAGGATCACCTGGCCGATGATTATGGCAACCGGAGAGAAAAGAAGCTCGAGCTCTCCCAAAGGACCGCTCCGGGAGAGGAGGTAGTAAACGAGAAGGCCAACCGCCACCGTGGGGAGGCTGAGCAGGGTGTTCATGAGCGTAACCAACTGACGCTTGCCCCGGAACTCGCGAGCGGCAATCGAGAGACCCAGCGGAATGGAAAGCACCGCGGCTATGGCGGTGGCAATAAGGGAGACCCGGAAGGACAGGCCCACTATCTCCCACGTTTCCGGGTCGAATATGAGTTCCAGCTCTTGCAAGGAGTTTACCTCAATTTAAAAACCGGCAAATGGAATTTGCGGTGGAGTAGGAAACGCCCGTTCAGGCACGGTTATCCTAACAGAAAATCCGGAGGGAGCCAAATCCGGGAGGTTTTATTTAAAACAAAGGCGCGAAGCTGCAAAAGTTAAAACAAAAAAAGATTTGGCCCGGTGCGGTTTTTTTATGGAAATCATCTCCCGGCCCGCTTCTCTGCGTGATGCAATTCTTTGCCTTTGGTCTTAATTTCGCCGGGCAAGAACAGGTAATATCAAAAATAAGTACCGATGTTATTAATAAATGTCAGGGACTTGGGCTTAGCGGAGTTTTCCACAGCACACAAGTATTGCAACTATTCAAAAACAAGGGAGAGTAAATACGGTGCTTCAGGAAAGTTACAGAAAGAGGAGGGCAATTCCTCTGTGATACAATTAAAAGAGTTTCTCCCTATAAACGAGTGGATAAGCATAAAAAGATTTGACTACAGTTGTGATACCAGTCAGGCTGGAATAGGGAAGGTGAGCCAGAGGTAAAAAGCCGGCACAGAAAGTTTATATCAATATGTAGATAATTTAAATATAAGACACAATAACTACAACTACCTATAAAGGGGAAATAAGTTATCGAAAGAGAAAGCTCGTTCCGGACATACAAGTTAAATGCTCTCCCGACGGGAGCTTCTTTCGGATATTGATAATAAGTATTGACTTGTTTTGCGATAAATCGCTGAAGCGGAGATGGGGAAACCAGGGGCGTGGCAGAACGAAGCGACAGGCGCAGTTGTTGTCCTTTTTCACGGCCGGAGCAGAAGAGTTTTCCGGCGAGCGCATTTTGCCGGTTTGTGGATGGAACAAGGGGCTTTCCCGGTTCGCTCCTGATATCAATCCTATTTTGGAACTTTGCTTTGGCGGGCGCCGGTAAAAGCGGCCCTGCCTGTGTTCCGTGTTTCATAAAGCTACCTGTTTTTTCGTTTTCTTATCAGTTTGGTATACGCCGGTTCCCGTTATATAATAACAGGATTATTTTTACAGGAGGGGGATTTGAAGATGCCCAGGATTTATTATGACGATGACGCCGATCTCGGCCTTTTGAAGAAGAAGAAGGTGGCGGTGATAGGTTACGGCAGCCAGGGTCACGCCCAGGCCCAGAACCTGCGCGAGTCGGGCGTTTCCGTGCTGGTGGGCCAGCGTCCGGGCGGCCGGAACTACGAGCTTGCGCGCGAGCACGGCTTCGAGCCGGTGAGTGCGGCGGAGGCGGCTTCAGAGGCGGACGTGATCCAGGTGCTTTTGCCGGACGAGACCCAGGTCGAGGTATATAACCGGGACATCCTGCCGCACTTGAGCGAGGGCAAGGCCCTGATGTTCTCCCACGGGTTCAACGTCCACTTCCGGCAGATTGTTCCCCCCTCCGGCGTGGACGTGTTCATGGTGGCGCCCAAGGGTCCGGGCCACCTGGTGCGGAGCGAGTACGAGCGGGGCGCGGGCGTGCCCTGCCTGATCGCCGTCCACCGGGACGCCTCCGGCCGCTGCCGCGACCTTGCCCTGGCCTATGCCAAGGGCATCGGCGCCGCCCGGGCGGGCGTGATCGAGACCAGTTTTCAGGAGGAGACCGAGACCGACCTTTTCGGCGAGCAGTGCGTGCTTTGCGGGGGCGTTACCGAGCTGGTCAAGGCGGGCTTCGACACCCTGGTGGAAGCGGGCTACCAGCCGGAGATAGCCTACTTCGAGTGCATGCACGAGCTCAAGCTCATCGTGGACCTCATGGTGGTGGGGGGCATGAGCTACATGCGTTACTCGGTCTCCAACACCGCGGAGTACGGGGACTTGACCCGCGGGACCCGCGTGATAGACGAAAACACCCGCGAGGAGATGAAAAAGATCCTGGGTGAAATCCAGTCCGGCCAGTTCGCCCGAGAGTGGATTCTGGAGAACCAGGCGGGCCGGCCGGTGTTTCAGGCCCTTGAAAGAAAAGGATGGAACCATCAGATCGAGAAGGTGGGTAAGGAGCTCCGTAAGATGATGAAGTGGATTGACGCCAAGGAGGACCCGCGGGCCGAGGAAGAGGAGTGATAAGCAAAGTGTACCCGTACTTTCGCGTAACCCGAGTTAACGCTCATATCTTAAAGTAATTTTTGGAACCGCCGGCCAAACAGAGTTACCATGAATAGGGTGTACGCTCCTGGCGTGCAGGACAGGAAGGATTGTCTTTTATGCAGAACCGGGACATGATGTTCGCCAAGGAAGGCCACCCGTGGGTGTTCGGGTCGGTGATCCTTTTCATGGCGACCCTGCCTTTGGGCCGCTGGTGGATCAGTGTGCCTTTGGGGCTGGCGGCGGCATTTTCCTGCTGGTTCTTCCGGAACCCGGAGCGGACAATTCCTTCGGACGACAATGTTTACGTGAGCCCGGCTGACGGCAAGGTTTTGCGGGTCTCCGAGGTGAGTGAGGACCGTTACCTTTACAGGCCCATGCGCAAGGTGGAGATATTCATGTCTCCCTTTGACGTGCACGTAAACCGGGTGCCCCGCACGGGTCAGGTGATAGACACCGCTTACACCAGGGGCAGGTTTTTTAACGCGAGCCTGGACAAGGCTTCCACGGACAACGAGCAGAACGCGATCGTGGTCCGGGACCGGGAAGGCCGGGACTACATGTTCGTACAGATTGCGGGTTTTATAGCGCGCCGGATCGTGAGCTACGTGCGGGCGGGCAAGGAGATCGAGGTGGGCCAGCGGATGGGCATGATCAAGTTCGGTTCGAGGCTGGACGTATATCTTCCGCTGGAGGCCCGTCCCGCGGTAGCGGCGGGCGATAAGGTCAAGGCGGGCGAGAGCGTGATAGGAAGGATCGAATGAGCGAGTTCGACGACAGCGGCATGGACGAGATGGACCGGGAGATCCTTGCCGATGACGAGCTCGAGGAGCGTCGTAGCAGGGGCATCCGGTTTCTGCCCAGCGCCATCACCACCGCGGCCATGTTCGCCGGCTTTTACGCCATTATTTCGGCGCTGTCCGGCGAGTATTTCATCGCCTGTATAGCTATCGTGGTGGCCGCGGTCGCGGACAGCCTGGACGGGCGGGTGGCCCGGCTGACAAAGATGACCTCGCCTTTCGGCCAGGAGTACGACTCCCTGTCCGACCTCATCTCCTTCGGGATGGCCCCGGCCATAGTCACTTACTTCTGGGCGTTCGAGAGCGTTTTCACCCGGCTGGGATGGGCGGTGGCGTTCATCTATCTTGCCTGCTCCGCCATCCGGCTGGCCAAGTTCAACACATTGACCGGGGAAGAGGAATCGAAAAAGTACTTCCGGGGCCTGCCGAGCCCGGGCGCGGCCCTGCTTATAGCTTCCCAGGTCCTGGTTTACTCGAGATACGCGGGCGAGGGAGGACTTCCCCTGGAGCCGCTGGTACTCCAGGGGTTGATGCTTGTCTGGCTGTTCGTGCTTTCGCTGCTGATGGTCTCCAACATCCGGTTCCGGACCTTCAAGGACCTCGACTACAAGAAGTACGGACCGGTGGTTCCCCTGGTCTTTGTGGCGGGCGGCCTGGCCGTTTTCATGGTCAGGCCCCAGGAGACCCTGTTCGTGGGCGTCCACCTTTACCTGGTATGGGGCCTGGTGGAAGGCGGCATCATTATGAAGGCCAGGGAAAGACAGCTCTGGGAGAGACGAAGGCAGGCAAGAAAGCAACGGAGGCTGAAGCGAAAGCTGGAGAAGAAAAGGAGCAAGGCCCGGAACAAGGAATCGAAGTCCGGGCGGAGGAGTCCTTTTAGGAGCGTGAAGTAACCATCGCTTCCTCTCTCTCCGTTCCGTTCTCTTTACCGGCGCCGCTTGTCAGAAAGGAAGGGGGAAGCTTTCCATCCGGAAGGCGGGAGACACTCTCGGCACTTCCGGAGTGATGATAAGGAGAAGAAAATGTCTGAGAGGGTATATATATTCGACACCACATTGCGGGACGGCGAGCAGTCTCCGGGGGCCACCATGAACCTGGAGGAGAAGCTGATCGTGGCCCGCCAGTTGGAGAAGTTGGGTGTGGACGTTATCGAGGCGGGTTTTCCCATATCCTCGGAGGGAGACTTCGAGTCGGTCCGCCGCATCGCGGAGGAGATCAGGGAATGCCAGGTCGCCGGCCTGGCCCGGACCAGCCGCGAGGACATAGACCGGGCCTGGGAGGCGATCAAGGACAACACGGACCCGCGCATCCATATCTTCATCGCCACCAGCGACATCCACTTGAAGCACAAGCTGGGCATGAGCAGGGACCAGGTGTACGAGCACATGATGGAGGCTGTAAAGTACGCCACGAAGTACACGAAGAACGTCGAGTTCTCTTGCGAGGACGCCACCCGCACCGACCATGACTTCCTGGTAAGGATGGTGTCCGGAGCGGTCGAGGGCGGTGCGAAGATCATAAACCTGCCGGACACGGTGGGCTACTCCGTCCCCTCCGAGATGTCGGAGATCATCGCCGGGATGGTCCGGGAGGTCCCGGGCATCGAGAACGTGATACTGTCCGTGCACTGCCACGACGACCTGGGACTGGCGGTGGCCAACAGCCTCGCAGGCGTGCTGGCGGGCGCGCGCCAGGTCGAGTGCACTATTAACGGGATAGGCGAGCGGGCGGGCAACGCCTCTCTCGAGGAGATAGTAATGGCCCTCCATACCCGGCGGGAGGCCCTGGACCTCGACACCAACGTCCAGACCGAGCAGCTCTATCCCGCCAGCAGGTTGGTAAGGTCCATTACCGGACTCATGGTGCCGGTCAACAAGGCGGTGGTGGGAAGGAACGCCTTTCAGCACGAGTCCGGCATCCACCAGGACGGGGTCTTGAAGAACAAGCTCACCTACGAGATCATGACGCCCGAGTCGGTGGGACTGCCCGCCAACAAGCTGGTGCTGGGAAAGCACTCCGGAAGACACGCCTTCCGCGACCGGATGGCCGAGCTCGGGTTCGATCTTTCCGACGAACAGATGGAGACGGCCTTCAAAAGGTTCAAGGCCCTGGCGGACAAAAAGAAGGAGGTCTTTGACGAGGACCTGGAAACCCTGATAATGGACGAGATCATCAAGGTCCCCCGAAGAATAAGGCTCGAGAACATAACCGTGACCTCGGGGCAGCAGGTCATGCCCACCGCCAGCGTACAGCTCGATGTAGACGGCTACCTGGTCAAAGGAGCGGAGTTCGGGGACGGGCCGGTGGACGCGGCCTTCAAAACCATCTCCAGCCTGGCCCGCACCCGGAGCAAGCTGGTGCTGTTCACCATTAACGCCATAACCACCGGCACCGACGCCCAGGGCGAGGTCCGGGTAAGGATAGAGGAGGACGGAGTCGAGGCCACCGGCTTTGGAGCGCACACCGACATCATAGTGGCGTCGGCCAAGGCCTACGTAGACGCCCTGAACAAGCTCGACTATCGCAAGAAGTTTCCGCCCGGGACCATGCGCAGGCAGGGCCCGTAAAAAAACGGTCGGGCCCGAGAGGAGAAAGAGACAGATGGGGATGACTATTACCGAGAAGTTGCTGGCTTTGCACGCGGACGTGGACGAGGTCAAGCCGGGGCAGTACGTAATGGCCGCGGTGGATATGGCCCTGGGGAACGACATAACCGCTCCGCTGGCCATGGAAAGGTTCCGGGAGTCGGGCGCCGACAAGGTGTTCGACCGGCACCGGATAGCACTGGTCCCGGACCACTTTCATCCGGCCAAGGACATGGAGGCCGCCGAGCAACTGAAGAAGATGAGGGAGTTCGCCCGCGAGCACAAGATAACCCACTTTTACGAGACCGGAAGGGCGGGCATCGAGCACGCCCTCCTGCCAGAGCAGGGGCTGGTACTGCCCGGCGACCTGGTGGTGGGCGCGGACAGTCATACCTGCACCTACGGCGCGCTGGGGGCTTTTGCAACCGGAGTGGGGTCCACCGACCTGGCCGCGGTATGGATGACCGGCGAGTGCTGGCTCCGGGTGCCGGAAACCTTGAAGATAGTTTACAAGGGCGAGTGCAACGAGTGGGTCTCCGGCAAGGACCTCATCCTTTACACCATCGGAAAGCTCGGGGTGGAAGGAGCGCGCTACAAGGCCATCGAGTTTGCCGGACCGGCAATGGCGGGCCTCTCCCAGGCCGACCGGTTCACCATGTGCAACATGGCGGTGGAAGCGGGTGCCAAAAACGGAATAATCGAGCCGGACGACAAGACCCGCACCTGGCTGAAAGGACGCCTTCACGGCAGGAAACCCGACTACCTCCAGAGCGATAAGGACGCTTCCTGTGAGAGCGAGCTCGAGATAAAGGTGGACGAGATCGGGCCCCAGGTGGCGCTGCCTCACTCGCCCGCCAATGCAGAGCCGGCCGTCGAGCATGACAACATCAGGATAGACCAGGTGGTGGTGGGATCGTGCACCAACGGATGGATCGAGGACCTCCGGGCCGCGGCCAAGGTGCTCTCCGGACACAAGGTCCACCCCGAAGTCCGCATGATAGTGATACCGGCCACCCCCATCATCTACCGGCAGGCCATAAGGGAAGGACTGGCGGACCTGTTCGTAAATGCGGGGGCAGTGGTCAGCACCCCCACCTGCGGACCCTGCCTGGGAGGACACATGGGCATACTGGCGCAAGGAGAAAGGGCGGCGTCCACCACCAACCGGAACTTCGTGGGAAGGATGGGCCATCCCGACAGCGAGGTCTACCTGGTAAGCCCGGCGGTGGCCGCGGCAACCGCGATCATGGGAAGGATCGCCGTGCCCGCCGAGATCGAGTAACGGGAAGACGCAGTTGAACTTAAAAGAACTTTAAGGCGGTAAATACAAATGGAGTGCAGCCACGAAACAGGTCCTCCGGAGCTCCGGGAGAACACGACCGGTGCTTCACGGCTGTTAAAGAGAAAGTACATAATCGCCCTTTCGGTGTTCGCGGTGGCCGTGGTTGCCGACCAGTACACCAAGTTCCTGGTGTCCGAGCACTTGTACCAGGCCAAGAAGGAGATCATCCCCGGCTTCCTCGATTTCAAGTACGCCGAGAACCCGGGCATGGCTTTCGGCATGCTCCAGGACCTGAAGGAGTCCTTTCGGGTCCCCCTTTTTACCGGCATCACCGTGGTGGCCGTCTTTATTATCTTCCACCTTTTGAGACAGGCACCGGCCGCGTCCCGCCGAATGCCCACGGCCATGGGGCTCATACTTTCCGGGGCGGTGGGGAACCTCCTGGACCGCTTCCAGGGAAACGGGAGCGTGGTGGATTTCATCAGGGTAAGACTGTGGCCGCCCTCCAATTTTCACTGGCCCACTTTCAATCTTGCCGACACCTTCATTACCATAGGCATCTTTCTGCTGCTTCTCGACATGTTTTTTTCCGGGGAAGAAGAGTTCCAAGAGAGCGGGTCCGAATCTCGGGAGGAAGAGCAAGGGAGCGACATGGAGACTCAAGGAGGGCCGACGGATGAGGGCCGGCCGGCCGAGCACTTGCTTCCCGGCAGGGGCTGACAAGCGAGGCGTTTTTGAAGCCGATCCTTTTTTATATTGGTTCCGTCCCGGTCTACTCCTATGTGGTTTTCATGAACCTGGCTTTTATCGCCGCGCTGGCTTATGCGTGGTACGAAGCCGGGCGTCAAGGCATGAACCGGGTTTACGTGGCAGAGCTGGCCCTGGTGCTTTACATCTTCGGACTCCTGGGCGCCCGATTTCTTTACATCGTGGTGGCGTGGGAGGATTTCTCCGGCAGTGTTTTCAAGGTGTTTAAAATCTGGAAGGGAGGACTGGTCTTTTACGGAGGCCTCATCGGGGCCTCCCTGGCCGGCGCGGCATACATTTGGTTTCGCGGGCTCTCTTTTGGAAAATGGAGCGACCTCGTTGCTCCTGCCGGAATGGCGGCGCTGGCGCTGGGCAGGATCGGGTGCTTCTTGAACGGATGCTGTTATGGAAAGATGGCCGATAATATTCCCTGGGGCGTTACCTATCCGCCGGAACATCCGTCTTTAAAGCTGGGCATGGGACAGGTCCAGGTACATCCGACTCCGATTTATGAAAGCCTGGTCACGGCTATTATCTTCGGCTTTTTGGCCTGGCTCATGCGCCGTAAGAAAAGGGACGGCCAGGTCTTCTGGGCCATGGTCCTCGCTTATGGCGTCGCCCGCTTCATAATCGAGTTCTTCCGGGGAGACTTCCGAGGCGCCGTGCCTTACACCGGCCTCTCTACAAGCCAGTTCCTGTCGGTCCTCGCCGTAATCGCGGCAGTGGTCTTCCTGGCCCGCTCGGTGTTGCTGCAACGAAGCCGGGCTTCCGGAGGCGTGTCATGAAGGTATTGCACGTCCGGCCTCCCAAGATCATGGGCGCCCTGGAAGAGAGCATGGTCCAGCATCCGGTAAACCTGCTATATCTTGCCGCGGCCGCCCGGCAGGCCGGCCACGAGCCCCATGTCCGGGACTTCGAAGTGGAGAAGTTCTCCGAGCGCATCGTAAAGTCCCGCACCCGCGAGCTCTCGCCCGAGCTGGTGGGGATTACCTGCCTGACCTGCAACGTGAAGATGGGAGCGCAGATTATAAAATGGATGAAACAGGTAAAGCCCGACCTGTTTGCAGTGGTGGGCGGGCCGCACGGCAGCGCCATCCCGGAGCGGACCCTGGAGGAGTTCCCGGAGCTGGACGCCGTTATAATAGGCGAAGGGGAAAGGACCTGGGCGGAGCTGGCCGATAAGCTGGAAAGCGGCGAGTCCCTTGCCGGCACCCGTGGTCTCGCCCATCGCAGCGGAGGCGGCATCGTGACGGAAGAGCGCAGGCCTCTTATCCGGGACCTGGAGAGCCTCCCCTTTCCCGCCCGCGACCTGATTGACCACTCCCTTTACAAAGGGGCGTCCTCGCCGGGACTCGACGCCACCCTGCACCGGTCCACCGAGCTCTTCTCCAGCCGCGGCTGCCCGGAGCGATGCATCTTCTGCGCTTCCAAGGTAACCTTCGGAAGGACCGTGCGGTTCCGGACCCCCGAGAACTTCCTGGCGGAAGTGGACGAGTGCATGGAAAGATGGGGCTACCGGCACTTCACCATCGAAGATGACACCTTTACCTACCGGCCCGGCCGCCTGGCGGAAATCTGCCGGGGCTTAAAGGAGCGGGGCGTAACCTGGGACTGCGACACCAGGGTGAACCTCATAAGCCGGGAGATGCTGTTCATGATGGCTGAGAGCGGCTGCCGGAAGGTGGCCTTCGGGGTCGAGTCCGGCAGCCCGGAGATACTGGCCAAGCTGCAAAAGGACATCAACATAGACCAGGTCAGAAAGGCCTTCAGGTGGGCCCATCAGGCCGGGCTCATCACCACCGCCTTCTTCATCGTCGGCGGACATCCCAGCGAGAACTTCGAGGACGTCGAGATGAGCGTGTCCCTCATGAAGGAGATAGACCCGGACCTCATGGCAGTGGCCATAGGTGTGCCCTTCCCCGGCACCGAGCTAGAGCGGCTCATGCGGGAGCGGGACCTTATCTTTGCCGACAGATGGGAGAAGTTCACCCATATCCACTCGCGGCCCTGCTGGAGGACCGAACATTTCTCCTCCCGGGAGCTGGTAAGGCTCCAGAACACCCTCTTCCGCAGGTTCTTCCTGCGGCCCCACTTCGTCGCCAAGACCATGAAAAAGGCCATGAGCGTACAGGGTATTCGCTATTACACCCATTCCTTGTGGCAGATAGTCCGGTATCTGTTCCTGGAAAAGAGAAACTAAGCTCGACTTTGAAAGGATCAGTTGCTATCCTTTGCGGAAGGGATGAGCGCAGACCTTGATTACATTTTCCGGCCCCGGGCCATAGCCATTGTTGGCGCCAGCCGGGAAGAGGACTCGTTTGGCGCCCGGGTGGTGCGGTGCCTGTTGGAAGGCCGCTACCAGGGCCCGTTGTATCCGGTGAACCCTAAAGCCAGGGTCATCAACTCCCTGCCCTGTTATCGCCGGGTGGAAGATATTCCCGGTCCCGTGGACCTCGCAGTAGTGGTGGTCCCGGCCGCCCGGGTACAAAAGGCGGTCGAGCAGTGCGCCAACAAAGGGGTCAAGGCCATAGTGGTCTTAAGCTCCGGCTTCAAGGAAGTGGGAAGTAAAGGCGAGGAGCTCGAACGCAAGCTGCTCAAGCTGGTCCGCAAGCACGACCTGCGACTGGTCGGTCCCAACTGCATGGGGGTCATAAACACCGAACCCGAGGTCCGCATGAACGCGACCTTTGCTCCCGCGGCCATGGGGCCGGGAAGGATCGCCTTTCTGAGCCAGAGCGGGGCCATGGGGGTCGCCATCCTCAAGTATGCCCGGGAGCTTTTCCTGGGCCTGTCCATGTTCATAAGCGTGGGCAACAAGGCGGACGTATCAGCCAACGATCTGTTGGAGTACTGGAAGAACGACCCTGCAACCGAGGCCGTCCTGCTTTACATGGAAGGGGTGGGAAACCCCAGAAGGTTCATCCAGATTGCACGGGAGATTACTCCCCGAAAGCCGGTGATAGCGGTGAAGGCCGGAAGAACCGCCTCCGGCATCCAGGCCGCGGACAGCCATACCGGCGACATCGAAGCTCCCAAGGTGACCGTCTCCACGGACGCGGCCGCGGACGCCCTGTTCCGGCAATGCGGGGTGATCCGGGTGCATACCCTGGAGGAGATGTTCGACCTGGCCCGGGCCATTATCAACCAGCCGCTCCCGGCGGGAAACAGCGTGGCAGTGCTCACCAACGGCGGCGGACCGGGCATCATGGCCTCCGACGCACTGGAAGGTATGGAGCTCGAGGTCCCTCCCCTGGACCCCCGCACCATCGCCGAGCTCGAGAATTTCCTCCCCGGCGAGGCCAGCCTTAAAAACCCGGTGGACATGCGCGCCGACGCCGGGCCGGAGCTGTACAGGCGTTCCATTCCGCTTCTCTTGGAGGACCCTAACATTGACGCCCTCCTGGTCATTCATGTCGAGTTCGAGTACGGCGAGGTCTCCCGCGCCATCCTGGACCAGGCCCGCGGCGCCGACAAGCCGGTGCTGGTGTGTTTGATGGGAGGCTCCGCCGAAGACCCCGGACGCCGGCTTCTCCAGGAGAACAATATCCCGGTCTATTCCTTTCCGGAGTCCGCCTGCCGCGTGGTGCGCCACCTCAGCAACTACCGGCTCTACCGGCACAAGCAGCCCGGCAGGATCAAGCACTACCGGGCGGTGGACCGGAAAAAGGTGGCCTCCGTTTTCCAGAAGGTCCGCGAGGAAAACCGGCAGGAGCTCACTCTCGACGAGGTCCGGGAGGTGGCCCGGGCCTATGGCGCGCGGATTCTTTCGAGCGAGCCGGCTCGATCCGAACAAGACGCGGCCCGGATCGCCCGGCAAGTGGGCTTCCCGGTGGTGGTCAAGGTGCTCTCCGAAAAACTTCGCAAGAAGTCGGACGTGGGAGGCGTGATCCTGGACCTCCGCACCGAGGCCGAGGTCAAGAAGGCCTTTCACAAGGTCATGGAAAATGTAACCTCGAAGTTCCCGAGCGCCGCCATAGAAGGCGTGCAGGTGCAACAGATGTTAAAGGGAGGCGAGGAGCTCATAGTGGGCGCCGACCATGACCCGGTTTTCGGCCCGGTGCTCAAGGTGGGCGCAGGCGGGGTCCATGCCGACATCGTGCGAGATTTTCAGTTCCGGATCGTGCCGGTAACCGACCAGGAGGCCATGGACATGATACGGTCCTTGAACATATGTCCGTTGCTGGAGGGCAGCAGGGGAAAAGAAGGCATCCACCTTCCCACTCTCATGGACCTGTTGTGCCGGGCCAGTCAGCTCATCGAGGACTTCGAGGAAATCCAGGAGTTCGAGATAAACCCGGTCATCATCCCGCCCCGCAAAAAGGAGTTCTTCGCGGTGGACGGCAGAATGAGGCTGTTCCCCGGAAACCACCGGAGAGACGCGGTTGAAAAACGCGAAACCTGAACCGGGGCGGGATTCCCCTTGCCCGGAAGAAAACAACGAAAGCCGGGCCAAGGAGTAGAAAGTTGCAGTCCGCTTTCCTCTACACCAGCAGCTTTTCCGAGTACAAGCTATCGGAGAACCATCCTTATGATCCCGTCCGCGGAGAGAAGGCGTATGACCTGATCCGCAAATACGGACTCTTCGAACAGTCCGGAGCCCGGATCGTGGCGCCCGAGCCTCTCTCAGTGGCCGAACTGTCTTCAGTGCACAGCCGCCATTACCTCGAGCTTTTGCGCCAGGCCTCGCGGGGAGAGTTCTTCCTGGGCATGATCGAGTACGGGATCGGTACCGAGGACTGTCCGGTGTTTCCCGGCCTGCTCGACTTCGCGAGCCTGGCCGCCGGGGCCACCGCCCGGGCGATCGAGCTGGTGCTTTCCGAAGGGTACGAATTCGCGTTCAACCCCATGGGAGGCTTCCACCACGCCGGTCGGTCGGTAGCGGAAGGATTTTGTTACGTAAACGACATAGCGGTTTCCGCGCGGCAGTGGGCGGACCGTGGCAAGCGGGTGGCGGTGGTTGACATTGACGCCCATCACGGCAACGGCACCCAGGACTTTTTTTACGGGGACCCGCGGGTTTTGACCATAAGCCTGCACGAGTCCGGAGAGAGCCTCTACCCGTGGGGAGGACATTTCACCGAGACCGGCGAAGGGGACGGCCAGGGCTTCAACGTGAACATCCCCATGCCCGCCAAAAGCGATGACGAGATATTCACCTTCGCCTTCAACGAGATCGTGCCGCCGCTTTTAAAGGCCTTCTCTCCCGACCTGGTAATGGGGGTCATGGGCGTGGACACCTTTTCCACCGATCCGTTGACCAACCTTAAGATGACCAATAACTCCTACGTGGAGGCGGTAAAGGTGTTGAACCGGATCGCGGCCCCCTGGGTCGCGCTGGGAGCGGGCGGCTACAACATGGACAACGTGGCCCGCGGCTGGACGCTTCTTTGGGCAGCGGTCCACGGCCTGGACCGGGGAGACGGCTCGACCCTTACCCTGGGCGGGGTGTTCATGGGGGAGAGCGACCTCGGTCTTGCCGGCCTCTTGGACATGAGCGTGCGGACCTCGGGGCCGGAGAAGGCGGAGGCTTTGGAGAAGGTCGAGCAAGCGGTGGATTACGTGCAGGAAAACGTGTTTCCGGTTTTAGGAGCGTAACAAGGGGGAACAGATGCCTGGTACCAGGAGAAAAGACCGGCGGGGCATAAGCGGATGGAAGTCTCATTACGACCGGGCCTTGACCACGCCGCGCTCGGCCATATCAAAGGTCCGGCGGGGCGACCGCATCTTTATCGGCACGGCCTGCGGAGAGCCGCAAGCCCTGGTCCGCGCGTTGATCGAGAACCAGTCGGGGATCGAGGACGCCGAGATTTTCCATCTTTTGAGCCTGGGGGTGGCGGCTTACACCGAACCCAAGTACAGCTCGGTTTTCCGCCACAACTCCTTTTTCATCGGCCCCAGCACTCGCGACGCGGTGTGGGAAGGCCGCGCCGACTACATTCCCGTCATGCTCTCCGATATCCCCCGCCTGTTCCGGGAGAAGCGCGTGCCCGTTGACGCGGCCCTGATCCAGGTGTCTCCTCCGGACAGCCACGGCTTCTGCACCTATGGCATTTCCGTGGACATAGTCAAGTCCGCGGTAGAGACCGCGGGAGTGGTCATAGCCCAGGTGAATCCGCGCATGCCGCGCACGCTGGGCGATTGTTTCATCCACGTAACCGATATTGACGTGCTGATCGAGCACGAAGAGCCGGTGCTGGAGTGGGTTTACGAGGAGCCGAACGAGGTCCAGACCGCGGTGGCGGAAAACGTGGCCACACTGATCAAGAACGGAGACACCATGGAGATGGGTATCGGGACCATACCCGACGCGGTGCTGGCCCGGCTCCGGGAGCGGCTGGACCTGGGCATCCACACGGAGGTGTTCTCCGACGGGGTGATGGACCTGATCGAGGCCGGGGCAATAACCTGCTCCAGGAAGACGATCCACCAGGGGAAGATCGTGGCCTCCTTTGCCATGGGCACCACCAGGCTTTACCAGTACCTGGACAATAACCCCTTCTTCGAGTTCCACCCCACCGAGTACTGCAACCATCCCTCCGTCATCTCCAGGAACGACCGGCTGGCGGCCATTAACGTTGCCCTCGAGGTTGACCTTACCGGCCAGGTGAACGCGGACTCGCTCGGGTATCAGTTCTACTCCGGCATCGGCGGCCAGGCCGATTTCATCCGGGGCGCGGCCATGGCCAGGCGCGGCAAGCCCATTATCGCGCTTCCTTCCACCACCACCGACGGGCAGAAAAGCCGGATCGTGCCCAAGCTCTCCGAAGGCGCCGGAGTGGTTACCACCCGGGGGGACGTCCACTACGTGGTCACCGAGTACGGGGTCGCTTTTTTGCACGGCAAGAACATCCGGGAGCGGGCCATGGCCCTTATAAGCGTGGCCCACCCCGACATGCGAAGCGAGCTGCTCGATTTTGCCAAGGACAAGAGGTACGTCTACCACGACCAGATACTGCCGGAAGGCAGCGGCGTGGTGTACCCGGCCGAGCTGGAGACCACTTTCACCACCAAGCAGGGGGTCGAGCTTTTCGTCCGGCCGCTCCGGGCCACGGACGAGGAGCTTCTGCGGGAGATGTTCTACGACCTTTCCGAGAGGAGCGTGTACATGCGGTTCTTCTCCCCTCTCAAGTCCATGCCTCACGAGAAGGCCCAGCTCCTGGTCAACCTGGATTACCAGCAGCAGATGGCGCTGGGCGCCTTTTTCGGAGAGACCCCGGACTGGAAGATGGTGGGGCTTGCCCAGTACATGCTCGACCCGAGCTCGAACCTGGCGGAGGCCGCCATAGTGGTTCTGGACTCGTGGCAGGGCCACGGTATCGGTAACTTTCTTTTCAACTACCTGGTCCGGGTGGCCCGCCAGCGGGGGGTGGAAGGGTTTACCGCGGAGATACTTCCCCAGAACAAGTCCATGCTTCACATCGTGCAGAAGTCGGGTTACACTATGACCACCCGCTTTGAAGAGGGGGTCTATCTTCTGGATATCCCTTTTGAAGCGGAGCCGGGACCGGCAGCCGTCTCTCCCGGAGAGAAGGAAGAGGACGGGAAATCCGGTTCCTGAACAGAACGAGCCTGCAAAGCCCGCGCACACTCGGGCGAGGAGGCGGTGAATGGCGCTTGACATTTCCATTCGACCGGTGAGCACGAAGAGCGATCTAAAGACCTTTATGAAGCTTCCCTGGAAGTTCAACTCCGGAGACCCGTGCTGGGTGCCGCCGCTTTTGTTTGATGTCAAGAACAAGCTCTCGAGAAAGCGCAACCATTTTTTCGACCACGGCGAGGCCGAGTATTTTCTTGCTTTCCGGGGCTCGGAGCCGGCCGGCCGCATCACGGCGCAGGTGGACTACAACTATGACGAGCAGTGGGGACCGGGCACGGGCCAGTTCGGTTTCTTCGAGTCAGAGGACGACCCCGCGGTGGCCAAGGCCCTGTACGACGCTGCCGCGGACTGGCTCTCCGGCCGGGGCCGGAGCCGGATGCAAGGCCCGTTCAACTTCAACATCAACGACGAGTGCGGATTGTTGATTGACGGGTTCGAGACCCCTCCCATGTTCATGATGACTCACAACCCCCGCTACTACGCCCGGCTCTTCGACAATCACGGGTTTAAAAAAGCACAGGACCTTTACGCTTACTGGCTGCCTGCCGACGTGGACCCGCCGGAGGACGTGGCCCGCTTCGCCGAAGACATCAGGTCTCGCGGAGACGTGGTGGTCCGCAACTGGAACATGAAGGACCACAAGGGAGAGATGGACCGCTGGCTCGAGGTCTACAACTCGGCGTGGGAGAAGAACTGGGGCAGCGTCCGTCTTACGGAAAAGGAGTTCAAGGCCCACTCGCTGGAGCTGCGGTTTTTGATGGACCCCCGGCTCGCTTTCTTTGCGGAGACGAAAGACGGCGAGGTCGTGGGAACGGCCCTTACCCTGCCCAACTTCAACGAGTACTTCGGACAGTTGAACGGACACGTGTATAACCTGCTTCCCACCCTCTGGTATCCCATGGTGGTGAAGAAGCGCTACCGGTCCTGCCGCGTCTTCACTCTGGGCGTAAAGGAAGAGTACCGCAAGTCGGGCGTGGGAGCGGTGTTCTATTACGACACCCTGATGGCGGCGAAAAGACTTGGCTACGAGTGGGGCGAGATGAGCTGGATACTGGAAAGCAACGACGCCATGAACCGGGCCATCGTGCACATGGGCGGAAAAGTTTACAAGACCTACCGGATTTACGAGCTGGATATATAGGAGGGGCTTTTGCAAGATGGCCGGGTAGTCAAGCCTCTGTCCTCTGCTGACTGGCTCCGCGCTCTGCCTTGGCTTCTGGGCATACTGCTTCTCTACCTCGTTCCCTACATGATCGGGCCCGGCGGACTGGCGGCCAAGTACGTATGGGACGAGTTCTGCGTCTCCCACCTGTATCCCATGACCTGGTTCGCCCGTCAAGAGTTTGCGGCAGGCTTCTTCCCGCTCTGGAGCCCGTTTACCGGCGGCGGCATTCCCGTTCTTGCCAACACCATGGAAGAGGCCGTCCACCCTTTCAGTGTTTTTAAATACATACTGCCTTTTCCCGCAGGTTTGAACCTTTATTACTCTTTGCGGCTCTTTATCTGTCTGACCGGCTGTTACGCTCTGGCGCGACAGCTCCGGGCCTCCCGGCCGGGGGCCATCCTGGGCGCCGCGCTTTTTACCTTCACCGGCTTTGTGGCCATGAACGCTAACGCGGCCATCGGGTCAATCGCATATATGGGGTGGGTCCTGTTTGCCTTTCACCGCCTGGCCATGAAGCCATGTTTCTCTTCCTGGTGCATGGTCGCCATAAGCTTTGCCCTGGCTTTCCTGGGCGGGAACCCTCAGTACGGCGTTTACGAGCTTATCCTGGGAGCGGGTCTTTACTTCACCGTGCTGTTGTTTTACAAGCCGGGCTTTCCAGGCATGAGGTATGTGCTTTTGCCTGCCACCGCCCTGGCAGCGGGAGCGATGCTTACCGTTTTCCAGACCCTTCCTTTCTTCGAGTATCTCACCCGGGCCTTCACCCATCATATGCCGGGGTACGGCTCGCTCCACCTCGACCCCGGCGGCTACGTAGGCGCCTTGAGCCCGCTCTTCGACCGGGCCATAGTCTTCATGGCCGGGCCGGAAGCCGGGCTCTCTCTGGAGAAGTTCATCGAGTTCCGCTACCTGTCCGACTCTTACGCCAACACCACCGTGCCCTTTCCCTTCGAGTACCTGGGCGTGGTGTCGGTTTTCTTTCTTGTGCTTTCCCTGCTCGCCCTGCGCCGACTGCCGGTCGAGGTCTCGTTTTTTGCGCTGGTATCCATTATAAGCCTGGGAACGGCTTTCGGGGTGTTTCCTTTTTCCCTCTTAGGAAAGGTCCCGCCTTTTACTGTCTTTACCAGCTTCCGCTACTCCTGCTTTACCGCGAGCATTGGCGCGGCCATGATAGCCGCGGTGAGCCTCTCCCGCATCCGCCTGCCGTCTTTTAAAAAGTCCGTCCTCTCAAGCATTGTTCTTCTCGGCATAGTAGCCGCCGCCGGCATGGCGGTACTGGCGTCGCGGGCCGGTCTGCCGCTTTCTTCGCCGCTTCTTGCATATCCTGCGGCCGCTCTTGTTTTCACGGTGGTTGTCCTGGCGCTCCTTCTCCGGTGGCGCCGGCCGTGGCCCATCGTTATTTTTGCGGTGTTCGAGCTTATCGCCTACGACCAGCTAATGAATGAGCCGTTGTTTCCGCATCCGCTCGAGGCCCGGCAAACCAAAACGGTGGCCTCTTGCAGCAACACTGACCCCTCCTGTCGTTTCCTCGCTTATGACGATGTCATTCAGCCGAACATGGGGGTCTTCCAGCGCCGGCATGACCTCCGGAACTACGACATGACCTTTCCCGCGGTCCACGCAAGGTGGATGAAGGCGGTCAACAATTGGGAAGAAATAGACGTCTTAACCTACTTCCTCCATCATTACTACCTGGCGCCAAAGCCTTCCCGGCTCGACTCGCCGCTTATTGATAAAGCCTCGGTCCGGTATCTGCTCTCCACCCGGAGGTTCCCCGAGCCCGGGTTTCACCGGGAGCACGTGGAAATAATCCGGAGCATCTCTCCGGCTCCGGAGTTCTTTAACAAGTCTTCCACTACCATTTCCGGCAAGACCAAGGACGGCTGGTTCCAGCACGCGCCTTCCGCGGTCTACATCGCGCCGGTTTCGCCGCAGCCGGAAGCAAAAGCGCTTCATGTTTCTCTCAGCATGGCAAAGACCGCGTGGGAGGCTGATTCCGGAGACGGGGTGTTTATGACGTTACTGGAGCCTGCGGAAAGCGGCGGAGAAACCAGTTTGCTTTACTCTCGCTACCTGGACCCGGCGGACCGGCCGGGGGAGAGGCGCTGGATAGAAGCCTCCCTCCCCGCCTTCCCGCGAGAAGGGGTTGCCGCACTGGTATTGCCCGGTCCCGCCGGAGACATGCGCTCGGACTTCGCCGTCTGGGGGGACTTTCACTCGCCGGGTTTGCGTAAGGAGTTTGAAAACAAATGGAAGCCGACCAGAGAAAAAAAGATAAAGTGTTATGAAAACCGGGAGGCGCGTCCGCGCTTGCGGCTGGCGGAAAAGGTGGAGGTATTGCCGGGTCTCGAGGAATGTTATCGCCGGTTGGAAAAGCATCCCGTGGCCGAGACGGTGTCTGACGAGTCAGGAGGTAGCTGGCCTTCCGGCACGGGCGAGGTGTTAAAGACCGATTGGGGCACCAACCGGGTGGAGGCCGCGGTGCACGCGGAAAGCCCGGCCACCCTGGTGCTCGCGGACATTTACTATCCCGGCTGGAGAGCGTGGGTGGACGGCGAGGAGACCCGAGTGCACCGCGCCGACTGTACCTTCCGGGCGGTGCGGGTGCCGGAAGGGAAAAGCAAAGTGGTGTTTAAGTTCATTTCCCGGACCTTCCGGATTTGCCTCTGGAGCGGCATCTTCTCCTGGCTTTTCTTCACGGCCGCTGTTGTTGCCGTGGCAATAAAAAGGGACCGCAACCAACATGCGGGACGCTTGGAGTAACGGAAGATCGCTTTTTGTCATTTACCTCCCAAATCTCCCAAGGCATACTGGATGATGGTGACCGCGGCGATGGCCGCGGTTTCGGTGCGAAGAATCCTGCCGCCTAAGTGGAGCGGAACAAAGCCCGCCTGCCGGGCGAGCGAAAGCTCCCACTCGGCAAGCCCTCCCTCGGGACCCACCAGCAGCGCCGCGGTTGTCGCGTGCGAACAGCCCGCGAGCGTCTCCGCAAAGGCTGCGCCTTCCTTTTCGTAAAGCGCGAGCTTAAGCTCGAACTCCTGGACCTGCTCCAGTGCTTCTTTCAAACCGGTAAAAGGCATGATGGCGGGTATCCTGCCCCGCCGGCACTGCTTGGCGGCTTTGGCGGCCCGCCTTTGCCAGTGCCTGGACTTCTGCTGGCCGCGGTCGCGTTCATCAAGATCAATGCCGCGCGCCGCTTTCCACGGCACGATAACGTCCACGCCGAGCTCGGCGGTCTTTTCGATGATAAGCTCCATTCTTTCCTTGTCCGGAAGGGCCTGGACAAGGGTGACGGATATCCCCGACTCCGCGGCGCCGGGCATCCTTTCAAAAACCAGAAGCAAAGCATGGTCCGACTCCACGGAAATCACCCGGGCCCGGAGGGACTCGCCGGAGCCGGACAGGACGGTTACTGCCATGCCGGGCCGGGGGCCCCAGTGTTTCAGGGCCTCCAGGTTATCTCCGGTAAGGGTAATAGTGTCGCCGGGGGCAGGGGTTTCGCTAAGCCGTATCTCGCCTTGCCTTGCCATGCGGCGATTGTAGTTGCAGGCGGGTAAGCCGTCAAACGGACGCAGGAGCGGCAGAGCGGTGCCGTCGGCGGAGCTTTTTTGACGTTAAGTGATTACAGAGATACAATTTGCAGGAAAGAGTCGGCAGTCTGTCAAGGACCCGTGCAATATTGCAACTTAAGGAACGGTTTTTTCGGGCGTAGTTGTCAGGAGCTTTGCATATATGAACCAAGAGAATCAGCCCGGCGAGCGTAGAGGACTCGGCGCGGCGGAGAAGGCCGCGATCGCCGCCATCGGTGTCAATGCGCTTCTTACCGGGCTCAAGTTTTTGCTGGCGTGGTGGTCGGGCAGTCTTTCCCTTAAAGTCGAGGCCTTCCACTCGTTTGCCGACATCGGTTCCAGCATAGCGGTGTTCTTCGCCGTTAGTGCGGAGATGTCGCGCAAGAGCCGAGAGCCTTCGCCGGCCGGGGGACGCCTTGATATTCTCCGCCATCCTCAGCGGCTGGTTTCCATTTTCATCGGGATTTTCCTGGCGGTAGTAGGTATACTTTTCATCCGCAAGGTTTTTTCTCCGGAGCCGATCGAGGTGAAAAACGAGGTTCCGGTAGCGCTTGCCATGCTTTTTCTGGCCCTGTTCAGTTTCCTGCTCTCGCGTCTGGAGCGGCTGGTGGGCGAGCGGGAGGACTGCACCGCGCTGGTGGCGGACAGCTTTCACGCCCGGGTGGACATGGCGGGCTCGCTTCTGGTGGCGGGCGCACTTCTCGGCAACAGCCTGGGTCTTTCCCTGGACCGTCCGGCCGCGGGCCTCTTGGCCGCTTTTATCCTGTTGCAGTCTTTGAACGTGTTCGGTGCGGTGCTCCGTGACATGGCCCGTGGCGAGGCGAGCTCGGACATTGTTTACCGCGAGTGGCTTTTCATGGCCGTAAGGAAACGTCTTCCTTCTATCATTCCCCGCTTGGTAGGGCTGGTGGCGCGGCTTCTGGGCGGTTCGGCAGAGGACGAGCGGGCCCGGCGAAGAGCGGGCGTGCTCCTCGCGGTACTGATTTTCGGCGTGCTTTTGCCGGGCGGCTACCTTGCCGGCGGTCTCTTTTCCGTGAACACGGGCGAGCGGGCCATTGTCGAGCGGCTGGGCGTGCCGCAGAACCCGGACACTCCTTTGGGACCGGGCCTGCACTGGGAATGGCCGTGGCCCGTCTCGAGGGTCCGGAAGGTGGATGTGAGAAAGGTACGGACCCTGGTAGTCGGGTCCTCAGTGAAGTCCGGCATACAAACCGTTTTGTGGAGCAACGAGCATTACGAGAGCCAGTACGGCGTACTCACTGGCGAGAACATCTTCGTGGAGGTCGGGGTAAGCATCAACTACCGGGTGCAGGACCCCAAGAAGTGGTTTTACAACTGCCAGGCCCCGGAGAAGTTCCTGTCCAATCTTGCCGAGGCGGTCATTGCCGAGGAGTTTGCCAGCCGGTCTTTGATGACCACCATCACTGCGGAGAGGGCGGAGTTCAAAGCGATTTTGTACCAGCACCTCGAACTCCTTCTCAGGCAGTACGAGAGCGGGATCAAGCTGGAAAACGTGGAGCTTTTGGAGGCCCATCCTCCCTTGGAGGTTGCCGACGATTACGAGGCGGTAGTTACCGCCAGCATCAAGTATGAGACCCTTATCAACCAGGCCCGGGCTTACTCGAAGGCATTGCTGCCGAAAACCCGGGGCACGGCGAAAAAGAAGATGCTGGAGGCCCGGGCGACCCGGGCCAGGAAGAGGAACTCCGCCGAGGGAGAAGCCGCGCGGTTTAAGCTTTTAAAGCGCGCTTATGACGAAAGCCCGAGGATTACGGAGGACCGGATGTGGCTGGAGACGGTGGAGCGTGCCATGGCCGGCCGGGAGAAGATAATCGTTCCGCCGGATGCCGCTTCCGGCGAGCTTGAGCTTTACATGACCGCGGACCCGGGGGTGATACCCGGGACGTCGAAAGAGAAGTAGCGGGGGACAGCCATGGAGCGTTCATACTGGAGAACGATAGGTACAGGCGCGGTAATCCTGGCGGTGGTTGCCGGCATAGTCGCTCTCACCACCTTTACGGTGCCCCAGAACGAGTACGGGGTGGTGACCCGTTTCGGCAAGACGGTGCGGGTTGTTGAAGAGCCGGGCCTTTACACCCAGTTGCCTTATCCGATCCACCGGGTCCATCGTTTTGACCGTCGGCTTCAGCTCCACGAGAGTCCGCTGATGGAGACCTTGACGGAGGACCCCAAGAACATAGCGGTGCGCTACTCGGTGGTCTGGCGTATCTCGGACGTGGAGACCTTCTACACCTCGCTGGGGAGCATCGAGGCCATGGGCCCCAAACTGGAGCACGTTCTGAGCGCGCGCGGCAAGAACGCGATCGGCAACTTCAAGAAGAACCAGCTTCTGTCGGTTGATTCCCTCATCAAGATACCGGAGCTGGAGGCCCAGGTCCGGGAGGAGCTTTCCGAGGTGGTAAAAGACAGCGAGTGGGGCATAACCATAAACTCGGTGGAGATATCTCGGCTGGCTCTTCCGGAGTTCAACACCTCCGCGGTGTACGAGAGGATGCGCTCGGAGCGCAAGATCAAGGCGGACGAGTACCAGAGCAAGGGAGAAGAGGCCGCGACCAAGATACGGGCGGAGGCGGACCGTAAGAAGCAGGAGATACTGAGCGAGGCTTACGAGAAGGCCGAGGCCATCCGGGGGGAGGGAGACGCGGAAGCGGCCCGGATTTACGCGGCGGCTTTTTCCAAGGACCCGGAGTTTTATCGGTTCTGGAGGACTCTCCAGAGCTACGACAAGATACTGGGCCAAAAGAGCACGCTGGTTCTTTCCGACGATTCGGAGCTGTTCCAGTACCTGGAAAGATAAGATGAGCGTCAGTAAGATCGGCAGGGAAATTTTCAAGGGGCTGGACCGGATAGTGCTTCTGGTCATAGGGCTTCTTTTTATGGTATACCTTGCTTCCGGGGTGCACGTGGTGGAGGCGGACGAGATGGGGGTGATCTTCCGTTTCGGGGCCAAACACCAGACGGTCCTTCCTGGTATCGGGTATCACCTTCCCTGGCCGGTGGAGCGTGTCCGGACGGTGAACGTCAAAGCCGTCCGTAGCGTCGAGGTCGGCTTCTGGAAGGCGCAGGGCCGGGATCAGCGTCTTACCCCTTACTGCATCACGGGTGACGTCAACATCATCCACAACCTTTACGTTATCCACTACCGGGTGGACGCGGAGGACCCGGCTAGTTACTTTCTTTCCGCCCGCCGCATCCGGGAGATGCTCACATCCAATGCGGAGGCGGCCATCATCGAGGTCATCGGCTCCCGGCCGGTGGACGAGATCATCACCACCGCCAAGACGGACATGGAGAACGCCATCCGGCGGGTCCTCCAGGAGAAGCTGTACTCGCTCAACGTAAAGCTCCAGATAGACTCGGTGGACACCCGGGAAATCAAGCCGCCCAACCAGGTGCGGGACGCTTTTGATGACGTGATCAACGCGGAGCAGGAGATGACCACCCAAAAGCACAAGGCCAACACCGACGCGGTGCGGACCATTCACGAGGCAGAGGCCCGGGCGGACAGTATCATCCAAGAGGCCCGGGCCTATCGTACCGACCGGGTCAACTCGGCGCGGGGAGAAGCCGAGCGGTTTTTAAGTCTTTATGACGAGTACAAGGAAGCGCCGGATATCATCGGGCACCGGATTCTCCTGGAGAGCGTTGAAAAGATACTTCCCCGCACCAGGGTCATGCTTCGGGGTTCAGACAAACAAGGCAGGCCCTTGCGGCTGAAGATTTTCCAGGCGCCGCTGCCGACCTCACCCCGGCTGCCTGCGGCATCGCAGGAGTAGGTCAACCCGGCTCGATCTGTACCTCCTTGTTGGGGGCGATTCCGGAGGAGTTGATAAAAGCGGAAAGCTTGTCCATTGTTTCCCGGTCCATTTGAGTGAAACGTATCCCCATTCCCGGCGGCTGGCCGGTTTTCCCGGCTTCCTCTTTGTCCACCAGCCGGACGACCTCGCCCGCAAGCTCCATTTCCTTGCCGGTCTGCGGATGGACCAGGACTATTTTTATTTGCTCCCGCAACGGCTTGGGGCGTTCCGTCCGGATGTAGATGCCGCCGTGACTTATGTTGTGCATGTACTCCTCTTTCAAGGCGTCCAGGCTTCCGAACCGCACTTTTATCCGGGACTCGTACCTTTTATGCTTTCGTCTTTCCATGGCCCTGGTCTGGTACCCTACCTTGGAGTTGATGTAGTCCTCGATCTTCTTCCTCTCGTCCGGGTCCATGCCTTTAAGGTCCACCCCCATGCCGGCCGGCCTCTTTTCCGTGGCTTCTTCCGGAGGGACCATATGGATGACCTCGCCCGGCGCAGACACCTCCATCTCCGTCTCCGGCACCACCAGCACCACCTCCACCCGCGTGCCCACCGGGAAGGGATTCTTGCTCCGGATGAAGATGCCGCCTTTACTTATGTTGTGGTTATACTCGGAGATAAAAGCGGAGGGGCTCTGAAAGCGGACCTTGAGCCTCGCTTTTACTTTACCGGCCGGGGTCATAGGTGCTCCCCTGAAACTGAATAATTATAGCCCATGCCTCTAATAATTTTATGTTAATGAAGCGGCAAAAATTTTGCAATCAGTGCTGTCCAAAATATAAGACAAAGGCAAACAATTGTATCACGCAGAGGCGCCAAGACGCAGAGCAGGAGGAATTTCTTTTGAATTTAATGGGAAAAGACAAGACCAAAGTAGTGGTCCGACGAAGCCGGGCTTTTCCGGAATCGAGGTCCCTTGAAAATGAAAAGCGCCACCGGCAGACGTTTTCCATAAAGTATCGCGAAGGCGCAAGTTTCTTTGTCTTGCCTTTGCGGCTTAGCGCCTCTGCGTGAAATAAAAATCTGTTTTGGACAAGAGTGTTTTGCAATCGTGTTTCGTGTTTGCAATCGCGGCAAAGCGGAAACGAAGGAGAGGGTATGGAGGGTTACTGTTCGGCCCGGTCTCTCCCGCTTTCGGCAGCGGCTTCCAGCTTCAGGTCGGTGTCGTGGCGGATAAGAGAGTCTATTATCTCGTCCAGTTCGCCCTGCATGACCCGCTCCAGCTTGTACAGGGACAGCTTGATCCGGTGGTCGGTGATCCTCCCTTGCGGAAAGTTATAGGTCCGTATCTTTTCCGAGCGGTCCCCCGACCTGACCATGCTCTTCCTGAGCTCCGCCCGCTCCCGGTGCTGCCGCTCTCTCTCCACCTCCAGGAGCCGGGACTTCAGTATCTTCATGGCCTTGGCCCGGTTCTTGTGCTGACTCCGCTCGTCCTGGCATACTACCACCGTGCTGGTGGGAAGGTGGGTGATCCGCACCGCCGAGTCAGTGGTGTTCACGTGCTGGCCGCCCGCGCCCTGAGAGCGGAACACGTCCACCTTGAGCTCGTCCTCGTTTACCTCGACGTCCACGTCCTCGGCCTCGGGCAGCACCGCCACCGTCACCGCGGAAGTGTGGATGCGGCCCTGCGACTCGGTGACCGGTACCCGCTGGACCCGGTGGACACCGCTTTCGTATTGAAGGTAGCGGTAGACCTCGCCGCCCTTGATAAGAGCGATCACCTCTTTTATGCCCCCCTGCTCCGAGTGGCTCACCGAGAGAGACTCCATCTTCCAGCCCTGCTTCTCCGCGTAACGCAGGTACATCTCGAAAAGCTCGCGCGCGAAAAGGGTCGCTTCCTCCCCGCCCGTGCCGGCGCGGATTTCCAGGATCACGTTCTTCTTCTCCATGGGGTCGCGCGGAACCAGCAAGCTACGGATTTCCCCCCTCAGCTCTTCGCGTTCCCCGTACAACTCGGAGAGCTCCTCGCGGGCGAGCCGGGCGATCTCGGCGTCACCGGTCCTGCCGAGTTCCTCGTTGTCTTGTATCTGTTGTTCGAGGGACTTAAGCCGTTCATGGGCCTCGATGATTTCTTTCAGCTCGGAGTGCTCCTGCGCGGCCTCGCGCAGTCGGTCCGGCGAGCGGACGACCTCGGGGTCGGCAAGCTGTCGTTCCAGCTCCTGGAATCGTTCCTGTATGGCGGCTAGCTTGTCTTCCATGATCTATTACCCGCGGGGGGCCCGGTCGGGCGCGGCCCGGCTTTATCCGGCGGTCCTCCTGTTAAAAACAAAAAAACACGGGCCCGTTTTTCACGGACCCGTGCGTATCAGTTGACCTTTGCTACTTTTTCTTGTTTTTCTTGGCGGCTTCTTCCTTGTTGTAGTGGTCCTTGTACTTGCGGTAGAAGCGCTCGACCCTGCCGGCGCTGTCCACCAGCTTCTCCCGGCCGGTGAAAAAGGGATGACACGCCGAGCAGATGTCCACTTTTATGGTCCCCTTATGGGTCGAACGGGTTTCTATGACGTTGCCGCAGGCGCATTCGAACCTGGCATCGTTATATTCGGGATGTATTCCTTGTTTCAATTTACTTTCCTCCGTGGATCAAGTTTACCGTACTTACTATACATCAAGAAGGCCGGTTATTCAAGGGGCTTTTTCCCGGCGCGGCTGTTCCGGCAGTGCCCCGGCAACAGCGCTTCCCAAAGCCGCTTCGCTGAGAGCCGGTGCGGTTTGAACGGGTTTGGTTTGTCTGTTACTATCAGCTAGCCTGAAAAGGATGAGAGAAAAGTCACAAAGCATGGATTTTCCTTCTTCGTTTATTTGGGGGACTGCGACCAGCTCTCCCCAGAGCGAGGGGTGTTTCGAAGGGTCTGACTGGCGGGCTTGGGAGCGGTCGGGCCTCGTGGTCCCCAGCGGCACCGGCAACGGCAAATGGTCTCGTTACGAGGAGGACTTCAACAGCCTTTCCCAGCTTGGCCTGACCCATCACCGCACCAGCCTGGACTGGAGCAGGATCGAGCCGCAAAAGGGGGTTTACAACCGCGACGCCATCGAACACTACCGCTCTGTTATGGACACCGCCCGGCGCCGCGGCATGACCCTGTGGGTCTGTCTTCATCATTTCACCCTTCCCGCCTGGTTCGTTCGGATGGGTGGGTTTCTCGATCCTACCGCTATCATGTACTGGCACCGGTACGTAGAGCTGGTGGGCAAGGAGCTCGGAAGCATGGCTGATTACTGGATGCCCGTCAGCCAGCCCGTGTTCTATGCCCTGGCAACCAACCTTCTGGGAAAGATGCCGCCCGGCAGAAAAAGGATGGACAAGTTCCTGGACATGCTGGCGGCCATCCATCGCGCCCACGGCGACGCTTTTCGGCTTCTTAAGACTTATATTCCACCCCGCGCCAGGATCGGACTCAACGCGTTGATAATACCAACCTTCCCGCACGAAGCCGACTCGGAGCAGGACTCCGTATCCGCGGAGTTCATGGACACCTATTTTAACAGCTTCTCCCTGGAACTGCTCAAGGAAGGGGTGGCGAACCTGCCCGGCAAAGGCGCCATTGAGCTTCCCACTTGTAAAAACGCGGCCGACTTTCTGGGCGTGGACTACTTCTTCCGGCTCCTGGTAAGCAGCAGGGCGGACGCTCCGGTAACCGATTGCTTGAAAGAGCTCTGCCGGGGTGAAGGCATGCCCGCCATGTCGGTGTGCCGGGAAGGGGACGTTGTTTCCGAGTGCGGGTTCGGAAGCCGGCCGGAGGGACTCTATGAGTCCGTAAAGCGGGTGTACCAGTCGGGCCTCGATCTGCCCATTTATATTACGGGCACCGGCCTTGCCACCAGGGACGAAGAACAGAGGTGCCAATACATCCGATCCCTTCTTCATTCCGTCCTCCAGGCCAGCGAGCAGGGACTGGACGTGCGGGGCCTGTTCTACTGGAGCGACGTGGACGGGTACGAGTGGACCCATGGATACGACCTGCATTACGGGCTCTCGGGTTTCGACCCGGAAACCGGCGAAAGGAAAAAGCGGCCGGCCGCGGACCTGCTCGGCGCCGCCGCCCGGGAAGGACGGATAGCGGATTAGCTCTACCGACGGTCCGACAGAAGAGCTTAAAAGCGTCTTCATTAATTCCCCCCCAATATATTCCCCCTTTAAAGGGAGCATCATAAAAAGGGATTCGGCTTTTGGAATCGGCCTGGAGGACCAGCCATGGCAGGAGACAGGCATGTAATCATCAGCGGCGGCTCGAGCGGCATCGGGCTGGCATTGGCCGCGAGACTCCGCCGGGAGGGAGCGCGGCTTTCCCTGCTGGCCCGCGACCCGGAGAAGCTCGAGAGGGCGGGGGCCCGGGTGGATGCAGGCGGCAGCGAGGTGAAAACATACCCGTGCGACGTTAGTGATGAGCAGTCAGTCCGGGAGACCCTCGAGCTTTTAACCTCCCGTCAGGGGGACCCGGACTGGCTTTTGAACTGCGCCGGCGTCCTGGCAGGCGACTACTTCGAGAAATTCTCCGCGGAGGACTTCCGCCGCTTGATGGACATAAACTTCTTCGGCACGCTTCACCTTACCATGGTTGCTCTTCCGGGCCTCAAGCGGAGGAAAGGCAGGATCATAAACGTCTCTTCCATGGCGGGTGTTACGGGAATCTTCGGCTATACCTCCTACTGCGCCTCCAAGCACGCGGTGGCCGGTTTTACAGAGGCCCTGCGTTCGGAGCTCGCTCCGCAGGGGGTCAAGGTCCACTTGGTCCTTCCCCCGGAGGCGGAGACCCCCATGCTGGAAGAAGTCCGCAAATCCCGGCCGCCCGAGACCAGGGCGGTGGCGGAGACCATTCCGGCGCTGGCCGCGGACGCGGTGGCTTCTTCCATACTGGCGAACGTCCGGCAGGGCCGTTATCTTATAGTGCCGGGAGGGCGGACCAGGCTTTTATTTTTTCTGGGCAGGGTTTTTCCCGGCCTGGAAAGAAAGATGCAGGATGTCCTGGTAAGAAAAAACTACCAGGGTCCCGATGGGGCCTTCCGAAAGGAGAGTTGATCTTGAGCGGCGATCATTGCTGTCCGGTCTGGATGGGATATGTCCTTGCCAGCCCTTTGCGGAAGGTCTTCCAGAACCCGGCAAAGGTTCTCGAGTCTTATTTTTCCTCCGGCATGACCGGCCTGGACCTGGGATGCGGGTTGGGCTTCTTCTCCCTGCCCATGGCCCGGATGGCCGGACCCACCGGCCGCGTCATCGCGGTGGACGTGCAGGAGAAGATGCTCAAGACCCTGCGCAAGCGGGCCGACCGGGCCGGTCTGCTGGAGAGGATCGAAACCCTGCTCTCTGCTCCGGAGGACGTGTCCGTATCCTCCCAGGTGGATTTCGCGCTCGCCATGTGGATGGTCCACGAGACCCCGGACGAGGGCAGGCTCTTCAGCCAGGTCCGCCATTGCCTTAAGCCCGCGGGCCGGCTTTTGGTGGCGGAGCCGAAAAGACACATTCCCATCTCCCGTTTTGAAAGGACCCTGGAGAAGGCGGGGGACTGCGGCCTGCGGCTGGTGGAAACCCCCCGGATCGGGCTCAGCCACGCCGCGGTAATGACCAGGGCCTGACAAGTTCCGCTGACCGCAGAGCCCTTGTCGGAGGAGGCCCGGAGCATGATAATCCGGCTTATTTTCACTCTTTCACTTCTCCTGTTTTTTTGGGTGTGCGACATATTTGGTGGTCATGCTGCTTGGCGTTGTTCCCAGTAATCTTCGAAGCGGCCTGATTCCAGGCAGCAGCGCAGGGCGATGATGGAGTTGGCGCCTCGCACGCTCCAGTGCATGCCCGACTGCTTAAGCCGCTTGCCGATGACGCTCTTACAACCCGCTTCCACAACTCCCGAACCGATAAACAAACCTTGACGTCTGAACTTGTCGTATCGCATTCTCTCCTTGTTCTTTTCAAAGTAATCAGCCGTTTTTTTAACCTCCTCTTTCTTCTTGCCCCGGTACTTCATACTACGCAACTCAGAGACAATGGCGTCCACCTTCCCCTTCTTTAACTTCTTGCGCATCCGCTTGTAAAACGACTTTCGTTTTTT
>JAWOBU010000263.1:0-2856 GCA_046484135.1 bacterium
GTAACCAGCCCGGGCGGGCGCGTAAGCACGCTGGTCACCGACTACGGCGTGTTCGAAAAAGAGCCGGGAGAAAGCGAGCTCGTGCTCACGGGCTACTTTGAAAAACCGGACATGGAAGAACAGGAGATCGTGGAAAAGATAAAAGAAAGGTGCGGCTGGGAGCTCGCAACCGGTCCGCTGGAGGCATACCCTCCACCTTCCGAGGACGAGCTCAAGCTTCTTCGAATACTCGACCCCAGAAGACAGTTCCTCGGAAAAAAGCCCGGACAGGAGTGATCCGAAAAACGCCTGCCATCTCCCTGTTATGAAGTGAGCTCTCACAAAGTTCCAAGCTGTGGTGGCGGGAGCGAGCTTCCTGTCTGCCGTGTCCTGCTTGATTCCCCTCCTTCCCGGCATTAACATCATTTCGAGGTAAGAGCATGACACGGATTCTCGGCATATCCGCTTTTTATCATGACTCCGCCGCCTGCCTGGTGGAGGACGGCGCGATTGTGGCCGCGGTGCAGGAGGAGCGGTTCACGCGCAAGAAGCATGACCCCGGCTTTCCGGAGAACGCCATCAAGTACTGCCTGGAAGCCGGCGGCATCTCTTCTGCTGACCTCGATTACGTGGCCTTTTACGACAAGCCCTTTATCAAGTTCGAGCGGCTTTTGAAGACCTATCTTACCTACGCCCCCCGCGGCCTGCGGTCGTTTATGGTGGGCATTCCCGAGTGGCTGGGCAGAAAGCTCTGGATCAAGGACCTCGTCGGCCGCGAGCTCGAAAATGTCGAGGCAACCATGCTCTTTCCCGCCCATCACGAGTCCCACGCCGCCAGCGCTTTTTATCCTTCGCCTTTCCGGGAAGCCGCCATCATCACAGTGGACGGGGTGGGAGAGTGGACCACCACCAGCTTTGGCGCGGGCCGCGACAACCGCATCGAGCTCACAAAGGAGATAAAGTTCCCCCACTCGCTCGGGCTTCTCTACTCCGCCTTTACCTACTTCACCGGCTTCAAGGTCAACTCCGGCGAGTACAAGATGATGGGCCTCGCTCCCTACGGCGAGCCTGTCTACACGGACCTTATAAAAAAAGAGCTTATAGACATAAAGGAAGACGGCTCCTTTCGACTTAACCTGGACTATTTCAACTACATGGTCGGGCTCACCATGACCAACGGCAGGTTCGACAAGCTCTTCGGTGGACCGCCCAGAAAGCCGGAGACGGAGATCACCCGCCGCGAGATGGACCTGGCCCGGTCCATACAGGAAGTAACCGAAGAGATCATGCTGAAGATGGCCTGCCACGTGCATAAGGAGACCGGGCTCGACAACCTGTGCCTGGCCGGCGGAGTGGCATTGAACTGCGTGAGCAACGGCCGGCTCCTTCGCGAAGGACCGTTCCGGGACATATGGGTGCAGCCCGCGGCCGGGGACGCGGGAGGAGCGGTAGGCGCCGCGCTTTACGCCTATTACCGGTACCTGGACAACCCGCGCCGCGCGGATGATCCCCGCGACCTGCAACGGGCGAGCTACCTCGGGCCCGAGTTCTCCGAGGCCGAGATCGAACGGTTTTTGGAAGAAAAAGCCATCGCCCATAAAAGACTCGATTATCCGGAGCTGCCTTTCAGGGTGGCATCCCTTATAGCGGAAGGAAACGTGGTCGGGTGGTTCCAGGGAAGGATGGAGTTCGGGCCGAGGGCGCTGGGAGCACGTTCCATACTGGCTGACGCCCGGAGCCCCGACATGCAGAAGCTGGTGAACCTGAAGATCAAGTTCCGCGAGTCCTTCCGGCCTTTCGCGCCCACCGTGCTCGCAGACCGGGCATCGCATTACTTCGACATCGAGCCCGGCAGGGAAAGCCCCTACATGCTCCTTACCACCTCGGTGAAAAAGGACCGAAGGAAAGAGCCCTCCGAGAAAGAGAAGGACTTGAAGGGACTGGAGAAGCTCCAGGTGGACCGGTCGGAAATCCCGGCCATTACCCACGTGGACTGCTCGGCGCGGCTCCAGACCGTGAAAAGGGAGGACAACCCCCTTTACTACGACATGATAAAAGAGTTCGAAAAGATGACCGGCTGTCCGGTGATAATCAACACCAGCTTCAACGTGCGCGGCGAACCCATCGTGTGCTCGCCCGAGAACGCCTACCAGTGTTTTGCAAGAACGGAAATGGACTACCTGGTCATGGGCCCTTTTCTCATAGACAAGTCAGGAAAGCCGGAAAGGGAAGAAAAAGAGGACTGGAAAAAGGAGTTCCCTCCCGATTAGCGCGACTCCGTCCCGTAAGTAACAAGCTGAAACATCCTACGGAAGCGAAGGAAGGATGCTGTCCGACTCCTCCCGCTTTAACTTCTTGACCTCCGCTATCTTGGCCTTGACCTTGGCCGAGGTCTTCTTGTCGCCGGAAGTCCGGTCCAACACCCGCCTGTAAAGACCCAGCGCCTGGTCGTACTCCTCTTTTTGAGTATGGATGTGGCCCGCCTCGTAAAGCGCAGTGGTGACCCACATGTCCTGGCCCGGGTACTTCTCGGGAATGGAAAGGAAGGTGGAAAGCGCGGAGTCAAGGTCCCCCGAACCCTGCTGGCCCATGCCCTTCCAGTACAGGGCCTCGCCTTGAGGTTTGACGACGAAGTGTGCTGAATAACAATGTTCAGCGCGCTCCGCGCCGCGCTGAACTCCCGGGTCAAGACCAGCCCGATCCCGGCGTTCAGCCACTGGCGGACGGGATCGGTAAGCTCCGAGTAATCGCGGACCAGTGCCAGAAAGTAAGGCCTCATGGACTCGAGGTCCTGGAGCTTCTTGTGCGACTGGCCTTTGAGGTACAAAAGCCGGAACCGCTTTTCCTTGTCCGGAAGGTCTTCCGGCCGCACCGACT
>JAWOBU010000281.1:0-13292 GCA_046484135.1 bacterium
CTGGTGGACGCGGGGGCGGCGCTTATGTTCCGGGAAGGGGAGACGGACGCCCACTCCATTGCCGAAGCCGTCTCGTCCCTGCTTGAGAACGAGGACAAGAGAAGGGACATGGCTGAAAGGGCGCAGGAGGCGGCCCGCCCGGAGGCGGCCGCGGAGATAGTGGAGCATTGCCTGGCGATCATGGAAAGTTCGTAAAAGGCTTTTAGGGACAATGAAACACAGGATTAAAAAAGTCCACTTCGTGGGGATCGGCGGAATCGGTATGAGCGGTATCGCCGAGGTCCTTTTAAACCTGGGCTTCGAGGTCAGCGGCTCGGACCTGCGGGAGTCGTCCACAGTCGAGCGGCTCCGGGGCCTGGGCGGAGAGGTTACCACGAGGCACGCGCCCGAGAACGTGGGAGAGGCTGACGTTGTCGTCATAAGCTCCGCGGTCAAGGCGGACAACCCGGAAGTGGTTGCCGCCCGCTACCACGGCATTCCGGTGATTCCCCGCGCCGAGATGCTGGCCGAGCTCATGCGCATGAAACGGGGGATCGCGGTGGCCGGTTCCCACGGCAAGACCACCATAACCTCCATGATCGCCTTGGTGCTGGCCAGGGCCGGCCTGGACCCTACCGCGGTCATCGGAGGAAAGCTCGAGCTGTTCGACTCGAACGCCAAGCTGGGCCAGAGCGAATGGATGGCCGCGGAAGCCGACGAATCGGACGGAAGCTTCCTCTACTTAAACCCCACTATAGCGGTGGTGAGCAATATTGACCGTGAGCACATGGAGCATTATCAGACCATGCAGAACCTGCAAGACACCTTCGTGGAGTTCATGAACCGCGTGCCCTTTTACGGCCTGATTGTTGCCGGAGCGGACGATCCCGCGGTGAGGGCGCTGATCCCCCGCGTTAAGCGGAGGGTGATAACCTACGGAACCGCGGATGACTGCGACATCCGGGCGGTGGAGGTAAGGTGCGGGACCCTGGGATGCGAGTTCGTGGCGGTTTCCGAAGGGAGGCGCCTGGGAGACGTGAACCTCGGTCTGCCGGGCGTGCATAACGCGGTGAACGCCCTGGCTGCGCTTGCAGTAGCCTTCGAGCTCGAAGTGGACTTTGAAACCGTGGCTTCTGCTTTGCACGGTTTCTCCGGGCTGGGAAGGCGTTTCGAGGTCAAAGGCCGTCCGTCCGGCATCACGGTTGTGGACGACTACGGTCATCATCCCACCGAGATCAGGTCCACCCTGCAAGCGGCGCGGGAGTACATGGAAGGCATGGGAAGCGGGAAGGACTCGAGGCTGGTGGTGGCGTTTCAGCCTCACCGCTACAGCCGCACCCGGGATTTGTGGGAGGAGTTCGTCGAGTCTTTTTCCGAGCCGGACCTGCTCTTTTTGACCGAAATCTACTCCGCGGGAGAAAGCCGGCTGAACGGAGTCACCGGAGACGCCCTGTTCCGGGACGTGCAGAAGAAGCGGAGCGAGATCGGCCTGGAGACCTTCTACCTCGAATCCATGGCGGAGACGGCGAGCACCATTGCCCAGACCGTAAAGCCGGGAGACCTGGTGCTGACCCTGGGAGCGGGGAACGTACATCAGATCGGTTCCAAGATGCTTCAGATACTGGGACGGGACCAATGAGCATGAAAAAGGAATGGGCCCGGAAATACCTGGAGAAACTCCGGCCCCGCATCCAGGGCAGGGCGGAAGAAAAGATTCCCATGAAGCAGTATACCACCTTTCGGATCGGCGGCTTCGTGGACGTTATGGTGTGGCCACGGAGCCTGGCGGACCTGAAAGAGGCGATAGACGCGGCACAACGGATGGAGATCGAGTGGGGCATACTGGGAGCGGGCTCGAACCTGCTGGTAAAAGACGGCGGTCTTGACATGGTGCTTCTCAACATGAACGAGGTTTTAAAGGACATGGACGCAAGCGATAAAAACGGCTCTTTCGAAGCCGGAGCGGAAACCGGGACCGTACGTCTGGGGGCGGGTCTCAAGCTTCCCCGGGCGGCCAAGGAATGCCAAGAGCGGGGTCTTTCCGGTCTCGAGTTTGCCGCGGGGATTCCCGGTTCCGTGGGAGGCGGGGTGATCATGAACGCCGGAAGCATGGGCACCAGCATGGCTGACGTGCTGGAGTGGGTCGAGTGGTACACGCCGGAGCGGGGACTGGAAAGGGTGTCCCGCTCGGAGCTGGATTACGGCTACCGCCGGCTGTCGTGTCCCGACCGGGCCGTAATCACCGCCTGCGGAGTCACCCTCCGGAAGGATGACCCGCGGGCGGTGCGGGAAAGGATCGTGAAGGGCCTCAAATGGAGAAGACAGAACCAGCCTTTGAGCTATCCCTCCGCAGGCTCGGTTTTTAAGAACCCGCCCGGCGATTACTCGGGCCGTCTCATAGAGGAGGCCGGCCTGAAGGGGGCCCGGCAGGGTGACGCCCAGGTATCGGAGCTCCACGCGAACTTCATTATCAACCGGGGCCGGGCCCGTTCCCGGGATGTGACGGTTCTTATAGACCGGGTGAGGGAAGAGGTGGAGAGGTCGTTCAAAATAAACCTGGAGCTGGAGATCAAGATAATGGGCGAGGAGATATCATGACACCGTTTACCGAGAAGATAATAGGCGTGGTCATGGGAGGAGAAAGCGCGGAACGCGAGATTTCGTTAAAGAGCGGAAGCGAGGTGGCAAAGGCCCTGTCCTCCCGAGGTTACGACGTCCGCGAGGTCGTGGTTGACGCAGGTGTTACGGACCAGCTCCGCATCGCCGGGATAGACGTGGCTTTCCTGGCCCTGCACGGCGGCTGGGGAGAGGACGGCCGCGTCCAGGCCCTGTGCGAGATGCTGAAGATCCCGTATACCGGCTCCGGGGTTCTTGCCTCCGCCCTGGCCATGAACAAGGCCCAGGCAAAGTCCATATTCGTCCAGAACCGGATTCCAACGCCGGCGTACTGCCCGGCGCTTTCCAGGGAGTTCGTTTTCGAGACCATGGGGTTCAAGCCCCCGCTGGTGCTGAAACCGACCATGCAGGGCTCCACCGTGGGAGTAAGCATAATCCGGAAGGAAAGGGAGTTCGAGGAGGCCCTCTCCCACGCCAAGGAGTATGACGAGACTCCCATGGTCGAGGAGTACGTGCCGGGAAAAGAAATGACCGTGGGTGTATTGAGCGGCGAGCCATTGGGGGTGGTGGAGATCGTTCCCCGATCCGGATTTTACGACTACTCGTCCAAGTACACCGAAGGGGCGTCCGAGTATATAGCGTCGCCCGAGATGCCCGCCGGTCTTGCCGAGACCATGAGGGACCTGGCCGGCAAAGCCTATGAGGCGCTGGGCTGCCGGGGAGGCGCCCGGGTTGATTTCCGGCTTGACGAAGAGACCGGCGAGCCTTGGGTGCTGGAGTTGAACACTATTCCGGGGATGACGAGGCTGAGTCTGCTTCCGCGGTCCGCGGAGGTTCTGGGTATCGGCTTCGAGGACCTGTGCGAGAAGATGCTGGAGGATGCGGTAAGCCGAAGATGAAAAAGAACCGGCCCATAAAGCAAAGCGGAAAAAAGGGACGGGCGAAGTCCCCCGGAAGGGGTGTGTCCCCGTCTGCGGTTTCCGCTGCCAAAAAGGGCAGGGCTTCGGCAGGGCGTTCCCATGGTAAGCGCCGTTCCGGGAAAAGCCGGGCGCGGCGTCCGTTGTGGGGGCTTTTGTTTAACCGCCGGACGTTCAAGGTGGCGCTGGTTTTATGCGGCTGCCTGGCCGCGGGCGCGGGAGTGGGCGCGGGGGCCAAGGCGCTCTGGTCCTGGGTTACTCATTCCCCTTACCTCTCCATCGAGGAGCTGGAGATAAGAACGGGGGACCGGGTTTCGCGGTCCGAGGTCCGGATGCTGGCCGATATTTCGGAAGGGGACAACATCCTGGGTTTCAGCCTGGTGGACTGCGTCGAGTCTATCCAGATACATCCTTGGGTGAAGAAGGCGTCGGTAATGCGACAGCTTCCGGACCGGCTGGTAATAGAGATCAAGGAGCGGTCGCCCGCGGCCATGGTCTCGATGGGGACTCTTTACTACGTGGACCGGGACGGCGAAATTTTCAAGAAGGTACTGCCGGGCGATGATCTCGGTTACCCGGTCATCACCGGCTTACAGCTCCGGGAATTGGTGGAGGACAAAAAAGAGGTTGAGCCTTTGATCAAGATGTCCCTGGAGCTTATCGAGATGTCGCGCGGCTCCGAGGTTTTTCCTTTTTCACAGGTTTCGGAAATCCACTTAAGCCGGGTGCATGGAGCAACCTTGGTGCGGGCGGGGGACGGAATGCGCATCCGGTTCGGCAGGGAAGATTACCAGGACAAGTGGCTGCGCATGGAGCGGACCCTGCAGGAGCTCTCCCGGGAGGCCGCCAAGGTGGCCGAGCTGGACTTGAACTATGAAGACCGGGTAACCATCGGATTGAGAGAAGGATACCGGGTGGCCTCGGTGCGGGGGCCGTCCGGAGAAGGAAATGATTAAAGTTCAAGCGGATTGTAAAAATGCTGAGAAAGGGGAAGCGAGATGGGAAAGAAGAACAATTTGATCGTGGGCCTTGATATCGGGACCACCAAGGTAGGCGTCATAGTGGCCGAGTACCTGGATGACGGCCTGGACATCGTGGGCATCGGGACCGCGCCCTGCTACGGCCTCCGGCGGGGAGTGGTGGTCAACATTGACTCCACGGTGGAGAGCATCCGGAAGGCGGTGGAGGAGGCCGAGCTCATGGCCGGCTGCGAGATCGGCTCGGTGTTCGCCGGGATCGCCGACCCGCAGGTCAAGGGCTTTAACAGCCACGGCATTGTGGCGATCAAGGGCCGCGAGGTGGGCGAGGTTGACTTGAAGCGGGTGGTCGAGCAGGCCAAGGCCGTGTCCATACCTTTGGACCGCGAGATCATCCATATCCTGCCCCAGGAGTTCATAGTGGACGAGCAGGACGGCATCCGGGACCCGCTCGGCATAAGCGGCGTCCGCTTGGAGGCCAACGTTCACATTGTCACCGGCGCGGTGAGCTCGGCCCAGAACGTGGTGCGCTGCTCGAGCCGCAGCGCGCTCAGCGTGGAGGACATAGTTCTCGAGCAGATGGCGAGTTCCGAGGCGGTGCTCACGCCTGACGAAAAGGAGATCGGCGTAGCGCTGGTGGACTTCGGCGGGGGCACTACCGACCTGGCCATCTGGCACCTGGGCTGCGTAAAGCACACCGCGGTCATAGGGATCGGGGGCGAGCACGTAAGCCGCGACGTTGCCGCGGGACTGAGGACGCCTTCGGCGGAGGCGGAGCGGATCAAGAAGAAGTACGGGTGCGCTTTCGCCCGGATGGTGGACAAGAACGAGGTCATAACCGTTCCGCGGGTGGGAGGCCGCAAGTCCATGGAGGTTCCCCGCCAGACCCTGGCCCAGATCATAGAGCCGCGGGTCGAGGAGATACTGGCCATGGTCAACCGGGAGATCGTGCGGGCCGGTTTCGAGGACAAGTGCGCCGCGGGCGTGGTCCTTACCGGCGGCACCGCTCTTCTTCCCGGGATCGAGGAGCTGGGCGAGGTTGTCTTCGAGATGCCGGTCCGGGTGGGCCGTCCCATTGGAGTGGGAGGGCTTACCGACGTGGTGAACAGCCCCATGTTCGCCACCGGCGTGGGACTGGTGATTTACGGCTCCAAGAACCAGGTGCGGCGTCCTTTCCGTATCCGGGAGGGAAACGTGTTCACCCGCGTCTGGGAGAGAATGCGGGAAGGCGTGGAGGCCTTCTTTTAAAAGCGGTTTATTAAGGTTTTAAGGGAATTACGGATAGCGGGATTTGAAAAAGCTAAGGCGACAAAGCGGGAAAGGAGGATTTCCATGATCGAGTTTTCAGACGACGTGAAAGGACATGCCCGTCTCAAGGTAATAGGAGTCGGCGGCGGGGGCGGTAACGCCCTTAACACCATGATCTCGGAAGGGCTGGAGTCGGTCGAGTTCATAGCGGCCAACACTGACGCCACGGCCCTGGAGATGAACATGGCGACCGAGAAAATCCAGTTCGGCCAGGGGCTGGGTGCGGGAGGCAACCCCTCCCTTGCCAGAGAGGCGGCCGAGGAGTCCTGGGACCGGCTGGAAGAGGCCTTGCAGGGCGCGGACATGGTTTTTGTTACCTCGGGCATGGGCGGCGGCACCGGCACGGGCGCCGCTCCGGTCGTGGCCCGGGTGGCGCGGGAGATGGGTGTTCTTACCGTAGGAGTGGTCACCAAGCCCTTCGAGTTCGAGGGCAGGCGTCGCACGCAGATAGCGCTTTCGGGCATCGAGGAGCTCAAGGAGCACGTGGACAGCCTTATTACCATCCCCAACCAGCGTCTTTTGAACGTGGCCGGCAAGAACACGACCGTGCTCGAGGCCTTCAAGAAGGCGGACGAGGTCCTGTTTTCCGCGGTGCGGGGCATCTCCGAGCTTATCTGCGGTCACGGGCTTATCAACGTTGACTTCACCGACGTAAAGACGGTGATGAGCGAGCGGGGCATGGCGCTTATGGGCTCGGGCGTTTCGTCGGGCGAAGAGCGCTCGGTGGAGGCCGCCCACATGGCGATCTCCAATCCCCTTCTCGACGACATCCGGATCGAAGGGGCCCGGGGCGTGCTGGTCAATATCACGGGCGGCTCGGACGTAACCCTACACGAGGTCAACGATGCGATCACCCTGATCACGGAGGAGGCCCACGAAGAAGCTCTTATCATCTACGGCCATTGCGTGGATGAGGGCATGGCAGACAGTCTCCGGATCACCGTCATCGCCACCGGCTTTGAAAGCTTCCAGCAGGACGTGAGAAACCGGTTCCGGATTTCCGAGCCTTCCGCGGCGTGGAAGCAGCGGAACAAGACCACCAGCCTTTCCGAGCATAAGCGCCAGCGGCAGGAGGAGTCCCTGGCCACCAAGCGGAGGCTGGGCGCGAAGACGGTCGGCGACAAGTCCGAGAGCGATTACGAGTTCTCCGGCTCGGGTGAGAAAAGGAAAAAAGCGTTTGCGGACGACTCGGAGGACGAGTACAACATCCCGGCCTACCTGCGCCGCCAAGTGGACTGACCGGATTTCAGGAGGGCTTTCGGAAAGCGGCGTATAGTCCGATACCCACGGGCAGACGGAAGAAGAGCCTGTCCACGGAAAAGGCCGCACTCATGAGGGCGGTCAGCGTTCTGTCTGCGCCTTGGGCCGCCGGGCCGCCGAACTCCGTCTCGTGCCGGCGGAGCTTTCGTTTTAAAAGGGGCTGAAACAAGAGCCGGTTGTAAAGGTAGATCACGGGCCAGCCCCAGTGGTGGAGATCAATGGTTTCAAGGCCCCGGCTTTCGAAAAGGCTTTTCAACTCGTCCGGCCGGTAGCGCCGCTTGTGTCCGGCCCACTCGTCTTCCACGCTCCAGAGCTTCGGGTTCGCGGGAACGGTTACCAACAGGACGCCGCCGGGAGCAAGTACGCGAACGAGCTCAGAAGCGGCCCCCCCGTCGTCAGGAAGGTGCTCGAGGACCTCGCCGGAGACCACCGCCCGGAAGCTCAGGTCCGGAAAAGGAAGGGCGTTCAGCTCGGCGATAGTGAAAGGACCGGCCTCGCGAGTGATGGTCCCGGTTTGCCGGCCCCGGCTCATCTTAAAAGAAAGTCTCTCCAGGCAGAGAGGGGAAGAGTCTACTCCCGCGGATTGGTAACCCTCGGCCAGGAGGGCGAGGTAAAGCGTCCCGACCCCGCAGCCCGCGTCCAGCACTCGCGCCGGCGGGGGCATGGCCTTTTTAAGCCCTTTTAATATCATGCTGATGCGGAAAGCCTGCCTGCCGCCCGCGATCTCGGTTTTTCCCCATTTCCGCTCGGGTATGCCGTCCCGGTTTTTCATCCTGTTCCTTTCCAAAAAAAGAGGCGGCACCAAGTACCGCCTCTATCATATCAGAATTTCAGGGACCGTCTATTTTTTCTTCTTGCTTGCAGACTTCTTGGCCTTTTTGGATGAGGAACCGGCTTTGGCGGTTTTGGACTTGGCCGTGCTCTTCTTAGCCGAGGCTTTGCCGGAAGAGGGTTTCTTCGCCGGCTTTGTTTTTTTCTGGGTGGTTTTCTTTTCGGGCTTCGCTTTGGTCTTGGTTGTTTTCTTTGCCGGCTGGGTCTTGGTTTGAGCCGCTTTCTTTGCGGGTTTTGTCTTGGCTTGGGCCGTCTTTTTTGCGGGCTTTGTCTTGCCGGCGGCGGTCTTGGTTTGAGCGGATTTTGCCGCGGGTTTGGCCTCGGACTTGGAAGCCGACTTCTTTTGGGCCTTGGCGGTCTTCTTCGCTTTTTCCTTGTCTTCCCTTTCCTTCTGATCTTTCTCCGCCTTTTTGGCTGCGGGCGGGAAGCGCAAGGGCTTGGGCTGTTTCTTTTCTTTGGGTTTCGGTTTCTTTGACTCGGCCGCTTTTTTGATCTTTTCTTTTTTCTTGGCTTTGCGCGCTTCTTCTCTTTCGCGGTCTATCTCGCGGACCACTGCCTGTGCTCCGGCCATTATGGCCACCGGCAGGCGGTAGGGTGAACAGCTTACGTAGTCGAGTCCCAACTGGTGGCAGAGGATGACGGACTCGGGGTCGCCCCCGTGTTCGCCGCATATTCCCACTTTCAAGTCGGGACGGACGGCGCGGCCTTTTTCCGTGCCCATCCTCATCATTTCTCCCACCCCCTCCGGGTCTATGCTCTCAAACGGATCGCGCTTGTAGATTTTCTTTTCGGTGTACTCGGGCAGGAAGGAGCCGGAGTCGTCCCTGCTCATTCCGAGCACGGTCTGGGTGAGGTCATTGGTCCCGAAGCTGAAGAACTCGGCGGTTTCCGCAATCCTGTCCGCGGCCACCACCGCCCGGGGGAGCTCCACCATGGTCCCTATGCTGTACTCGATTTCCACGCCGGCGTCCTCGAGCACCTCCTTTATGATCTGTTCGGAGCGCTCGCGGATCATCTGGAACTCCTGCTCGTGTCCGACCAGGGGCACCATGATCTCGGGCTTTACGTCTATCTTGTTTTTCTTTTTTACGGAGACCGCTGCTTCCATGATGGCCCGGACCTGGAGGTCGTAGATTTCGGGGTAGGTTATGGCTAGCCTGCATCCTCTGTGTCCGAGCATGGGGTTGAACTCGTGTAGCTGGTTCACCTTGTTCCGGAGCACCGCGGGCTGGACCTTGAATCTCTGTGCCAGCTCTTTTATGTCCTTTTCGGTGCCGGGCAAAAACTCGTGGAGGGGCGGGTCCAGGAGCCTTATGGTTACGGGCAGTCCGGGCATGGCCTTGAATATCCCAATGAAGTCGTCCTTCTGCATGGGCCGGATTTTTTCCAGTGCCTTCTTTCTCTCCTCCTGGCTGTCGGCAAGGATCATCCTCCGGACGGCGTCTATCCTGTTTCCCTCGAAAAACATGTGCTCGGTGCGGCAAAGCCCTATGCCCTTGGCGCCGAACTTAAAGCCGACCTCGGTGTCCGCGGGCGTGTCCGAGTTGCAGCGGACCCCGATTTTCCTGAACTCGTCCGCCCAGGTCAGAATCTTGTGGAAGTCCCGGTAGACCTTGGATTTCTCCGGCTTGATCTTCTTTTCAATAAGCACCTGGATGACCTCGGAGGGGAAGGTCTTGAGCTTGCCCAGCAAGACCTCGCCGCTGGTGCCGTCTATGGACAGCCAGTCGCCTTCCTTGACGGTCTTATTGTCCACCTTCATGAGCTTTTTCTTGTAGTCTATGTTAAGCGCTCCGCAACCGACCACGCAGGGTTTTCCCATTCCCCTTGCCACCAGGGCGGCGTGGGAGGTCATGCCGCCGCGGGCGGTGAGGATTCCTTCGGCCACCGCCATGCCGTGGATGTCCTCGGGGCTGGTCTCGAGCCGTACCAGGAGCACGGGCCCGTCCTTGGCCTTCTTTTCGGCGTCGTCCGCGTTAAAGACGACCCTGCCGGTGGCCGCGCCCGGTCCGGCGTTGAGTCCGGTGGCCAGGAGCTTTTTGCTGTTTATGGCTTTCTTTTTTTCCGATTCGTCGAACACGGGCGCCAGAAGCTGGATCAGGGACTGGGGCTCGACCCGGCGGACGGCCTCCTCCTGGTCTATCAGCTTTTCGTCGCACATCTCGACCGCCATGCGTACCGCGGCAAAGCCGGTCCTCTTGCCGGTGCGGGTCTGGAGCATCCAGAGCTTTCCCTGCTGGATGGTGAACTCGATGTCCTGCATGTCCTTGTAGTGTTTCTCGAGCTTCTTGTAGATGCGGACCAGTTGGTTGTAACAGCCGGGCAGGAACTCTTCCAGCGAGGTTTGCTCGGGCGATTTCTTGTTTTCCTTGTTAATGGGCAGGGGGGTCCTGATACCGGCCACCACGTCCTCTCCCTGGGCGTTGGGGAGCCATTCGCCGAAGAAGCTGGCGTCCCCGGTAGCGGGGTCGCGGGTAAAGGCCACGCCGGTGGCCGACTTTTCTCCCATGTTCCCGAAGACCATGGACTGGACGTTGCAGGCGGTTCCCCACTCGTCGGGTATGTTATTAAGCCGCCGGTAGGTCGCGGCGCGGGGGGTGTTCCATGATTTGAATACGGCTCCGATCCCTCCCCATAACTGGTCGAGCGGCTTTTCCGGGAAGTCGAGCCCGAGTTTTTCGAGCCTTTTCTTGTAAAGCTCGACCAGCTCCTGGAGGTCTTCCGTACCAAGCTCTAGGTCGTTTTGCACTTTTTTCTTTTTCTTGAAGTCGGTCAGAATTTCTTCCAGCTCTTCGCTCGGAACACCCATGACCACGTTGGAGTACATCTGGATAAACCGTCGGTAGGAGTCCCACCCGAACCTGGGGTTCTGGGTGGCCCGGATGATTCCCTCGAGGGTGTTCTCGTTCAGGCCCACGTTAAGGACGGTGTCCATCATGCCGGGCATGCTCTGGCGGGCGCCGGAACGGACGCTGATCAGCAGGGGGTTGTAGCTGTCCCCGAACCTGGCGTCCATCATCTCTTCTACGGTACGGAGGTTCTCCTGGACCTCGTCCTTGAAGCCGGGAGGATACTTCTCCTTTTTCATGTAGTAGGTGCAGACCTCGGTGGTCGCTGTAAACCCGGGCGGAACCGGGACCCCCAGGTTGCTCATCTCGGCAAGGTTCGCTCCCTTGCCGCCCAACAGCTCCTTCATGTCAGCGGTGCCTTCCGCCCGTCCGGCTCCAAAGAAGTACACGTATTTCTTTTCTGCCATTCTCATCCCTCCGTGCTTCGGGTTTCGGATTCCCCTTTTTTAAGACTTGGGGCGGGAGCGGTCGCCTTCCACTACCACCCTGGAAAAGTCCGCCACCCTCTTGAACAGCCCGGCAATCAGGGCGCACAAGGCGTGGCGGTTGCGTCTTATGTTTTCGTCTTCCACGTTTACCATAACTTCGTCAAAGAAGCGGTCCACCGCGGCCTTGAGCGATGCCATGGTCTCGAGCGCGGCGTCGTAATTCCCTTCGTCCAGAAACGGCCGGGTCCCTTGTTCCACTTTCTGGAACTCGGCGTAAAGCTCGGACTCGCTTTGTTCCTGAAACAGGCCCGTATCCACCCTGCCGGGCTCGCCTTCCACGATGTTCATGACGCGGCGGAAAGCTATCATCAGGTCTTCGAAGTCGTTTCTTTGTTTCATGCGGGAGAGCGCCCGGATGCGGTTTCGGGCATCCCGGACATCGCTGCACCCCGCGGCCACGCAGGCGTCCACCACGTCGTGCGGATGGCCGGCTTCGGTCATCTGGAACCGGAAGCGGGTAATGATAAAGTCCATTACTTCGGCGGCGAGCTTTTCCGGCTGTGCTTCCATGCCGGCCGAGATGAGCCGGGCCGCCCGGTGTACGGTGTCCTCCAGGTCCAGGAGAAGGTCCCGCTCCAGGATGATGTTTATGATCCCCTGGGCCTGCCTGCGGAGGGCGAACGGGTCACCGGCGCCGGTGGGCGCAAGCCCGGCCGCCCAGCAGGCCACCACCGAGTCTGTCTTGTCGGAGAGGGCCAGCACCATACCGGGCCCGGTGCGGGGAAAGACTGCCCCGCTTATGTCGTCTGCCGAGCGGGGAAGATAATGCTCGCCAATGGCCTCGGCCACCTGCCTGCTCTTGCCGGTGGCAAGGGCGTACTCTCTTCCCATGGTCCCTTGCAGCTCGGCGAACTCGCCCACCATTTTGCTTACCAGGTCGGCCTTGCATAACCGGGCGGCTTCGCGGGCGTGCTGTTCGATGTCCCGGTCGCCGGGAAAAAGCGCGGAAGACAGGTGTTCGCAAAGCGGCATCAGCCGGTCGGTTTTATCGAGGTAGGAGCCGAGGTTCTTATAAAAGATCATGCCGCCGGTGTCCTGCCGCATCTTTTCCAGGCCGGTTTTTAAGTCTTCCTGCCAGTAGAACTCGGCGTCCGCCAGCCGGGCGGCAAGTACCCTTTCGTTGCCCCGGCCGATGATCTCTGCGACCTCTTCTCTTTCCGCCAAGGGGTTATTGGCCACGGTCAAAAAGTAGGGCAGGAGCTCCTTTTCGGTGCCGGGCTTTCTTATGGAGAACGCTTTCTGGTGCATCCGGGTGGCCGCGATGATCACCTCTGCCGGCAGTTTCAAAAACCTCTCGTCGAACTTTCCGGGCAGTACGGCCGGCCATTCCACCAGGTTGGCGGTCTCTTCCAGCAGGGCGGGGTCGGGAAACACCTCCCATCCTCGGTCGGCGCAGAGCCTGTCAGCGCCTTTTTCGATCACCTGTTTCCTCAAGACCGGATCGGAGACCACGTCGCTTCGGTCCAGCCTTTCCAGGTAGTCGGCAATTCCGGTGACCTCGACAGGGCCGGGATGGGTAAAGCGGTGCCCGAAGGTATGGTTGCCCGACTTCAAGCCGTCGAGCCAGAACTCGATTATACTTTCTCCGAAGAGCGCCAAAAGCCAGTGGATGGGCCTTACAAAGGCAAGGTCGCCGTTTCCCCACCGCATGGACTTCTGGAACTCGAGCTTTTTGACCAGTTCGGGCAGAATGCGGGCGAGTGCCTGCTGGGAGGGCTCACCCGGTATTTCCCTGGTATAAGTCAGTTTTTCTCCCTTGGGGGTCTCTTCTTTATCAAGGTCAGAGACCTCGACCCCGCAGGAGCGGGCGAAGCCCACCGCGGCCTTGGCGGGGTTGCCATCACCGTCGAAAGCCTGAGACACCAGTGGTCCGGTCCTTTTTTCCCGGGCAGACTGCTGGTGTTCCGCCACGTCGTACACTGCGAGCGCCATTCGCCGCGGTGTTCCGTAGGTATTTAGTTCGCCGTGCTTGATGCGGTTTTTTTCCAGCTCCGCCTGTGCCTTTTCCCGGAGCTGTTTCAGGGCGGGTTCCAGGAAGCGGGCTGGTATCTCCTCGCAGCCTATCTC
>JAWOBU010000056.1:0-11389 GCA_046484135.1 bacterium
AGAGAAAACTGCGCCGGACCGGAAAGGTCCTCCGGCTTTTGCCCCGCCTTTTTGGCCGCGTCTTCGTAAAGAGCCCTTGCCCGGTCGCGGTGGCCTCCGGCTTTGCCAAGATACTCGACCAGCCGGTCGGGGTCGAAGTCCACGTTGGTCAAGGTCGAAAACAGGGCCTCGACAGTAAACACGTCAATGGCGTGATCATGCGCGCCCAGTTTACCCGCCCGGTGCATATACTGGCTTATGCCTTTCAAGGCGTACACCAAAAGGTCCTGTAGAGTCGCCGTGTCGTGGTCCTTGCCGCACACTCCCTTGGTGGTGCATCCTTGTCCCTTGGCCGTCTGTTCGCATTGATAACAAAACATCTCGTTCCTCCTTTTCGTTTCTGTTTCTGTTTTCCTTTCTTGGCCCGCTATTTCTTATTCAAGTACTTAAATACCAAAATAACAGCCGCAGGAACGAATGTCAAGGGGGAAAAGTAAAAAAATTGGGATCACCGTATTTAAGTGTGGGGGGCGGAGAATGTTTATTACCGACATCGGGCCTTTCCTTATGATTATAAAGGCTGTTTTGCGTTTTTCGCATTCTCGGCTGCCAGCGGGGAGTCTGCCCCGGGGCCTCTTCTCAGATATTGCACCCGTGCCGGCCCGGAGAACAGGGCAACTTAAGGCGTGCGAACCGAGAGCCGAGGTCGGTGACGTTGGGCCGGGCCAGTTCCGGCCTTTTCCCTGTCCCCGCTGGCAGCCCTAAAAGCGATAAACGCAGCTTTGGTTTTTCCACCCACCCTAAAATACGTAAAACCAAAATTTGGAAACCGAAAGGCCGTGTGGTAAAAGTCCACCTGGACGGGAAAGAGAAAAACCGAAAGAACAGGAGGCAGCCCATGAAGTCCTACCGCCGCGTGCTGAGCTTTACCACGGAGGAGGCCGAGGAGGTCTTGAACATTACTGAACAGTGCGAGAGCGCTTTGTCCGAGTCCGGAGTAACCGAAGGGATCATGCTGGTCTTTCCGCTCCATACCAGCTCGTCGGTGTTCATAAGCGACAGCGACTTTTCCGTGGCCCTGGATTACCAGGAACTCCTGGAGAACCTCGCCCCCGCCCTCGCAGGCTACCGCCACGATGAGACCGACCCGAAAAAGAACGCACACGGACATTTGCGCTCGGTGCTCACCGGACACCACATCACCTGCCCGGTGACCGAGGGCAGGCTCGACTTCGGCTCTTTCCACACCATCTACTACCTGGAGCTCGACGGCCGCCGTCCCAAGGAGGTCCTGGTAAAGATCATAGGGGAGTAGTGTTGGCCAAGACATAAAACGAATTCGAGGTCCCCGCACAACCGGCCCCGAAGACGTTTACCATAAAGATCGCAACGCCCGGCTTTCTTTGTTTTACCTTTGCGCTTTTGCACCTTTGCGTGAAACAGAAGTTTATTTTGGAAAGTGTTAAGTCAGCGCTGTTCCTAACTGGCCACTTGATCGTCCTCAGAGCCTCTCCCTGCCGAAGAAGCCGTACAGCCTTTCGATCTCGCGCTGGGTGATGCCTCTCTCGCGCAAGGGCTTTTCGATCTCCTTTTTTACGTCGGGCAGCCAGGTCTTCAGGATGGACGCTCCGCCCGCCTCGGGCGAGATGGACACCGCCGGGCGCTCAGCCGGCAACACCAGGCTCCGGCCTTTTGATATAGTCTCGGTGCACTCTCCCGAGACCACCAGCGCCCGGCCATAAACGCCGGTGAGCACGGCAAAGCCCATCCCCGGCCCTTCGCGCCACTGGCTCCTGAGGTCGAGCCGCATGGTGGCCGCAGTGCTGGAAGCATAAAGCCAGGTGAAGGCGTTTTGCCCCTCTATATAACCGAGCGGCGCTACCGGCGCCCCTTGCCGCGGCAGAGGCTCGATAACCAGATGTCGTGCGACCCTGGTATAGGAGACGCGGGCGGGCGCTTCGGTCTTTTCCGGCTCGACCAGGACCTCGTAGGCCAGCACGCCAGCTCCCAGCGCGTATGGAAAGCCTGCAGGAGCGAGAAGTACGGTGCCGGCCTGTGCCGGAATCTCCTGGAGAAGCTCGGGGTCGGGACTTTTTATAAGAAGGGACTTGAACCGCTCCGCTTCAAGGTTCTTTCTTCTGCCGAAGTAAATGCACGAGTCCGGCCGGGCCTCGATCACATGCAGTGCCAGGAGCGGCCGGGGCGCTTTCCTGGGCCGCTGGCGGGTTGTTGCCGGCTCGACCATGCGAAGCGAGGAGGGAACGTGCTCCGCTGCCCGCAGTCGGACCTCGAGACCAAGGCCGCCCCCGTATAACCACATGCCGGATTCCCCCGCCAACCGCTCGCCAAAGTCCTTTAAGAGCTCCGGCCAGGTGCGGCCCGCCAGCGGTCCTTCCGCGATCTCGAGACCCGGCCAGGGATGAGTGGAGAACTCGAGGCCGGCAGAGGCCGCGTCTACTCCCAGTTTCGGCCGGTCGAGGTGTTCGAGGAGCCACTGCCCTTCGCCCGGCCCGTGTTCGTATTGCTCCTTAAATCGAAGGATTGGAGGTAGAGACTTCATTTAGCCGACTGCGCCATGAAACCGTTAATACACCGCTGCCGGCACGTTCCAGCCCGAGACCTCGAGCGCCGGGCTCTTGCCCTCCAAGTCGGAAAGGTAATAGGACGCCGTGATCTCGCGTGCCTCCCCCGGCAAAAGACTCGAGTAATTGTCCTCCCAGAATACCGGCAGGTCCTCGTCGCCGCCCCGGCCGCGGGTCAGCTTAAGCCGCACCTGAAAAGCCACTGACCCGCTCGTGTTCCTTATGGTTACGCGCGTCAGCCCTTCCTCTCTTTTCTGCTCGTGAGAAGTCTTTACATCTACTTCAGCGGCCGGCAGATCATCGAGAGCCGTAAAGTCGGCGTAGTTCTTGGCCGGGGTGTAGTACCATTGGGTCAGTGCCCAGGCGAGCTCGTCCCGCTTTTTCGACAGCCAGTAGAAGTTCCTGCTTATGAGCTTCCCGTCCTTTGCAGTAAGGCGCAGTGAAAGAAAGTACGTCTTAGATACGTCTCGAAGCTCTGGCAATGAGAAGGCCTTGACAACCCCGTCGCTCGCGAGGTCAATGGTCTCTTGTTTGGACCATGCCACTTTGCCCGAGATGTCGAGCACCCGGGCCGAAACCACGAGGTCCTCGAAGTCTTGGTAAAGGCCGTTCACTGCCGTGATCTGCCGGCGCTGGTAGTCGAACATGACGTGCATCGGCTCGCAGGCCTTTTTGGTCCCGAAGTAGCCGCCGGCGGGCCTCAAGTAATAGTCGTAAAGGTGCCAGATAAGCGACGGCCAGGCGTCGTTCAGCATCCATTGAATAACGCCGGTCGAGGTATACTTGCGGGAGCGGAACGCCTCGATCATGGCCCGCTGTCCCTCGTAGGTCATGGCCTGCGACTTCACGGCATAGTCCTCTATCGTGTCCGCCTTGCCGTACCTTTTCTCGAGCGCCTTGGTGAACACGTCCAGGTCGCCGAACATGTTCCTGCCGCAGTGATACTCCCAGCACTTGTCCACGGGCCAGAGATGACCGGGCAAAAAGTTCTCCAAACTCTCGACCGGCGGCACTGCCGGACCGGGGCTGGTCTCGGTGTTGAAGCCCCAGGCGCCGCCGTGCTTTTTGTCTTCGTACCAGTACACGGGCGGGACCCACTCGTAAGGCCCGTTCATCTTGACGCCCGACGGCCCGGAGTACTCCGCGGGCGCTTCGGTGGCCGATGACACCGCTGGCGCGGGCCAGTGCAGGTCTTCCAGGACCTCGAGGTAGGTCTTCTCGACCTCTTTGGGCGGCGGGTTGTCGCTTCCGTTCAGCCAGGCCAGCATGGAAGGATGATGCCGGAGCCGCCGCACCTGGTCGCGCTGGGAAAGCTTTGCAACCTTGTAGTCCTCGTCGTCCCACTTTCTCCACCTCTCCCAGTGATGACAGCAGCACCAGCCCGCCATGACCAGGATGCCCTCACGGTCGCAAAGCTCGAAGAACTCCTCCCGCTCCATCTTGCCTTCCAGGCGAATGGTGTTTAAGCCCATCTCCTTTACGTACTTTATCTGGTGGGCCAGTCTTTCCGGCCGGTTCCGGAAAAACATGTCCGGTGCCCAGCCTGCGCCGCGGACCATGATCCTCCTGCCGTTAACCTTGAACACCAGGTGGCCCTGGTCGGTGAACTCGGAGGACACCTCCCGGATGCCGAAGCGGACGCTCTCGCGGTCGGAGAGTGTCTCATCCACGCTTGCCCGGAACTCGAAGTCATATAGGTTCTGTTCTCCCCAGTCCGCGGGCCACCAAAGCTCGGGGGCCTCTAGCACGAGCTCGGGAAACTCGGCCGGTTTGAACTCGATCTCTTTTTCTTCGCCCGCTTCGAGCGCGACTTGTTTTTTTAACGTGATGTCGTCTCCGAGCTTCGCGGCGATCGTGGCCGTGAGCTTTTTGCCGGAGGCGTTCACCGCGGTGATGAGCGGAGTGAGGCTTGCTTTGTTCAAGGTTTTGGTATCGAGCTCGGTCACCACGTGGGGGAATCTCAGGTCCACCGGTCCGGTGGTAGTGATATACACGGGTTTCCACAGTCCCATGTTCCGGTCGGGCGGCGCCGGGTTCCAGTCCACCCATGTTATGGCGAGGTCCCGGTGTCCGGGCGGGTAGACCTTTAAGGCAAGCGCGTTCCTGCCGGGCTTTACCTTGCCGGTTACGTCCAGGCAAAAGGTCCGGTAGGTCCCGTAGACGCGGTCCTTGCCGGCTATCTTCTTTCCGTTTATCCACACGTCCGCGGCGTAGTTTACACCGCGAAGGTGAAGCCAGGTCCGCTTGTTTTTTGTTTCAGCAGAGACGTTGAACTCGGTGCGGAACCACCACGGGTCTCGGAAAGGACTGCCCGGCGGCATGGGGAGGGCAGACACGTCCAAAGGCGGCGGCCAGGTGCCGGGCACGTCCCGGAGGTTTTCCCCTGTAAAAGGATCGGGGTATACGCCGGCCTCGACCAGCATGGCCATGACCGTGCCCGGGCCTTCCGCGCTCTTCCAGGCCGTATCCGAAAAGCCCGCTTGCGAGACCGCACGCCCTGCCGCTTCCATGTCCTCCGAGCTTCTCACCGACCAGGCCCCGTCCAGCTTAAGTCGAGAATCAGCATGAGAGCTTTCGGAAAAATGACTTGCGTCTTCCCCGCCGACCGCTGCCGGAGGCGCCAGACAAGCGGCAACGAAAAACAGCAATATCAACCCGGACCTCTTTATCATGAGTTCTCCTTTGCAGTTGGCCTTCAATTCCACTGCCGGACGCGAATGATCATTCTTCTATACCATAACCGGAGTACTTCCGAGATGGCAAACGAAAAGCTTACGCGCTCTCGCCGCCCGACCTGCTCGCCGGTCCTCTAACTGCCGGGATGGTAGAGAACTTCTTTGACCGCGGCCTTACTCGACAAAACCGGCCCGGGTTGCTATGCTTTCCGCACTTGTGCCGTGCGTGACAACATCTTGAAGACAGGAAAACGCTTTGTCTTACTACCCGGACAGTAATTCTTTTCCCCCGGACGAACCGGAAGAAACGGTTGCCAGGCCTTCCCTGGCCCGGCAATTGGCTCCTTACGTGTTTGCGGGACTGATCCTGGTCTACATGTTTTACAAAGTAGACTTCAGCAGGGTATGGGACATCCTGACCCGCGACGACATCCACCATTTCCTGATTGTGGGGGCCTACCTTGTCTACTGCGCGGTTTATTACTTTACGGACATCCTGAGCTTTCACCACGCTTATAACCGGTTTAACGCCGCTATCGGCTTCCTGGAGACGGCGCGGCTTCGGTTCGCCTCCTACACGGTGCAGGCTGTAAACGGGGCCATCACCGAGGTCATGGCCGTGCTTTACATGAGGCGGGTCAAAAAGGTCCCGGTCCTCTCTTCGAGCTCGTCCGCCGCCTTTGTTTATTTTAACGAGACCTATACCATGGTGGCGCTTCTGTCCTACTGCGCTTTTCTCCTGCCCGAGAAAAACCGGATCGTGATCGAGATACCTCATATCGGAGTAACTTTCTGGGGCCTTTTGCAGGGGGCTATTGTCCTGGCCTGGATCGTGCTTCCGTTGTGGCTTGTGTTCTTCCGCACCCGGCTGGGGACTTTTTTCGGCAGGCTTTATAACGCGGAGGTTCTTCTCGCCTTCCGGGAGGCCCGACTGCGGGACTACGCCGCGGTCTTCGGCTACCGGTTCGGCAACAACGTAATCAACGTGCTCATGAACATCGTGATACTCAAGGCCATGGGAATTGACGCTCCCCTGCCGCTTCTTTTTGCCGCGGTGCCGTTCATGGTGAACGTGGCTTACTGGCCCATCTCGGTGGGCGGCTTCGGCGGCCCCCAGTTGGTGGCCGACTTCCTGTTAAAAGGATACGCTACTGAAGAGACGGTGTTTGCCTACAGCCTGATATGGTCGGCCCTGTTCTTTCTCACCCGCACCCTGTCCGGCCTGCCCTTCCTCCGGCCGGTCTACCGGGCGGCTTTCCCGACCACTTCCCCCGCGAAGGATATCGAAGTGGAAGCCCGGCCTGATTAAGCTTTCATTGGAAGTATCCCAGTGCCCGAAAGTCGCCCACCGACACTGGCAGCTTCTGGTCCGCGTCCGGCGAGGTCTCCGGGTTGTCTTTGTCCCACCTTTCAAAGACGCTCCTCATCTTCCGGGCCGCTTCCGGCTTTTTCTGCGCCAGGTCGTTTTTCTCGTCCGGGTCTTTGGAAAGATCGTAAAGCTCTTCGTAGCCCGACCGATTGCCGATCCATTTCATGTTTCCTTTTATTACTCCGTGTAGCGGCTCCTTGCATTGGGGAAGCGGACCGCCCTCTGGTAGCCATCTTTCGAAAAACACGGCTTCCTTTGATGGACGCTTGTTTCCGGAGATGAGGGGCACCAGGGACTTGCCGTCTTTTTCCCGCAAGTCCGAGAGTCCTGTAAGGTCGAGGAGGGTAGGAGCGAGGTTCACTGTGGACACGCGAGGCCTGACGGTCCTGCCGGCCGGCACGCCTTTGCCGTACATGAGCCAGGGCACCCGCAGGTTCTCCTCGTAGATAAAGTCGTAATGGCCGAAGCCATAGGGATATCGGTCTTGTATTTCCCCTAAAAGCTCGCCGTGGTCGCCCACAAAAACCCAGGTCAGGGAGGAAGACTTCCCGAAAAGCCGCTCTGCAAAGCTGAAGAGTTTTTGCATCTCATGATCGGTGTAAAAAATCTCGCCTTCGTAAAGAGACCGGTAATCCGATATCTCTTCTTCGGACAAAGCGTTTTTATTTTTAAGCCAGACCGGCGCGTCCCCCCGGCTGTTTACTCCGGGAGCGAACTTGTCGCGATATTTTCGAGGGGGATAAAAGGGCAGATGAGGGTCCCAGTAATGGACCCACAGAAAAAAAGGCCCGCTCCGATGCTCTCGCATGTATAACGCCGCCCGCCGGGTGGCCTCGCTCGCGGGCGTGTCTAAAGCCCGCACCTCGGGACAGCTTATGTAATGAAAGCCCGGCACATTAAGTTCAGCAGGGTTGAGTCGCACCCGCGAGGTAATCGCCGCAGTGTGATACCCGTGGTCGGAAAACACCCGGCCTATGGAATCAATCTTCGGGTAGGAAGCGGGGTAGCCGTTAAAAATAACGCCGGTGCCGCGAGGATAAAGACCGGAAAGCATGGACACGTGAGAAGGGTCTGTAACCGGAGCAGAAGCATAAGCTCGGCTGAATCGCACTCCCTTTGCCGCGATCTCGTCCAAAAATGGCGAGGTCCCCCTTTCATGACCGTAACAGCCCAGGTAATCCGACCGAAGGGTGTCTATGGTAACCAGCACAACTCCCTCGGCCTTTTTCGGCTGACGCTCCGAAAAGTAAAGCCATACAAAAAGGACCACCACAAACAACAACGCCGCTCCGGCGCGCGCATAAGGCCTTCTTTTCGGCAGGATTACCACTGCCGCCACCGCCACCATAATAAGCGAAAACAAGAGGGAGAAGCCGATCCTTGCCAGGACCTCGGCACCCTGGTTATACACGTTCAAAGGCGGAATGAATAACAACAGGAAAAACAAGGCCAAAGCCGGGTAAGCCAGAAAAGGCAGCGGCCGCAGAAACAGGGAAGCGAGCCGGGGCACGGGATTCCTTCTTCCGGCAGAGGAGACAGCCACCTCGGCCAGGATAAAGATACCCGCCAGAAAAACGCCGCCGCCCGCACCCGCGGCAACAAACACCGCCCGCCACCAAAAGCCGCTTTTCAAGGGCACGCCAAACGCCCAGAGCACCGTGCTTATGAAAACTCCGGTGCCCGCTCCCGCAATCAGATGTACCGCCCGCCTCCGTTCCATGCTGGGTCTTGCCGAAGACATCAGTTATTAAGTATATCAAGCAACAGCCCGTCTTGAAAACGGCAGTCGGGGCGGTTTACAATGAATATCCTGTAAGCCTCGCCGGCAGTATCCCCTTGCCGATGGGCAGGAGTAATATATGGACAAGCTGAAGGTATCCGGCCGGGCGGAGAAGATGCCGCCCTTTCTGGTAGTTGACGTTATAGACCGTGCCGCGGAACTGCGCGCGCAGGGCGCGGACGTTATATCGCTTGCGGTGGGCGAGCCCGACTTCGACACCCCGCAGTGCGTGGTCGAGGCCTCGGACCGGGCTTTGCAAAACTGCTGCACCCACTATACCCACTCGCTGGGCGTGCGCGAGCTCAGGGAGGCCATCTGCGATGATTACCACGAACGCTACGGAGTTAAAGTAGACCCCGGCCAGGTGATAGTAACGCCGGGAACGTCCCCCGCCATGTTCCTGGTCTTCTCCGGCATACTCGAGCCGGGCGAAGAGATCATTCTTACAGACCCCGGCTACCCCTGCTACCCGAACATGATCGAGTACGTGGGCGGGCGGCCGGTGCCCGTGCCGGTCTATGAAGAGGAAGGCTTCCAGTACCGGCCGGAGATGATAAAAGAGAGGCTTACCGACAAAACCCGGGCCATACTCATAAACTCGCCGTCCAATCCCACCGGCAACCTTTTGTCTGCGGAGAGGATGGAAGAGATCGCCGGGCTTGGCCCGCTGGTGATTTCCGACGAGATCTATCACGGCCTGGTGTACGAGGGAGAGGAAAGGTCCATCCTCGAGTTTACCGACCAGGCCATCGTGCTGAACGGCTTTTCCAAGCGCTACGCCATGACCGGCTGGCGGGTGGGATACTGCATTGTGCCGCGGGATATGGTAAGGCCGCTCCAGAAGGTCCAGCAGAACTTTTTTATCTCGTCGGGGGACTTTGTGCAGTGGGCGGCCCTGGCTGCGCTCCGGGAGGCCGGGCCGGACGTGGAAAGGATGAGGGAGATTTACAACCAGCGGAGGAAGAAGATGCTCGCGGGCCTTCGCGAGCTCGGGCTCGGGGTTACGGTCGAGCCCACCGGCGCTTTTTACATCCTGGCCAACGCCCGGCACCTGACGAATGACTCCCTCCAGTTCGCCATGGACATGCTGGACAAGGCGCATGTTGGGGTGGCCCCCGGCATAGACTTCGGCGAGAACGCCGAAGGATACCTGCGCTTTTCCTACGCCACCTCGGAGAAGAACATCGAGGAAGGGCTTTCGAGGATCGGGAGGTACCTGGAGAAGGCTTGTAATACATGAGAGAGAGCGACACAAAAGATAAAAAAAACTCCGCAGCACTAGTAGGCATCAAGCGTCCCCTGTTTATAATTCTAGTGGTTCTGGTTTCCGTCCTGGCCGGAGGTTTTTTTGTCCACCTGTTTTACCGCTCCCGGCTGGCAAGTCTTCAAGAGGACCACCGAAGGGAGCTGGTCCAAGTGAAAAACAAGCTTTCGGACAAGCGCGCCGAGTTTGTTAAAAAGGAGTTAGAAAAGGACAAGCTTCTTACCCGCATTCAAGAAATAGAAAAGATCAATGAGCGTCTTAAAGAGAGAATTTCCCGCCTGGAAAAAGACCAGGCGCGTCGGATTGAGAAATCAGAAGAAAGATTGCAAGAGGCCCGGCAACTTCAGGTGCGGTTGCTTCGACCTAAAAAACCTCACGGCTCTATCAAGCCATTGCTTGCTCATAAGGCACTGTTTCAGCAATCCTTCTCGGATTGGTTCGAGATGTGGAAAAAAGTTTTGCCCGGGTTTGCATTGGATATATTTATCCGGCACAGTCGGGGCGAGATGAAGGACATCTTCCGGCCGCTGGAAAAGGACGGCGAGATATCTCCTTTCTTAAAGAAAATGATGGAGCACTGCATCCGGTCGCCTGACGGTACCCATTGCGTAACTCCCTACTTGTGCTGGGGAGAGGTAGATTCCTGCGTGGTGCTGATAGACTTGGAGAACAAGACATCGCGTAAGGTCACCGTCTGCGGGACCCCCTGCTCATTCGAGAACGCAGCATGGCTTGATAATAACAGGTTCGCAGTTGCAGGCACTTACGACCTGAATTCGGTCAAGAGTGAACTAAGATGGTTTGCAGAGATAGCGATTTACAACATTTCCAAAGACGCGTTCATCCGGTATCATGGTCCAGGAGTATCTTCATCTCGTTTTAAAAAGTATCACCGCAAATTTTTGGAAGAAAAAAGGAAGGAGCTGGGCATGAAGTTTTGAACTTTCCGCCCTTCCCTTATAACAAGGAGTAAAAGAAGTTATGACCAAGAATCTCAAGAAAAAGTATGACGATCTTATTGACGACCTGTCCCGTGATGTTGACGACCGGTACCGGGACTATCTTCTCGAAAAGCCCGAGACCCTGGTAGTGGACAACCTTGTCTTCGACATCGAGTACCTGGACAGCTACTACAACTGCGTGGGCTGCCGGCAGCGCAAAATCCGGTCTTTCTGTTGCCGGGAGCATGATCTCGAGCTTACCGACAAGGACATCGAGGTCATCGAGGACCTTCTTCCCGACCTGTACGATTACTTCCCGAGCCTGCGCGAGACCATTCCGGACGAGGACTTCTGGGTATGGGGAGACGAGTTCGAAAAGATCATGCTTCGGAAGAGCTCGGGCGACTGCGTGTTCGTCCTTCCCGACGCCTCCGGCTGCATGATCCATAAATGGGCGCTGGAACAGGATGTCCGGCCATTGGACTACAAGCCTTACGTGTGCTCTCTCTACCCGGTGGTGGTCGTGGTCATAGGCGACGACGTGGTCATAACCACGGTGAACGATGAGTCCGCCAAAATCCTCGACACCGGCGACCAGAAAACCAGCAGATGCACGATAAAGAAAGGCGACCCCGAGAACCACACCATCATTCAGTCGCGGGAGATACTTCGCGAGATGTTCGGAGAAAAGGTCTACAAAAGGCTCTACGACGAAATCTTCTCCAACAAAAAATAACCGGAGCGTCCCCATGAAAAAAACGGCGGCCTTGTTTTTACTGGTCCTCGCCGGACTGCTGGC
>JAWOBU010000121.1:0-12138 GCA_046484135.1 bacterium
CACTGGAAGGACCTGAAGGACCGGGCCCGCACGGACAAAGGGGTCGAGAACTACAAGAAGTTCGGCACCGTGAACATGGTGGCTGTGTCCAATGAAGCGGGCGTGTTCCCCACCGGCTACTGGAAGCGCGGCAGACGGGACGACTACTATGACAAGCTGAGCGGGGAAGCACACCACAAGCTCTGCCGCGTCAAGGCCAAGGCATGCCCCCGCTGTTTCATGGCCTGCGGCAAGCGCTCCCGAGTGAAAAAAGGCCGACACCAGGGCCTCGAGATCGAAGGGCCCGAGTTCGAGACCATCTACGCTTTCGCCGGACTGTGCCTGATAGACGACATCCCCGAGGTCATGTACTTGAACGACCTTTGCGACCGCTACGGCATTGACACCATCACCGCGGGAAACCTGGCGTCCTTTGCCATGCACGCCTCCAAGCTGGGAATAATCCCGGAGAAGATCGAGTTCGGAGACGCGGACGCAGTGGCCGGGCTGGTGCGTGACATGGCGTACAGGCGGGGCGTGGGAGAAGTGCTTTCGCAGGGCATTCTTCACGCGGCCCGCGAATGGGACATGGAGGACGAAGCCGTGCACGTCAAGGGGCTCGAGCCCGCGGGATACGACCCGCGCGGCCTGAAAGGCATGGGACTGGCTTACGCGGTGTCCGACCGTGGGGCATGCCATCTCCGGACCACCTTTTACAAGCCGGAGCTGGCCGGACATATCGCGCCGGATGCCATCGAGGGCAAGGCACGCATGCTAATTGATTACGAAGACCGGGCCACCTTGTTCGACACCCTGATCCTGTGCAGGTTCTTCCGGGACCTGGACCAGTGGGAAGAGCTCAAGAAGATCGTTTCCGGGACCACCGGCATGGCCCCGGACATGGACGGTCTCAAACGGATCGCTGCCAATGTTACCGACGCCGCCCGCCTCTTCAACCTCCGCGAGGGCCTCACCAGGGAAGACGACCGGCTTCCCCCGCCCATTTACAAAACCCCCCTCGAACCTTTCGGGCAACGCATCAGCGAACAGGAGCTCGACACCCTGGTCCGGGACTACTACCGCCTCCGAGGCTGGGACCGGGACGGCAAGCCGGTTTAAAAATATATTTGCCGTCCGAGAAAGAGGTACTGCGGCGGCGTTTGTTTACGCTTCTATGATCTTCATGGCCTGGTCGCGGTAGTGGTTCATGATGTAGGGGATGCCGGTTACCTTTTCGCATTCTTCGGTGAGGGACGCGAGGTCGTCCCGGTTAATGTATTCGGTTTTCCATTTCCTGGCGCCTGCCATGAGCTGCTGGAGCCCGACCCGGATTTTCTCGGCAAAGCTGTAGATGCCGACGGCTCCTAAGGGGAAGCTGTCCACGTCGTTTCCGAACTTGTCGCGGAGCTCCTCGTAGAGCACGAAGATTTCTTCTTTTTTGTCGCCGTGCCTGGACATGGTTTTGGGAAGTCCGCCGTCCTCGTTTTTGAGCCACTTCTCGGCGTTCTTGCCCACCATGCCGGGGATCATGAGCGCGCGTCCCATGCAGACCGCCTTGGTGTAGGGCGCTCCCAGTGCCAGGCACTTGAACACGTGGTCTTCGCTGGAGAAGCCGCCTGCGAAGGCGAGGTCCGGCACCTTGGCGCCTTTTTTCTCGAGCTTCCGGCACAGCTCGTAAGCCATGGAGTGGAGGTATATGGCGGGCACTCCCCACTCGCACATCATTCTCCAGGGGCTCATGCCGGTCCCGCCGGGCGCGCCGTCAATGGTGAGGAGATCAATGCCGGCGTCCGATGACCACTTGATGGCCATGGCCAGCTCGCGCATGGGATAGGCGCCGGTTTTCAGTGTGACCCGCTTGGCGCCCAGTTGGCGGACCCTTTCCACTTCCTTCATGAAGTCTTCCTGCTCCGCGAACCCGAGGCGGGAGTGGCGCTCGAACTGCTTGATGGCGCCGGACTTGAAGGCGGCCTGGTTTGACGGGAGCTCCGGGTCGGGGGTCACGATGTAGCCGCGTTTTTTGAGCTCGAGGGCGCGGTCCAAAGAGTTCACCTTGATCTCGCCGCCGATGCACTTGGCTCCCTGTCCCCACTTGAGCTCGATGGTCTCGACCCCCAGCTCGTTGATGACGTACTCGGCCACCCCGAACTTGGTGTCCTCCACGTTCAACTGGACCAGGATGTCCCCGTAGCCCTGGTGGTACTTGCGGTAAGCCTCGACCCGGCGCTTCATGTCCGGAGCGTGCTTGACCTTGCCGTTCTTGTCGAGCTCGAGATCGGGGTCTATGCCGCACACGTTCTCGCCGCATACCAGGGACACGCCTGCGATGGCCGCGCCGATTGCGAAGTGCTCCCAGTTTTTGCGGGCGATCTCGGTGGAGCCGAGCGCGCCGGTGAAGATGGGGACCTTCATCTTGACTTTGTCCTTGTCGCCGAACTCGGTCTCGGTGTCCACGGCGGGGAAGGTGGCGTGCTCGGAGTCCGCCTGGATGCCTTCGGCGCCCATGGCATAGCCCATGATGTTCAAGTGGGAGTAGTCCACCGGGTAGTCCTTGTCAGCGCCCGCGGTTACGTCTCCAAACGGACCGGGGTACAGAAGCTCCCTTCCCCGGAAGGTGGCGTTGAACACGTCGCAGTTGCCGCGGCAGCCGTCCACGCACCTGGAGCAGATGCCGGACTGGGGGGCCACGTCCTTGGAACGGTTCGAGGTCCTAAGGGCCTCGTTGGCATTGGGACGATGCAGGTTCATTATTTTTCTCCTTTTTTTTCTGGTATTTTTTCCGGCCGGTACTTGCCGTGCGAGTCAACCCGACAGGGAGCGACCGGAGTATTCGATCTTCCTGGATCAGCAGTGGTAAAGTGTTACCGGTATTTTAAACCCACAGCAAGCTTTCCGGCAAGTTCATGCCAATTATATCATCTTTGCATCTCTTGTCAATATCAAATTTCCATAAAATGTTAGCAAGATACAGATTGGCTCCCGTATCCCGGCCCGGCTTGCTTGAGCGGCAAAATTGCCGGCAATTATCCGGCAACATCAAGAAATGAATTTGCCGAGTTTAATGTGTCTTCCGAATCAATCGCGTTATTTTTACATAAGGTAGAGAGTCGGCCTTTTAAGTTGAGATGGAGTGGACCGGCAAAATTTCCAGATCGGCTTTGACAATTGCCGGTATGAGTGGTACATAAAAGCTATGCGCGATAAAACCGAACGAAAGCGGTTGTCCATTTTGCGGGTGCTCAACGAATCGGGGCGTCCCTTGGGCAGCTCCCGCATCACTGAGCAGCTTCAGTCCATGGGGCACGAGGTCAGCGAGCGCACGGTTCGCTACTACCTTTTTCAGATGGACCGGGAAGGACTCACGCAAAACCTTGGCAAGCGGGGCCGGATGATCACTGAGAAGGGGCACGGCGAGCTTGACCACGCCCGGGTGATCGAGAAGGTGGGCTTTCTGGCCGCCAAGATAGACCAGATGACCTACCGGATGAGCTTTGACCTGAAGAGCCGTTCTGGCACGGTTGTTATCAACGTGAGCCTGGTGCCCCGGGAGGACCTGTTGGGCACGGTCCCTCTTATGTGCCGTGTTTTCGAGGCCGGCTACTCGATGGGCAACCTGATCGGTCTTTTCCAGCCGGGGGACAAGCTTGGCGACATGGTGGTTCCCGCGGGCATGGCGGGGATCGGCACGGTCTGTTCCATCACCTTGAACGGTGTGCTCCTGGCCCACGGCATACCGACCACCTCGCGGTTCGGGGGGCTCCTCGAGCTCATTGACAAGAAGCCCTCCCGGATGGTCGAGATCATCACCTATGAGGGGACCAGCCTGGACCCGCTGGAGATATTCATCAAAAGCGGGATGACCGACTACTCGGGCGCCACATCCATCGGAACCGGCCGGATCGGGGTGGGCTTCCGGGAGTTCCCCGCGGACAGCCGCGACCGGGTGATAGACCTGGCGGAGAAGCTTAGCGAGGCGGGCTTGGGCGGTTTCATGTCCATTGGCTGGCCGGGCCAGCCGTTACTTGAGATACCGGTGAGCGAGGGCAGGGTAGGGGCCATCGTGATCGGGGGCTTAAACCCCATCGCCATCCTGGAAGAGAGGTCGGTACCGGTCCAGTCCAAGGCCCTGGCCACCATCGTGGACTTCGATTGCCTGTTCCCCTTCTATGAGCTCGAACGAAGGGTAAAGGAGACGTTCCTTTGAGCTTATCTGCTTGAACTTCCGTACTCATGTAGTAAGCTATCTTTAAGGACTTATGCTGAGAACATGCGGGGACGGGTTTGCATGAATAAGACATCTTTTTTTCGTCGCGAATACGGGTACGGCTTGCTGGCGGTTGCGTGGTGCGCGATAGGGGCTTTTCTTATCTGGAGCCTGGTAGCGGCTCCGGGTTGCGGCAAGGACCGCTGGAACATCCTGGTGATTAGCATGGACACCACCCGCGCCGACCGCATTCGCTGTTACGGTTATGACTGGGTGGAGACTCCCGGTCTCAACTCGCTGGCGCGGGACGGTATTCTTTTCGAGCGGGCCTACAGCCACATACCGCTTACTTTGCCCGCCCATACCTCCATCTTTACCGGCATGGTCCCTACCTATCACGGAGTGATAGACAACGGCGGGTACCAGGTCCCGGAGGACGTGACCACCCTGGCGGAGGTGTTAAAAGAGGCGGGCTACCAAACTTCTGCCTTCATCAGCGCCGCGGTCTTGAAAAAGGAGTTCAATCTGGACCAGGGCTTTGATTACTGGAACGAGGAGGACATTGAGCCGCAGGAAGAGCTGTCCGCCCTGGTTGCGGAGCGGCCCGCGGACAAGGTCACGGACGACGCCCTGGAATGGCTGGAGAAAAACCGTCAGAAGAACTTTTTCATGTGGGTCCATTATTATGATCCGCACGCCACTTATGATCCTCCCTCTGTTTACGCCGAGCTTTATGAAAGCGATTATGACGGCGAGATAGCTTTCATGGACAGCGAGATCAAAAGGCTGTTGGGTCAGATGAAGGAGTACGGCCTTTATGACAAGACCATGATCATAGCGGTGGGGGACCACGGGGAAGGTCTGGGAGAGCACGACGAACAGACGCACGCCACCTTTATCTACGAGACCACCCAGCACATCCCCCTCATAATGACCATACCCGGCTTCCAGGAGGCGGGAAAAAGGATCAGGACCCTTGCGTCCCACATGGACCTCATGCCTACCGTGCTCGACTTCCTGGGGCTGGAGATGCCGGCGGACATGAACGGCAAAAGCCTGAAAGAGATCATCGAGCTGCCGGCCGGCGAGGTAATAGACCGTTATGTCTTTCTCGAGTCCAAACATTCCCTGCTCCATTATGGCTGGTCTCCGCTCTCCGCCATTGTGGGGCCGCGCTATAAGTACATCAAGGCCCCCACCCCCGAGTTCTACGACCTCCGGAACGACCCGGACGAGTCCCGTAATCTCTACCGGGAAGACAAAAAGCCTGTAACGAACTATAAAAACCGGCTCAACGAGTTTGAAGACAAGTGGAAAGAGGGCCTGAAGCAGGAGAACCCCGACCTGTCGCCGGCACTGGAACAACAGCTTGCCGCGCTGGGATACGCCACCTCCCGCTTCAAGGGAGACCCGGAAAAGGCCAAGGAGAAGGACCCCAAAGACTACGTGGACCTGATGCCCAAGTTAAGCGCCCTTAACCAGACCCAATCCAAGGACAATTACCGGGCCACCTTGAGGCTCGCCAAGGAGATACTGGAAAGAGACCCGGAGAACCCGCGGGCCCTGCGACACCGTGCCGAAGCTCTTTTGGGCGTGGGAAGGTTCCAGGACTCCATCGAGGCCACCAAAGAGCTCATGGAGCAGGAAGGAGAGAGCGCTCCCGCTTACGTCAAGATCGCGATCGCCTACCTCCGGCTCGGGGTGAACGCAAGGCAGGACGGGGACATAGAGGGGTCCAACGGCTACTACCGCCAGGCTCGCGAAACGTGTAAGAAAGCGATGGAGGTCAATGAACGCTATCCGATTACTTACTACTACCTGGGCAGGATCGCGCTGGCGCTGGGAGAGCATGACAAGGCGTTGACCTATTTCCAGAAGGACCAGATCGCCGAGTCCGAGTACGGGCACGTGGGCATGGCGCTTCTCTACGAAGCCCAGCAGCGGCCGGCGCTGGCGGAGGCCGAGTTCGAGATGGCCAAGAAGCTGGCGGGAGAGCATAGCGGGGTCTTCTGGCAGGAATGGGGCATGTACCTGATGCGGCAGGGGCGGGAGGACGAAGCCCTGGAGTACCTGGAAAAGGCGGTGGAAGGAGACGCGTCCGTTGAGAAGCAGGGAATCATTCAAAAGGCCCTGGAAAAAGCCAGAGAGGCCAAAGGCGAGACAGGGGAAGAAAGCGGGAGCACGACCGGGGACAAAGATTCCGCGGACGAGTAAGCCGTCTTATGGAATTTGCGGCATGAAGAAATTCATATTTCAAGCCCGCGACTGAAGGCGCGCGGCAATGTTCGTACTTTTTTCGATCACAAAACAGTCGGACTCTTTAACCTTCAAGTTCAGCGGTCCGGGCGAGCGAGTCCGGCCGCGATTTACGTTGCTTTGGCGAAGATGACGCCCGCCGGTCCTTACCCTGAAGTGGTCATGCTGATGACGACGTTTACGTTCTCGTTGTCTTTTTGCACCATGATGGTGCCGGCCCGCTCCCCCGACTGAAACTGAAGGCTTTTAATTCCCGGCATGGACACGGAAGACTTTATCTCGTAGCCTTTATCGGAAAGGTTTTTCTTGTACCAGGAGTAGACATCGTCAACCGGGTCATCGGTTACCATGGTGATCGAGTAACCGGTGCCGTCCCCGCTGCTGCTCTTTACGCTGTTGGCGATCTCTCCCTCATAGAGCGGGAACTCTTCCGGGAAGCCATCCGGAAGCTCGGAGCCGCCAAAGCTCATCTCAGCCGTTTTCTCGCCGTCCTTGCTCCGGGCCACCACCCGGCCGCGGCCTTCCGAGTCGGATTCCCAGCTGATATCCTCGCCGGTCTCCTCGTCCTGGTACTTCATCTCGAAGTCCTTTTCCTCAGAGCCGCCTTTTTTCACCGCTTCGCCGGCTTCGGAATCTTCTTTTGTCTTGTCTCCGCCACTGCAGGCGCCCACATAAAGGGCCGCGAAAAAAAGAACGAACACGGAAACCCAAATTGCCTTGTTCATACCATACCTCCGGTCTTTTTTATCAAACATCATTTGCTCCTTTCATTAACCTGTGGCGTCTATTATAGCATGACGCCGTTAAAAAAGAAGATGAAGGGTGCCGGTTTCCTGTAAACCGGAAAATGACGGATAAGTGCGAGCGGCTTCAGCCGCGATTGAACTCGGTCACCCCGCCCATATCTTTTACAAAGCGAGCTGGAACGCTTGACAGTGCACCAGCCCGAGTTTACGTTTTATGCCTGTCCCGAAGCCGATATAATCCGTAACCTGTCGGGTTTGCATTCAAACCTGTTCTGTAAGATATTGGTTAGCAAGCATGGCTTAGAGTGGTTAAAAAGAAACCGTTCGTAAGCGATCTTATTACAAGGAGGACGCTTGGCAACCTTGGTTGCTGTTTTTTTTGTCGGACGAGAGATGGTAGAGGAGGAGGACCCATGGCTCCCCGGGTGCTTCTGACATCGGTTTTCAAGCCTTTTGCAGTGGACGACATGTACAGCAGGCGCAAGTCTATCCACGAGCTTTGTCACAACCAGTTGACCAGGGCGCAGGGAGTTTTCTCGCCGAGAACCTACCACAACACCTACGGCATCCACGCCATCGCCAACAATATCGAGACCCCGACCACGGTGCTCGACTTCCCCACCCTGAAACGTTTTACCAAGGAGCTTGAAAAGGGCTACGACGTGATCGGGATCTCGGCTATTATCCCCAACTTCCAGAAGGCCAAGAAGATGGTGGAGCAAGCGCGGGAAATCTCTCCCCGCTCGACCGTCGTCATTGGCGGCTTCTGCGCAAGCGTACCCCAGATAGACAAGTTGATGGAAGTGGACCACATCTGCGTGGGCGACGGCATAAGCTTCATGCGGGAGCTGATGGGTCTTTCCCCCGAGTTCGAGTTCAAAAACCCGGATGTCTATGCTGACAGCCGGGAGCTCTTCGGGGTCCCCCTCTTCGGGGTGTCGCAAAACCCCCATATTGTGGTCGGCCTGGGCTGTTCTTACGGGTGTGACTTCTGCTGCGTCACCCACTTTTTTGGCCGAAAGCACATCCGGTTTTACAAGCACGGCAGGCCACTGTTCGAGGAGATGGTACGGGTAAAGGAGCGGTTTCGGACCAACAGCATCGTCTTTATCGGCGACGATAACTTCCTGATTGACCTCAAGCGGGCGGAAGAACTCCGCCAGTGCGTAGTTGAAAGCGGCATGATGTTCAGGAGCTTCATCTTTGCCAGCGCGGACAAGGTGGAGAAGTTCGGCCCGGAAAAGCTGGCCGAGATGGGCGTGGACACGGTCTGGATAGGAAGGGAAAGCAACCTGGAAAACTACCGCAAGAACGAGGGCATTAACATCCCCGCCATGGTGGACGAGCTCAAGGATTACGGCATCAAGACCATTTTGTCCTCCATCCTTTTGCTCGACTGCCACACCAAAGACAACATCACGGATGACATCAACGACCACCTGTCGGCAAACCCGGCCTTGAGCCAGTTCTCCCATTACTCCCCTGCGCCGGGCACGGTTCTATACGACCGTCTCTGGGAGGAGAACCGGATACTTGCCCAAATCCCTTACGAGGAGTGGCATGCCTTCCACCAGCCGTGGTTCATCCATCCCGAGTTCACCCTTCAGGAGGCAGAGAAGGTCCAGGATCTGGCCTATGAGCGCGACTTTCTTGAGTTGGGTCCTTCCATCATGCGTTTTGCCGAGGTGGAACTGCGTGGCTGGGAAAGAATGAAGGACTCGCCAAAGCCCCATCTCCGGAAGCGGGCGGAGTTCTTTGCCCGAAGCATGTGGCAGTACCGTATCATTTGCCTGGCCACCATGCACCTGGCACCCAACCAGCACGTGCGGGAGCTGGCCGGCGATATCCTCGGCCGGATCGAAACTCACTTTGGCAAAGCCAGCGGGTTTGAAAGAGCGACGGCCCGGGGGCTCCAGGTCACCGGAAGGCTAAGGCAGTGGCGGACCCGGCACTTTGGGGACGCCCTCCAGCCGCATACCCGCCTGGTAAAGTATAACTGCTGAGCCGGGCCCTAGCCAGGAATAATGAACACCGATTTTCACAGCGACCTTAATGCTTTAACCCATAAGTTCGGTGACGTATTCCTGTCCCCCCATTATGCAGCACGTTTGTCTTTCGGGGAATTTTTATCCGAGACCTTCGAGAGGAGGGATTTGAGACCCTCACTTGCGAACTTCTTTCTTTGAACCACCGAGAAGTAGGTCTCGATTTGGTTTAACCAACTGGCGTGAAAAGGAGTATGAACCTGGATTGCATGAGGATACCACTCGGACAATCGTTTGGCGGATTTCTGTCCCCTAACTCATTCCCAGCCGGGTATGACCCGGCGGGTGGTTCAGAAAGTCCCCCTGGTTCTCGATGTCGTAAAGGTCCTTTTTGTCGAGGTAGCTGGAAGGATTGTCCATCACGTCTGCCACGATGCTGACCAGGAAGTTGGGGTCGGTGGAGGTCGTCCGGACCATGCCGGGCAGGCCCGGCTTCTCCGGGTCCTGCTGATAATGGGCGATCCTGCGGATGTGCTCGTTGGCATCGTCAAGGTCAATGCCGGTAACCCGGGCCAGGAAAGAGTTGAAGGATATGATGAAAACGGTGGGAAAACGGAGCCGTCTTATCTCTCGGGCGGCGGAAAAGATGTTGCTCTCGGCCGCGTCCTTTTCGTCTTTCATCCGGGCGGCGATGATTACGTTATAAAACGCCCCGCTTCGGCTGACCTCCAGCAGTCGCTGGTAGGAAAGATGGTGAAAAAAAGCGTCCGGAACAAGATTGGAGCAGGACTCCACCGTCTTCTTGAAGTCGGTGAGGTAACGACGCGGTTTGTCCTGGTGGGGAGGAATGACCCCGATATGGTGCTTGTTCGCCATCTTCGCCTCCAAAGCTCGCCAAGCTCTATCTATGATATGTTTTTACAGGAGCTTTGGCAAGAGAAAATCAAATAGAAGTTCCCCCCATTTAATTCCCTGATTCCGGATTCCCTCTTCACATTGCAAGGATAGAGTTTTCACCAACTGAAAAGGGAGCTCTTCACCCAAATATATGGCTATTTTAAGATAAGCATTAGCGGATCGCTATCGGTAACATGTTCTCGACATCCTGAAGAGTGTTTGTTATATTGCAAATTGTTTCCAGTGGCATTTGGCCTTTTATTATAGTGAATTCCTGGAAAAATCCATCTCGTGGAGGTAGTGTATGAATACTGTGGAAGAAAAATCCATTAATCGTCCCTGCTGGTTTGTCGGAGCCGCATTTGGAGGAACAAGGGATCAAACCCAGAGATTTCTTCAGGAAGGAATCTGGGAGAATGGCTTTCGTGACAAATTTCTGGATACAGTGAAATCCATTCAAGTGGGCGACCGAATTGCAATTAAATCGTCCTATACGCGAAAACACGGTTTGCCTTTCAATAACCGGGGATTTCCTGTTTCCGTGATGGCGATCAAAGCCATTGGGACAGTCAAAGAAAACCTGGGAGATGGCCGCACCTTGAAAGTGGACTGGAAACCTGTTGACCCTCCGCGTGAATGGTACTTCTATACAAATAGAACAACAATATGGAAAGTTATGCCGGGTAACCGTTATTCAGATTCTCTGATAGAGTTCACCTTTGAAGAAAAAGAGCAAGACATTGACTGGTTTGTAAAAATCTATTTGCCGCCCAACGGACCCAGCGAGCGACGTTTCAAGTGGACGAAATTCTACGAGGCAATTGCAGACAAGCTTCTTACATTCAAAGACAAACGAGAAGAACTTATCTCCGGTATTCATGCAATCTCCTCCAAAGTAAAAGCCCTCTCGAATCTCCAAGATCACTTTAAGGATGGCACTACAGGTCCCCTGAAAGACATTTGTCCGTTTACCGTCATGGGAATGTTCAACAGGGGAATCACAAAAGACAACAAAAAGCTTATCGCCGCTGAATTAGCCAACCTTCTGGGAGTGTCCGAGGATGTTCCGGATTCTTTTGAAGGGATACCTGTTTTAAACAATCAGAATTCATGGTTTTTCGGTTTCGAGAATAAAAGGCAACCAGAGGACATAGACACTTTATGGGAGGTTTTTTCCAGGGCCATAGCGTTTGCTGACGCTGGCGATGAGGAGGCCCGTTCCGCTTTTATTGGGGCCTATGACAAGGCTGCTCATTGCTATAACACTGGTTGGAACCTCTCCATGGGATTATATTGGATACGTCCCTGGAAGTTTCCGCCCTTGGATTTCCAGTCTCAAGATTACATCCGTAACAAACTAAAAATTGAGATCGGTCTCAACGGACCGAAGAAACGATGTAGTGGCAATGACTATATAGCTTTGTTGGAAACCCTTGAAGAACGGTTTCAAGAAGAATCTTTTCCCGTACATTCTTTCCCGGAACTGTCTTACGAGGCTTACGGTGGAGGAGGGGATACACCATCACCTCCTTCTCCGACAACTTCCGATAATCCTGAATACTCCTTAGCTCAGTGTTCTGCCGAAACCTGCTTTGAAGAGCATCTTCTTGACGTATGGGTCAAAGCGATCAACAGAAAAGGCCAGGCAATATTCTATGGCCCGCCGGGCACGGGGAAGACTTTTATTGCTGAAAAGCTGGCCAGGCATTTGGTCGGCGAAGGGGACGGATTTATTGAGACCGTCCAGTTCCACCCTGAGTATGCCTACCAGGACTTCATGCAGGGCATAAGACCGAAATCCCGAGAGGACGGGGGCCTGGAGTATCCCATGGAAAATGGCCGATTCCTGCAATTCTGCGAAAACGCGACGGAACGCGAAGACACCTGTGTTCTCATCATTGATGAGATCAACCGGGCCAACCTTGCAAGGGTCTTCGGAGAGCTTATGTACCTGCTTGAGTACAGGGACAAGAAGATACCTCTGGCCAGCGGCGATATGTTTTCGATACCTCGCAACGTCAGGATCCTCGGCACCATGAACACGGCTGACAGGTCCATCGCCCTGGTTGAT
>JAWOBU010000151.1:0-24754 GCA_046484135.1 bacterium
TGAAGTTCCCCCGTTTTTTATGACCGGTCATTCCCTCCATCAGCGTCTCCGGCAAGCAGGGCGTTTGTCTTAAGTTTCCAATCGGCCAAATACAACTCTTCCTTGTCAAATGGAGCACACCACTCAGCCATCAGGACAGCCCACTCTACTCGGCAGCCATGATAGCCCACACAACTTGTTGTGTGGGCAGACTCACGAAGTGGGTCTGCAGGTACATTGTAAAAGAGGCTCCTGATGAAAATCTGTGGATGAAGTAGACTTCTCAGTAACCAAATATCTTGACAACATGAGCTTTCAACAAGTCGGGACACCAATCCCCCGGCCCCCCAGGGATTTTGGAGGCATGGCTCCGGTGGCCCATTAGTATTGACATTGTTACTTCTGATTATAAAGGCTGTTTTGCGTTTTCCGCATTCTCGGCTGCCGGCGGGGGAGGCCGGTTCCGGTCTTTTCCCTATTCCCGCTGGAAGCCCTGAAAGCGATAAACGCATCTTTTTCTGCCCACCCACACTAAAATACGTAGAACCTTTAATGCTATGGGCCACCGGAGTAATGCCTGAAAAAATCCAAGGATGCAGGGAGGCAACAGCTTATATTCCACCCACAGATTCTTGCGAGCCCCCGTAAAAGATGTTTGCCGCGCCCCTCCGCCATCAAACCATCCGGCCTTCTTCGTGTACTTTACCACCCGAAGCGGGTTCTCCCATGATCTTCAATCACCCACACAACAAGTTGTGTGGGCCATCGTCCGGGAGTTGTGCGGGCCATCTTGCGGGGGTGTGTGTGATCGCGACTAAAGTCGCTCGCACAGCGCAGATGGGGTCGTGTGGGCCTGCTTGCGGAAAGGAATCATGCCCTACACCAAAATCCGCGGCTCATGCACGCCTCGGCAGCTTTTGCGTTTTTCCATTTTCACTTTGGCCCCGAGGCATCTGTGCGTTTTCAAACAGAACGAGAAAGTTTAACGAAAAATTATGGGGGAACTCCACGAAATAAGCGATGATACCCAAACTTTTGCCGAGGCGGGGGCCGGTTGTTATTATAAGAGAAGAGCGGTATTTTCCACAGGCACTCTTGTTTGATTTCACCGGAGGACGGGCATGGGAAAGAGGTTCTTAAGTTACGGGGGTGTACTCGCCGCGGTTGTTGCCGCGGTCCTGGCTTTCTTCTTGCTTCATTCGGCGATTGCGGAGGAGAAGCCGGAGAAAACATCAGCTTCGAATGAGGCGGCCGGGGACCTGCCGGCACGACTAATATGGAAACCGGACGGCGCTCTCATGGTCAAGGTGCCGGCAGGAGAGTTCACCATGGGAGCAACCAAAAACGCCAATGAAAAGCCTCCCCATAAAGTGAAGCTCGAAACCTTCTACATAGACCGCACCGAGGTCACCTTCAAAAGATTCATCAAGTTCTGCAAAGAAACCGGCCGAAAGCTCCCGTTGGACGTGCTCCTGAGTGAGACCTTTCCCGAGGAGAGGCTTAGCCATCCCGTAGCCAACGTCACCTGGAAAGACGCCCGGGACTACTGCGAGTGGGCGCAAAAACGACTTCCTTCCGAGGCCGAGTGGGAGAAGGCATGCCGCGGTTCCCAAAACCTCGCCTACCCGTGGGGGAACGGCTGGAACCAAAGCGCCTGCACCAACCGGATCAACTCGAACGACCAGACCACGCCGGCGGGAGCCCGTAACTCCTGCAAAAGCCCGTGCGGGGCCATGGACATGGCCGGAAACGTATGGGAGTGGACCGCGGACTGGTACAAGTCCTATCGGGGAGCGCCCTTCAGCTTCGATTACACCGGCAAAAAAAGGGTGGCAAGAGGCGGGGCCTTTTTTTACAGCATTGACCTGTTGCGCTGCTCAAGCAGGCATCCCCTGCCCCCGGACGACTTCTCCGACCACGGAGGCTTCAGGTGCGCGGTCTCGCCCGGCAAAGATTTCCGCGAAAAAATCGAAAAGCCGTGAGCATCTTCTTAAAAAACAGATGAATAAAGTATTCCTCCTAAAAACAAGAAAGGCGCTTCCAGTATGCATCCTCTTTTGCCTGTCACTTTCAAGCACGGCACTGCTCGAAGGTTGCGAAAGAAAAAGCGAAAGCTCCGCGTCAGATAAAGCGCAACACGCGGACATAAAAACTTCCGGAAAAGCCGCTCCTTCTTCCGCCGGCCGTTCGCACGAGATTGTGAAAGAAACAAGGCCCTTGATGGGCACCATGGTCGAGATCACCGCGATCGGCCGCGACCGGGCCAGGGTCCGGGAGGCTGTAATTAAGGCGTTTGCCGAGATGAAGCGGATCGAGTCCCTCATGAGCCCCTACCGCAAAGGCTCGGACATACGAAGGATAAACCGTGCCGCCGGCAAAACACCGGTTAAAGTTGACGCCGAGGTCATTAAACTGCTGTCCCGTTCGCGAAAGGTGTCCGAAAAGAGCGGCGGCGCGTTCGACCTTACCGCGGCAGCCCTGGGCGGTATCTGGTCCTTTGACAAGAAGTCTCCGGAAATCCCTTCCGAGTCCGAAATCAAAAAGACGCTGAAAAAAGTGGGCTTTGATCTGCTTGTCCTTGATCGGGAAAAGGAGACAGCCCAACTTTCTTTGCCGGGCATGCGCATTCACCCGGGAGGCATTGCCAAGGGATACGCCTGCGACCGGGCGGCGCGGTTACTGGCCGAGGAGGACGTATCCATGGCCATGGTGAACGCGGGCGGAGACATCCGGGTCCTGGGCCGGAAGATAAACCGTCCCTGGAAGGTCGGGCTACAAGACCCGAGGGACCCCCGCCGCATCATGGCCTGGATACCGGTAAAAAACGCGGCGGTAGCAACATCAGGCGACTATGAAAAGTTCTTTGTAAAAGATGGGAAACGATACTGCCATATAATGGACCCCGGTACCGGAAGGCCGGCCAACGTATGCAGGAGCGCAACCGTGATAACGGACGAGGCCTGGCTCGCAGACACCCTGGCCACTGCCGTGTTCGTACTGGGGCCGGAAGAGGGACTCGAGCTCGTTCACGAAATGGATGCCAAGGCCCTGGTGATTGACGCAGCCGGAGAGACTCATCTAAGCCCGGTCTTGAAAGGCAAGGTCCACTGGCTGCAATGAGCTCTTTGCCGGCGGAGTATTAACCGATGTCGCGACTGAAGTCACTCGCACATCAGACATTTCTTATATAGACGAGAAAAACACTTTGACGGAAAACGAGCGTGGCGCGGGGTGGGAGGCTCTGGTATAATCTCGGACATGAGCATGGTGGAAAGACTGAAAAGCTGGTTTCGCGGTGATGACCGGGAAGACCGGAACGAAGCCTCCGAGGAGCTGTGGAGCCCGGAGATGGGCAACGAGTACGAGTCTTTCTGGGACAACATGGCCAGCGATCGCGAACGGGCCTACCTGGCGGTGGCGGGAGAGCCGTATGGAGAACCTGCCACTGAAGAGACCCTGTCCGCCCACGGCAGGGACAGCGCCGACATAATCCGGCGGATGCTGTCCATAAACTCCGGCGACCGGGTCCTCGAGGTCGGCGTGGGAGTAGGCCGCCTGGCCGAGCACCTGGCGGGCCACTGCCGGACCTTTACCGGGATAGACATCTCGAAAAACATGATAGATATCGCGAAAGAGAGGCTCAGGGGTTTTTCCAACGTGCGGCTCGAAAACCACAACAAAAGCGACCTGTCCCTGTTCAAAGACTCCGAGTTCGACAAGGTCATCTTCCAGGTGGTGCTGATTCACCTGGACCGGGAGGACGTTTTCAACTATCTGCGGGAGACCTGCCGGGTGCTCTCGACCGGGGGGGTCGGCTGGTTCCAGTTTTATAACCTTCTTCATCCCGGCGGCTTCCGGGAGTTCCGGTTTGCGGTGGACTACATGGTGGAGAAGGGAGTGAAGACGCGGGGGCGGGTGCACTGCTACACTGCTCCGGAGGTCCGCTGTCTGGTGGAAGAGGCGGGCCTGCGTATCCGGGAGGACCTTTCCGCCCTGGAGATGGTCGAGCAGAACTTCAGCTTCCCGGTGCCGGACCGCGACTGGGAGCATTACCTGATCGCGATAGGCGAGAAGGATGGCTGATCCGCGGGCCACTGTTGTGATCCCGACCCTGAACGGTGGGACCCGGTTCAAACAATGCATCGAGGCGGTGGCTTCTCAGGAGCTCACCGGCGGGTTCGAGATACTGGTGATAGACTCCGGCTCAGAGGACGGCACTGCGGAGCTGGCAGAGAAGTACGGCCGGGTGGAGAGGATACATAAGTCGGAGTTCAATCACGGCGCCACCCGGAACCGGGCCGTGTCCATGTGCAAGGGGAAATCGGTGGCCCTTCTGGTCCAGGACGCGGTGCCGCAAGGCAAGGACTGGCTCCGGCCGCTGGTGGAAGCAGTGGAAAGGCCGGAGGTCGCGGGCGCCTACAGCCGGCAGAGGGCCCAGCCGGACTGTCCGCCTTTTATAAAGGCCCGGCTGGACCGCTGGAGCGCCTCCCGCGCCGATTCGGAGGAGAAGCGACTCGAGGACGAATCGGAGCTCATGGACCTGCCGGTACTGGAGAGGATTAGACTTTTGTCCTTTGATAATGTTAGCTCTTGTGTGGACAGGGAGGTGTGGTCAAAGATACCTTTTCCACAGCGACGCTTCGGCGAAGATTCGGCGTGGGCAAAGCAGGCTTTGCTTGCCGGCTACGCCATTGTTTTCGAGCCGGCCTCCACGGTCGAGCACTCCCATGACAACTCGCTCTGGTACGAGTTCAAAAGGGTGTACCTTGATCACCGGAACTGGCGGGAGCTCGCGGGCGGATGTCTTTTCAACAACCTGCTGGAGGTGTGGCAGGCCAGTTGGAACGGGGTCTTCGAGCGGTGGAACGAGCTTGGCGTACAAGGCGTAAAAGGCCGGCGCAAATGGTACTGGATGTTCTACGCCATCCCTTACTCGTACAGCCAGAACTTGGCCCAGTACCTGGGCAGCCGCTCCATGAAGGCCGCGGCCCGGTTCGGCTGGTACCGGAAGCTGGACGATTTCCTGGCCAGGGGGGTTTGAAATTCGTATCGTTTACGTAACACAAGGGTATCCTCCCGAGCGGGTCGGGGGGGTCGAGGTATATCTTAAGGGCCTGGTACACGAACTCCAGAAAGACCACGAGGTCTTCGTGTTCAGCCGGGGACTTGCTGACTACCCTGCCGGCAAGGTGTACGAGTCCGATGACCGCGGCTCCCGCATCACCCGGCTTTCAGTGGACCTGCGCGACATTGAGGGCTTCCGGGACATCTACATGCGGCCGTGGATTGACGAGCTGTTCGAGGACTACCTTAAAGAAGTCCGGCCCGATGTGGTCCACGTCCAGCACCTGGGCGGTTTGAGCCTGGGGATGGTCCGGACCGCCGCGGACAACGGCTTCCCCCTGGTCATGACCCTTTCCGACCATCAGCCCTACTGCCCGCGCGGACAGCGCATCAGAAACGACAAGCGCGTATGCAAACAGATCAACCTGGACGAGTGCCTCGAATGCCTCATGCCCCAGACCGCGGGACTGTCCGGAAAGGCGGCCAAGCTGTCCGCATACCTGCTCGGCAAAAGCAGGGGAATCGAGCTCCTGAAAACAATGCACCAGGAGATAGCGGACAACTTCTCCTGCGTACATACTTTCATTATGCCCTCCGAGTTCCACCGGACCAAAATGGTGGAAGCAGGAGTGCCCGAAGAAAACTCTTGTGTAATACCCTACGGCCTGGACCTGTCCCAACTCGACCGGGTCCCTCCCCGACCGCCGAATGCACCGGTGCGGCGTTTCGCTTACCTGGGGACTTTGATACCCTCGAAAGGAGTGGAGGACCTGATAAGCGCTTTCAAAAGAATGAAGACTCCGGACTGCTCTCTTCATATTTACGGGGAAGCGGTGCCTTATCACGGCATTACCGACTATGACAAGAGGCTGGTCGAGATGGCCCGCAGCGCGGACATAAGCTTCTACGGTCCCTACCAGCCGGACGAGCTTCCGCGCGTCCTGGAAAGAATAGACGCCGTAGTCATGCCTTCCAAGTGGTACGAGTCCTACGGCATAACTATCCGCGAAGCCTTCCGCGCCCGCCGGCCGGTGATAGTCTCGGACATGGGCGCTTTTTCCGAAGCGGTCGAGCACGGCGGTAACGGCCTCAAGTTCCAGCCGGGCGACGTGTTCGAGCTTGCCGAGGTCATGGATAAGCTGGCCGGCAACCCGGAGCTGGCCGGGAACATAGCCTCGGTGGGTGGACCGGTTTTAAGCATACCCGAGCACGCCTCGAAAGTGCTCGAAATCTACCGGGAGGCCAAGGTATCCTAGAATGCGGGTCCTCCTGGTCCAGCCAGATAGGAAGCGAAGCACAAGCGAGGATGCTCCGGCATCTGGACTGCTTCCGGCTCGGTCCCTGGTCGAGCTCGGCGGAACTCTCGCCGACCATGGACACGAAGTCACCGTTCTCGATCCTTTGACCGCCCAGTCCCGGAACAAACAAGCCACACACGACATGACCGCGGCGCTCGCCGACCTGCTGTCGGAGCGAGAGTTCGACGCAGTGGGCATTGCCGTTTACACCCCCCTGCAGAAAGAAGCGCACGAGATGGCCCGCCTGGTAAAAGACCGCTCCCCCCACACCCCGGTCATACTGGGCGGACCGCATACCGCCCGCATGGCCGGGACCCTGCTGGACGAATGGCAAGAGATAGATTACGTGTGCCTGGGAGGAGCGGAAGAGACCCTGCCGGTCCTTTTACAAAACCTGGCCGAGGGCAGGGAATCCCGGCACGTCTCCGGCACTGCCTATCGGAAGAGCAACGGCCTCCGCCAGGTGGGAAAGCCGCTTCTGAACCTGAATGTCATGGACCTGCCCCAGGTCCGCTACGACCGCTACCTGGAAGAGCTTCAGGAAAAAAAAATTGAACGGGCTTACGTCATGACCGCTCGCGGTTGCGTGAACTGGTGTAACTTCTGCTCGAAAATATGGAAGAAGTTCCTGCCGGACCGGCCGGACAAGATAGCGGACGAGATCGAGCACCTGGTCAAGGACTGCGGCACCAAGCAGGTTATAATATATGATGACTGTTTCGGCAAGAGGGAAGACCACGCGCTGGCGATGCTGGAGGCCATAAAGCGCAAAGGGGTGGAGGTCGAGCTTCAGGCGGTGACCACCTTTGACTCCATCTCCCGCAGTTGGCTCAAGCCCTTTAAAGAAGCCGGCGGCCGCGACATACTGGTGGGGCTGGAGAGCGGGGCGGCACGGCTCCGGAAGAAGATGAACAAACACTTTACAGAGGAAGACGCCATAAGCGGGGTGCTTGCAGCACGCACCGCGGGCCTGCGTTTGGGGTTGTACCTCATGTTCGGGTTTTACGCCCAGAACGAAGAGGACGTGGCCGAGACCTATCGGCTGGTGGACAAGATGGACCCCGACCAGGTCATGAGCTCGGTCTACGACGTAAAGCCGGGAGACCTCCTTTTCGAGTTCGCGGTGACATCGGGGGACCTAAGGGTCAACCAGTGGAAGGATGAAAACGAACGACTGGTAAGTTACATGTCGGACGAGGAAAAGGAGAGGAACGCGGCCCGGGCCGCCTACTTCGACCGGCGGTTCACGCGGGAGGTCCTGGTGCCGGAGCACGAGCGGACAGCGGACATGCTGGAGATAAACAACGACCGGCTCGAGCAGCTTATAAAGCTGGAAAAAGAAAGGCTGGAAAGAGATGGCTGAGATAAACCGCGGATGCCTCCAGGTCTACACCGGCAACGGCAAGGGCAAGACCACGGCGGCGCTCGGGCTATGCCTGCGTGCGGCCGGGCACGGCTATCGTTCTCATATTATTCAGTTCATGAAGGGACAGATAGACTACGGCGAGTTAAAGGCGGTGAATTACCTGGAGGGGCTGATACGGATCACCCAGGGCGGCCGCTCCTGTTTTGTCCGCCGGGAGGACCCTGACCCGGTGGACGTGGACCTGGCCCGCAAAGCCCTGGAGCTGGCAGGAAAAGAGATAAAGGAACGGTCGGCGGACATCCTGGTGCTGGACGAGCTTTCCGTGGCCCTCGACTTCAAGCTGGTCGAGCTGGAAGACGTGATGGAGCTTATCAAATCCCGTCCCCATAGCATGGAGCTCCTTATTACTGGAAGGGCCGCGCACCCCGAGGTGATCGAGGCCGCGGACCTGGTTACCGAGATGAAAGAGATCAAGCACTACTACCGGCAAGGAATCGGCTGCCGGACCGGGATCGAGAACTGATGAGGCGTACTCGAGCTATAAAGAAAGGCGGAGCATGGTGATGGATGAGAACGGCGAGCTTTATGAAGGCAGGACCCACTCTTTCGAGCTTCGTGCTTTTTGGTACGAGCTGCCTTACTTTGTGGCCGCGCTGGCGGCCGGAGGGGCCGTGGGAGCGGCTTACGCCCTGGTGGTGATCTACTTCCGGGACCGTTTCGAACCAATAGTGGCTTTGTACGTTCTCATGGGTCTGCTCCTCTGCGGCCTGCTTTTTGTCTTCTGGAGCGCTTCTTACTACCCCGTCCGGGTCAAAGTGTTTCCGGACCGGTTATGGTTTAAAATGATGTTCGGAAAAAGAGTGCTTTACCGCGACGAGGTTTTAAATATTAAATCCCTGTCAGAAGAGGACGCCTGCCGGACGCTCATGAGCACCCGCTACCGGAGCCTGAGCCCGGCTGTTTACGGGGCAGTGCTTCTGGAGAGGAAAAAGGGAAGACCCTGGGTTATAAACCTGTCAGACCGGGAATCGTTTTTGAAGGCGGCAGACAAGTTTGAAAAAGACGTTGCCGAAGAAGTTTCCAAAGGAAGTGCTTGAATGAAGAAGGACCGGGAGGAGATACGCAAGGAGTGGGAAGAAAAGGTCCTGAAGCCGTACCTTGAGAATTCGCCGGAGCGTCGGGAGAAGTTCGAGACGGTCTCGGGCAAGGAAATACCGCGGCTGTGCGCTCCGGAGGACGTAGGGGATTTCGATTACGGCACCGAACTCGGGTATCCGGGCTCCTACCCTTTCACCCGCGGAGTGTATCCTTCCATGTACCGGGGCCGTTTCTGGACCATGCGCCAGTTTGCGGGCTTCGGCACTGCCCGGGAATCCAATGAAAGGTTCCATTATCTATTAAAGGAGGGTGTGACCGGACTGTCGGTGGCCTTCCACCTTCCCACCATCATGGGCCGGGACTCGGACAGCCCCCGTTCACTGGGCGAGGTCGGCAAAGTGGGAGTGGCGATAGACACCCTGGCTGACATGGAAACCCTGTTCGAGGGAATTCCACTGGACCGGGTTACCACCTCCATGACCATTAACGCGCCCGCGTCCATATTGCTGGCCATGTACCTGGCAGTGGGAGAGAAGCAGGGGGTGCCCTTTGACAAGCTGGGAGGAACCATCCAGAACGACATCCTGAAGGAGTACATCGCCCAGAAGTCATGGATCTACCCGCCCCGGCCGTCTCTACGCATCATCACCGATATCCTGGACTACTGCGCCGAGCACGTCCCCAAGTGGAACACCATCTCCATCTCCGGCTATCACATCCGGGAAGCCGGCTCCACAGCCGCACAGGAGCTAGCCTTTACCATTGCGGACGGGATCGGATACGTTCAGGCAGGCATAGAAGCGGGCCTGGACGTGGACAGGTTCGCGCCCCGGCTGTCCTTCTTCTTTAACGCCCATAACGACTTCTTTGAAGAGGTCGCCAAGTACCGGGCCGCCCGCCGGATGTGGGCCCGGATCATGCGGGAGAGGTTCAAGGCGGAAAATCCCCGGTCCTGGAAACTCCGGTTCCATACCCAGACCGCGGGATGTTCCCTGACCGCCCAGCAGGCCCAGAACAACATCGTCCGGACCACCATCCAGGCCCTGGCCGCGGTCATGGGCGGCACCCAGAGCCTGCACACCAACTCCATGGACGAGACCCTGTCGCTTCCCACCCAGGAGGCGGTCACCATAGCCCTCCGCACCCAGCAGATCATCGCCCACGAGTCCGGCGTGGCCTGTAATATAGACCCACTGGCCGGGTCCTACTACGTGGAGAAGTTCACCAACGATATGGAAGAGGAGGCCATGGACTACATAAACCGGATCGAGGACATGGGAGGAATAGTGCCGGCGATTGAAAAAGGGTTCCCCCAAAGGGAGATCACCGAGGCCTCCTACCGGTATCAACTGGCCCTGGAAAGCCAGGACCAGATCATAGTGGGTATGAACATGCACGCTACCGAGGATTATCCTCCCATTCCTACACTCAAAATCGGCCCGGAAGTGGAAGAGGAGCAGGTGGCAAGCCTGAAAAAGATACGGCAGGACCGGGACCATAAAAGGTGGCAGGCCGCACTGGAGAAGCTGGAGAACGTATCCCGGGAGGGCGGCAACGTAATGCCTTACGTACTGGAGGCGGTGCGGTCGTACGCCTCGGTGGGAGAGATTTGCGACGTGTGGAGAAAGGTGTTCGGAGAGTACCGGCCGCCGGCGCAGTTCTAAATGATGAACAGAGCGCCTGCTGCAAAGTCCGGATATCGAAACATGAGCGAAAGCTTTAGATGGTGGGAGCGAGCTCCCGCTCGCGATAATCGAGACCGGGAGGTCTCTCCCATTATTCCTCCAGGTTTTTTACAAGAGGCTAAAGAATTGATCACATGCTGGTAATACCCGCCATAGACTTAAAGGACGGCAAGGTGGTCCGGCTCGAGCAGGGCAGGATGGACCGGGACAAGACCTACTCTTCTGATCCGGGCGAGGTTGCACGCCGGTGGCAGTCCGCCGGGGCCCGGCTGATCCACGTGGTGGATTTGAACGGCGCTTTTGCGGGCCGCCGGGTAAACCACGACGCAGTGCTTTCCATCGTGGAAGCTGTGGACATACCTATCGAGCTGGGGGGCGGCATCCGCGACCTGGACACCATTTCCTATTATCTTGACGCCGGGGTGGGCCGGGTGATCCTGGGAACAGTGGCGCACCAGGAGCCGGAGCTGGTTCGGGAGGCCTGCGGGGCCTACCCCGGCCGGGTGGTGGTCGGCATTGACGCCCGCGAGGGGATGGTATCCGTGCAAGGCTGGTCGGAAGACACTGACATAAGCGCAAAAGACCTGGCCCGCCGCTACGACGACATGGACATTGCCGCGGTGATCTACACGGACATAGTAAAGGACGGCATGCTCACCGGTCCCTCCATACCCATGACAGTCGAGCTGGCCAGGAACATTCGACACCCGGTAATAGCATCCGGAGGGGTGGCGTCCCTCGAGCATATCGCCGCCTTGAAGGAGCACGAGCACGAAGGCATCGCCGGCGTCATAACCGGCCGGGCCGTTTACGAAGGGACCCTGGACTTGAGGGAGGCCCTGAAGATTGCGGAGAACGAGGGCCGGAGCACGAAAGGTGAAAGCAAATGATCGGGGACAAGTTCAAACCGGTTTCCGCGGGAGGACTGCTCATATCTTTTCTTTTTATGGGAGCGGCCTTGCTCGCCTGGTCGTGCGGCGTGAAAGGACCGCCGCTTCCGCCGGAGCTGCCGGCGCCCGCTCCTCCCGAGGACATCAAGGTCCGGGTGCGGGAAGGGTACATCGAGCTTGTATGGAAGGCGGAGAAGGCTTCCGGGCCGGAAGAGGTTCCCGCGGCTCAATGGGAGGTCTTGCGGGCGGATGTGCCTACGGCAGGTGAAGGTCCGGCTTATGAAATCCTGGACAGGCTTTACCAAGCCGCCTATGTTGACCGGGGGGTCGAGCTTAACCGGAAGGTGTACTACTCGATCCGGGGAATCTCGGAAAACGGCAGGCGAGGCCCGAAGAGCAAACCGATCAAGGTCCTGAACCTGGCGCCTCCGCCGGCGGCCATGTACCCGCGGGCCAAGGCCGGTAACCACTTCGTGGAGCTCTCCTGGACACCTCCCCGCGGCCTTCCGCCGGGAGCAGGGTTCAATATCTATCGCGCCCGGAACCCGGCATTGTTCCCTTGGCGGCCGGTCAACGCGGAGCCGGTAACAGGAGGCCGTTTCGTGGACGGTCCGCTCAAGAACAATCAACGTTACTTCTACGAGGTCCGGACGGTGGCGCCCGCACAGGGGTATCCACCGGTGGAAGGCCCTACCCCTTCCATTGTCAGCGCCGTGCCCAGAGACCGGCACCCCCCGGACCCGCCGCGCGGGTTTACCGCGGTGTGGACTGAGCAAGGCGTCCGCATGCGCTGGATGGGCAACCAGGAGCCGGACATTGCCGGGTACGTGGTGGTCCGAAGAAGGAGCGGCATGGGCGAGTTCGAGGAGCTTAATATAGACCCCCTGAAAAAGACCGAGTACCTGGACAAGACCGCCCGACGGGGAGTCGAGTACGATTACGCGGTCTACGCAGTGGACAACACCGAGCCTCCCAATAAAAGCGAGTACTCGGACATCCAGTCCGTGTACGCCGAGCCTTAAAGACCCGCATTTCTTTTATATATGATTCTGAAGACGGTAAAACCGTTTCTCTTCCCGGCAGGTTTTTTTTATGTGGGAAAGGTGGGTGGACTCCCCCGGCCGGAGCGTCTGGAAGAGCTCTTTTATCATCTTTTTGTCCGGATTCTTCTTGTCGAGCTCGTGCTCGATCGCCTTTATGGTCCGGATGTTTCCTCTGACCAGCTCGTCAATCCGGGAACGGTCCTCAGGATATATCTTCTCGAACTCCAAGGCGAACCCCTGGCAGGCTTTTTCTCCCCGCACCTTGATGCCCCGCCGCGTTATCCAGACCACTTTACATTCGCAGGTTACCGGCGCATCCTCCGGCTTTAACCGGAAGCTCAAGTGTACCTTTTCCTCCAGCGGTATCTTCACGTCCGTGGCCAGAAAACAACCGCCTATGCTCAGTACCTTTATCCTGGCGGAGTGATAGATAGTGCCCCAGTGGAACTCGGCCGGGATATCGCAAGAGGTCCGCTGGTAGCGGCGCAGCTTTCCGGATGCGGTACCTTTTTTTTGCGCGTTCATTGTCAGACTCCGAGCACCTTTTCCCGGGAGCTTTGGAAGGCCCCCTCCATAAACTTACTTGTTCATATCATCTACTATAAGAGGAATGCTCCTGGTAAATCAAGCGGACAAGCTGTCAGGCAACCGTCTGTCTCTCTTGATGGTGAAAAGTACAGCCGACAACTCGAAGATGGCCGGTAATGTTGACATGGCGCGTATCTCTACCATAATAATAAAATAAAAACGGAGGCTGCCGGCCATGGATAGCCCGGAGCATTTGAAAAAGATACCCCTGTTTCAGCTCTGCTCCTACGCGGAGCTCACCCGGATATGGAACTACATGCAGAAAGTGAACTTTAACGCGGGGGACACGGTCTTCCGGCAGGGGGATAACGGGGACGCCCTTTACGTGATCCGGGAGGGAGAAATGGAAATCCTGGCCGCGTCTCCGGACAAGGACAGGATCGAGAACGTGGTGGCCTCTCTGGGACCGGGCGAGCTTTTCGGGGAGATGGCCCTGGTCGAGAACGAGCCGCGCTCGGCGAGTGTCCGGGCCAGGACCGATGCCAAGCTGTTCCGGCTCCAGAAGGACTACTTTGAGAAGCTCATGAAGCAGGACCACGAGCTGGCTTACAAAATCTACCAGCCGCTGACCGCCATCCTGTCCCAGCGCCTCCGCGAGACCACGGAAAGGCTGGCCCTGGCCAATAAGATCATCCAAATGGTGAGCAGCAAAGAGAAAGCAAAACAGGAGTAAAACAATGTCCAGGATTTACGGGATAGATTTCGGAACCACCAACTCCTGCGTCGCTTATATAGACAATGGAAAGCCCAAGGTGGTTCTCGATAAAGAGCGCTACAAGCTGGTGCCGAGCGTGGTCTACTTCTACGAAAAAGGCGGGAGCGTCCGGGTAATGGTGGGAAGGGGCGCCAGGTCCAAGTACGTGGAGAACCCCTTTTGTACTATCCACTCCATCAAGCGCTTTATCGGTAAGAGCTACGAGTCGGACGAGGTCAAGACCGCCCAGGAGCGCTACTACTACATCATAGACCGGGACCCGAACGCCAAGAGCCACGAGATGGACATCCAGGTCAGGATTAACGAGCTCGACCTGGCCGCCTCCCCTACCGATATAGCGGCCTATATCTTCCGCTACTTAAAGCAGATGAGCGAGACCTTTTTAAAGGACGAGATGGAAGACATGGTGGTCACCATGCCCAACGCCCAGAAGACCCGCTACTCGAACGCCATGAAGCAGATGGCGGAGAAAGTAGGGGTTAACATAGTTGGTATGCTGGACGAGACCATGGCCACGGCCTACGCTTTCGGCTACCACAACAAGGGAGAGCATACCATTGCGGTGTACGACATCGGGGGCGGGACCTTTGATTTCTCCATCCTGCGGCGGGTCCCCGGCGGATACGAAGAGCTGGCCAACCTGGGCGACTCCTGGCTGGGAGGAGACGACTTTGACCACGCCATCATGGAGTACCTGCTCTACGAGTTCATGACATCCACCAAGAACAAGACCTTTGCCGACGGAATAACCTACCGGGACGGCATCCAGATAACCGAAAAAGACGTGCTCCGGAAGATTAAGACGGAAGCGGAGAAAACCAAGGTGGCCCTGTCCGAGACCCAACAGACCTTGATCCACGTGTCCAACGTCATTCCCGAGATAGACCCCTCCGTGAACATGAACATAAAGATTTCCCGGGACCTCTTGGAGTACCTGGTGTCCGGGCTCATCGAAAAGACCATAACCATAGCACTCGATGCAGTGGACAATGCCCGCACCCTGGAGCCGAACCTCAAGCTGGACGCCCTGCTCCTGGTGGGAGGCCAGTCCCGTATGCCCAGGATAAAAAATCGGCTGCGGGAAGTGTTCGGAGACATCATTTACGACCAGATTCTGCCGGAAGAAGGCGTGGCCATCGGCGCAGCCATTTACGGACAGCTTCAACAAGCCGCCAGGCAAAAAGGCGCCACCGGATAAATCTTGCCGGGCTTGCACCGTCCCCCCTCACGTTCCATCTTACGATCAAGACCTTGAAAAGGAGAGCGGCATGAGGCTTTGGAAGATCGCTAGCTTTAACATAAACTCCATCCGGGCGCGCCTGCCGGCTCTTGTTGATTGGCTCCATGTCAACCGCCCCGACGTTCTCTGCATCCAGGAGACCAAGGTATCGGACAAGGAGTTTCCCGCCGAGAAGATCAGGGAGGCCGGCTACCAGGTAGTACACCGGGGCGAGCCTTCTTATAACGGAGTCGCCATTATAAGCATAACTCCTCCGGACGAAGTCAAGTACGGCCTGGGCGGCAAGGAACCGGACGAAAGCCGGCTGATCTACGCCAGCATTGACGGCGTACCGATCGTAAACACCTATGTGCCCCAAGGCAGGCACCCCGACTCCCCGCATTTCCAGTACAAGCTCAAATGGTTCGACCGACTCCTGTCCTACTTTAAAAAGAACCACTCGCCGGATATGCCCCTGATCTGGACCGGTGACCTGAACATCGCCCCCGAGGACATTGACGTGCATAACCCCAAACGGCTGCGCGGGCACGTGGACTTCCATCCCGAGGTACAGGCCAGGTTCGAAAAGATCATGAACTGGGGCTTCGTGGACGTCTTCCGAAAGCACGTCCCGAATCCGGGCCAGTACACCTTTTTCGATTACCGGGTAAAAGGAGCACTCGACAAGGGGCTGGGCTGGAGAGTGGACCATATCCTGGCGACCTCCGCCCTGGCCCACTGCTCCGCCAAAGCGTGGATTGACCTGAAACCCAGGAAAGGCAACAAACCCTCTGACCACGCTCCCATCGTGGCCGAGTTCGACCTGGACCGGTTATGAAGTCGGGAAGTTGTTAATGAGCGAATCTTACGAAAGAGAGGTCAAGGGCTTTTTAGGTCGGGGCGGTCCTTTAAGCTCCCTGATCGAAGGCTTCGAGGTCCGTCCGGAACAGGTGAAGATGGCGGGCGCGGTTCTTCGCTCCCTTGCGGAGGACTCCCTTCTTTTCGCGGAGGCCGGCACCGGCACGGGCAAGACCCTTGCATACCTGGTCCCTGCCCTGTACTCGGAGCGGCGGGTGGTGATATCCACCGGCACCAAGGCCCTCCAGGAACAGCTCATGTTCAAGGACCTGCCGGTGCTGAGCCGGGAGTTCGAGGTCAACGCCGTTCTAATGAAGGGCCGGGCCAACTATCTTTGCTGGAAGCGGTTCCACGATTTCAACCGTGCGCCCGCCTTCCACTTCCGGGACGAGATATCCCACTTCAACACTATCCAGGAGTGGGCGAGCCGCACCAAAACCGGTGACCGGGCCGAGGTTCCCGGCCTGCCGGACGAGTACCCCACCTGGCGCGAGATAAGCGCAACCAGCGAGCAGTGCCTGGGCCAGAAATGCGAGCACTTCCAGGAGTGCTTTGTAACCAGGATGCGGGCCATGGCCCAGCAGGCGGACATAGTGGTGGTCAACCATCACCTGTTCTTCGCGGACCTTGCGGTCCGCTCGGATGCGCCCGGCCAGGTGATTCCGTCCTATGAGACCGTCATCTTCGACGAGGCCCACTCCCTGCCCGAGATAGCCACCGAGTACTTCGGCCTCCGGTTCAGCAACTTCCAGCTTCTCGACCTGGCCCAGGACATAAGGAGGCTGCAAAGACTGGGCAAGGTTGCACTGGACGACTTAAAGGCCATGCTCCGGACACTGGAGAAGGCGGAGCACAGCGCGGGCGAACTATTAAAGCATATCGGCGGGTCCCTCAAAAGCTCCGGAGGGAACCAGGAGTTGTCCCGCTACTCTTTGGCGCCGGTGTTGAAACAAGCCGCGGTACAGGAATGGGGAGACAAGGCATCGGCAGACCTTAAATCACTTTCAGCCGCGCTTAACGGCCTTGCCAAAAACGACGAGTCAATCAAGTCCCTTTCTGAGCGGGCCGGGAACCTGGCGGGCGAACTCAAGTCCATTGTCTCCGGATCGGACCCCGACCAGATTTACTGGGCGGAGATCCGGGGGAAAAACGTTTTCCTCCGGGCCAGCCCGGCCGAGCTGGGTCCTATACTGGAACCCCGACTGCTGTCCAATAACCTCCCCATAATCTTTACCTCGGCCACCCTGGCCGTGGTCGCGCAGGGAAAGTGGTCTTTCGATCATTACCGGAAGGCCCTGGGCGCGGAGAACCTGTCCAGAAAGACGGAAGAGATGTGCCTTCCATCCAGCTATAACTGGAAGGAGAACTCCATCTTGTACATTCCCAGGGACCTGCCTGAACCCATGGACCCCGCGTTCGTGGACAAGGCCGCCAAAGAAATGGAGTCCATCCTGCACGTCAGCAAGGGCCGGGCCTTTCTCTTGTTCACCAGCTACCGGAACATGGAAAGGGCATATGAACTCCTTTACGACAAGCTGCCCTATACCGTGTTCAAGCAGGGGGACGCTCCCAAGGGCGAGTTGCTCGAGGAGTTCCGGGCGGACGAGAACTCGGTGCTGTTCGCCACCCAGAGCTTCTGGGCGGGCGTGGACGTGTCCGGCCCTGCCCTCTCCTGCGTGGTGGTGGACAAGCTTCCATTTGCTTCACCTTCCGACCCCCTGGTGGCGGAGAAGGTGGCCAGGATCAAGAAACAACAAAGGAACGCTTTCATGGAGTTCCAATTGCCCTCCGCCGTGCTCTCGCTCAAGCAGGGCCTGGGAAGGCTCATACGGGGACGCAACGACTACGGCATCCTGGCCGTCCTGGACAGTCGCATCATCAAGAAAAGGTACGGCAGGATTTTCCTGGAAAGCCTGCCCCCGGTGCCGGTCTCTCACGACCTCCGCGACCTCGAAAGCTTTATGGAACGACACGAGGGCGCTCCGGAGCCGAAAGTTTCCAACTGATGCCAGAACCCCGCTCTCTAATGAATGTGGTTATAAAATGTCCGAGAGGTTTCTCTCGCCACTGAACCCCTTCGCACTCAAGGGATGAAATTACTCAGCTTATTGCCGGGAAGAAATTTAGCCGGCGCTCATCTCAGGTACTGGGCCCGGAGCTCCCTTTTTAAAATCTTGCCCGTGGGAGTGCGGGGAATCGAGTCCGCGAACTCGACGCTCTTGGGTATCTTGAACTTGCCGATCTTGTCCTTGCACCAGTTGATGAGTTCATCCTCCGTGAGGTCCTCGCCGCTCTTCTTCACTATGATGGCTTTTACAGCCTCGCCCCACTTTTCGTCAGGGGTCCCGATGACTCCTACGTCCTGCACCTTGGGATGAGACAAAATTATGTCCTCGATCTCGGCAGGATAGATGTTCTCGCCGCCGGAGATGATCATGTCCTTCTTGCGGTCCAGGATATAGAGGTAACCGTCCTCGTCCTGCTTGGCCAGGTCCCCGGTATGGAGCCAGCCCTTCCTGATGGTCTTCTCCGTCTCCTCCGGCCGGTTCCAGTAGCCTTTCATCACGTTCGCCGCTTTTATAATGACCTCCCCGAGCTCGCCGGGCGCCACGTCATTGCCTGTGTCCTCCACCAGCCGGATGTCGGTATGGAACATGGGAAGACCGCAGGACCCGGCCTTGCTGAGGGCGTGCTCCGCGTCTATCACCGATGCCGGCCCGGTACATTCCGTGAGACCGTAAAGCTGCCTGACCTCGATGCCGGCCTCTCCGTACTCCTTGAGCAAGGTAACCGGCACCGGCGCGGCATAGACCAGCACTATGTTCACCGAGCTCCAGTCGTACTTCTCGAACTCCGGCACCAGCTTCAAGAACATGAGCAGGGCCGGGACCGACCCGAACCCGGTGATCTTCTCTTCGGCAAGAAGCTCCAGGAAACGCTTGGCGTCAAAGCTCCGAAGAAAGACCGCCCTCTGTCCGAAATGCGCAAACATGGGTACTCCCGCCAGTGCGCCGATGTGAAAAAGCGGCAGAGCCACCAGAAAGGAATCGCCCGTCCATCCCAGGGTCGCCATCATGGTAACCGAGGTGTCGAAGTAATTGTCGTGAGTGAGCATGGCACCCTTGGGACGGCCGGTGGTGCCCGACGTATAAAGAATGGAAAGAACATCGTCGCCGCCGCCGGAAAGCTCGACCTCTGCGCCGGACTCGGACTTTAAAAGCTCCTCGTAAGAACGGGCCCACTCCGGGGGATCCTCAAAAAGCGCCAGCAGCTCAGAAGCCGGGATATCGCTTCTGATGGAATCCACGGTGTCGGTGTATTCCTTGCCGAACAAAAGCACCTTGGCGCCGCTGTCGGACACGATGTACTGGATTTCCGGACCGGCCAGACGGTAGTTGACCGGCACCAGGATGGCCCCCATCTTGCCCAGCCCGAAATAAAGGTCGTAGTACTGTGGTTCGTTGAGGGCGAGGATGGCCACCCGGTCCCCCGCCCGGACACCAAGCTTCTGCATAAGCCGTACAAGCTGGTTGGACCTTTCATTAAGCTCTGAAAAAGTGCGCCTTATGCCCTCGCAGACCAGCCCCTCCCGCTGGGGAGTCAGCCGGGCCCGCCTGGTCAAAAAATCGCCGATATTGGTTCCCATCGAGCTATCTCCTTTCTTGTTTTTTTTAAGAGACTCTCCTCTTTTATGCCAGGATCAAAGCTTAAATGCAAATGCTTAAAGAATGCGAAAAAACCGGTCTATAAATCCCCTGCAGCTTGTGTTAAAATTAATAGATTCACTTCAGGGTGTGGAGTTTTTATTGGACGATCTGAACACGAACCTTATTGTGCTGTCTCTTTTCGGGTCCGTTCTTCTGCTTCTGTACGGCGTCCGGCTCGCGGGCGACGGCTTGCGCGGCTGGGCCGGTCCTCGGATCAAGACCGCGCTGGAGACCATGACCAGAAACCGTTTCGTGGCGCTTGGCACGGGGGTCGTGGTTACGTTTCTTCTGCAGTCCAGCTCCGCCACCACCGTTACCATGGTGAGCCTTATAGACTCGGGTCTCATCAGCTTCTCCCAGACCCTGGGCGTCATTCTTGGCTCGGACATCGGCACCACCATCACGGTCCAGCTCATTTCTTTCAAGGTCCACCAATGCGCTCTTTTCATCTGTGGAGTCGGTCTTTTTATCCGCTTTATCACCGAGGACAATCAGCGCAAGTCCCTTGGAGAAGGTATCCTGGGCTTCGGGTTGATTTTTCTTTCCATCTACCTCATGTCGCAGATCATGGAGCCTTTGCAGGACAACCAGCTTTTCAAGGACATTCTCCAGGCATCCGGCACAAGCCCCATCCTGGGCATCCTGGCGGCTATGCTGATCACCGCGATTATTCAATCAAGCGCTGCCACCATCGGCATCGTCATCTCTCTGGCCCTGGTGGGCGGACCCGGAACCGAGATCATTGACGTGCGAGCAGCCATACCTCTCATCCTGGGCGCAAATATCGGCACCTGCGGCACTGCTCTGCTCTCCAGCCTCCGAAGCACTGTGGACGCCAAGCGGGCGGCGTTCGCAAACCTTTTGTTCAAGCTGATCGGAGTTATTATAGTCCTGCCCTTTCTGGCACCTTTCACCAGCCTTATGGAGCTTACCGGCGACAACGTGGCCAGGCAGATCGCCAACACCCACACCATCTTCAACATCGGACTGGCGGTAATCCTCCTTCCCTTTACCGGACCGCTGGGAAGATTGATCGAAAAGTGGTTCCCGGAAAAACAGGAAGAAAGTGATGAGTTCCATCCCAAGTACTTGAACCCGGCCATGCTCGACACCCCGTCTCTCGCCCTTGCCCAGGCAGCCCGCGAGACCATGAGGATGTCAGAACAGGTCGAGGACATGCTGAAGCTGTCCCTGCCCGCGCTCACCGAGTGCGACCTCGGCCTTATTGAAAGGGTCGAAGCTATGGACGACAACGTGGATATGCTGGACCGATCAATACGGATGTACCTGACCCAGCTATCACGGACCAACCTCACCAGGGAGGACGCCAAGCGCCAGATGGAGATTCTCACTGTGATCTCGAACCTCGAGTCCATCGGGGACGTGATAGACAAGAACATCATGGAACTCTCGAGAAAGAAAGCCAAGAACTGCGTGAATTTCTCCCAGAAGGGGCAGGTCGAGATAGAGGACCTGCACAGCCGGATACTGGAGAACTTTACCCTTACCCTCTCGGCCTTTACCTCCCAGGACAAAAGCATGGCGGAAAAGGTCTTCAGAAACAAAAACCGCATCCGCGACCTTGAAAAAGATTACTACCGCAGACACATAGAAAGGCTCGAGTCAGGCCTGTCCGAATCAATCGAGACCAGCTCCATACACCTCGATGTTCTGACCAACCTGAAAAGGATCAACACCCATCTGACCAACATAGCCTACCAGATCATGGAATCGCCCGACCAGGAGTGAGAACCGCATAGTCCTTCCGATTCATCTCCGCTGTAACTGACCGCTCATGCCAAATAACCCGGACGCGGTCCCCTGAAAGTGGCGAGCATGTCATGGCAATGATAAAATAATCTTCAGTTCAATAGGGGAGTTCTTGATGCGGGTAACAGTGCTGGGATGCGGGACCTCTACCGGGGTCCCGGTTATAGGATGCCCCTGCGATGTTTGCAGGAGCACCGACCCGAGAAACCACCGGAGCAGGTCGTCCATCGTGGTCTCGGAAAACGGGCAGAACGTGCTGGTGGACACCGCGCCCGAGTTAAGGTACCAGGCCCTGGCTACCGGTATTACAACAGTGGACGCCGTGCTTTACACCCACGATCACGCGGACCACATCTTCGGCATGGACGAGCTTCGGACCTTCAACTTTATCATGGGCAGGTCCATACCGGTGTATGGCAACGAAAAGGTCATAAACCGTATCCGGAACGTGTTCGATTATATCTGGGACCCTTCCGCACCGCAGGGAGGCGGGCTTCCCATGATTACCACCACTCTTATGGACGGCGACCTCGAGGTCGCGGACATGCGGATCAGGCCGTTGTCCCTCTGGCACGGCCGGCAGATCATTCTCGGTTTCAAGTTCGGGGAAACGCTCGCTTACATGACCGACTGCAGCCAGGTCCCGGAGGAGACCATGGAAGAGGTCAGGGGAACGCCGGTGATAATAATAGACGCTCTCCGGTACCGGCCCCACACCACCCACTTCTCGGTGGACCAGGCTTTGGAGGTCATAAAAGAGCTGTCGCCCGAGCGGGCCTATCTTACCCACTTGAGCCACAGCCTGGACTATAACCGGCTGCGCTCCGAGCTGCCTGACGGAGTCGAGCCTGCTTACGACGGGCTGGAGGTCAACCTGGAGGGAACAGGTGGCTCCTGAAGAAAAACAGAAGCAGACCCGGAGCGCTGAGAAGAGGCGTATTCTGATCGTGGAGGCGGACCGGGAGTTCCGCGAGGTCCTGCAGGATTTCATGGAAGGGCAGCGGTTTCTGGTCGAGTCCGCGGAGAAAGGTGATGACGCCATCGCCAAGGTGTCGTCGTTCAATCCGGACATCGTGCTTCTCTCCCGCGAGCTTCCCCTGGCGGACGGGACAGTCGGACCCGACGGGCTCCGGGTCCTGAAGGTGATAAAACAGGACCTCCGGGAAAGAAGGTGCCCGGTGATACTGTTTTCCAGCCAGTCCACGGAAAAAGACTTTGACCGGTACCGCAAGCTAAAGTTCTCCGCCGACGATTACGTGAGTAAACCTTTCGAGGACACCGAGATTCTGCGCCGGATCGAGAACCTGATCGGGTTCGATCTTTCCGACGACATGGGCCGGATCAAGGACCGGATCGAGGACGCCTTGGACGACCCTCTGGCCAACATCTTTGATGCGGACCCTTCCGAGCTGGGGACCAGCTTTTCCGCGGCCACCCGCAAAGAAGTGACCCAGCTTCTCGAGCAGATGGGCAACGAGCTCGAGCACAACGAAACGCCGGTGGAAGAGATAGAGGAACAATCAGGGGAGCAGGAGATAAAGGAACGGTCTTCTCCCCCTCCGGCGCCGGAAGAGCTGGACGAAGAAGAGGTAAGAAAGCTGAGAAACGAGCTCCGGACCACCAGCAGACAGCTTGACCGGGTACAGAAGCAGTTAAAGGACGAGCGCGGCAGAACCCGGGAAATGAAGAAGCAATGGAAAAACCGCCTTCAGAAGATAGCCGCCCGCCTCAAGGAAAGCGAAGAAAACGAGTCCCGCCTGCGCGAGGAGTTCGAGGCCATGCGGGAAAAGCTGGCCGACATGGAGCTGGAACACACCATCGAGATGGAGAGGCTTCAGGCGGAAAAGTCCCACCTCGAGGAAGAGGTGGCCGAGCTCCGCAAAAAAGCAGGAAACTTCCACAACCAACAGCTCTCCACAGAAATTAAAAACGCGATCTCAACTCTCGAAAACCTACTCGACAACCTGGAGCAGGAAGAGGAAGAAGAAGAAGAAAAACTATCGTAACCTGTTACCTCAATCTTTATCTTTCTTCTTGCCGGCCGTTTTTTGCATCACAGGACCCGCAAGCGCGCGGGCCACTATTTCGAGCGCCTTGCCGTTGGGATGAAAGTCGCGCGGGCCCACCACCAGCTCCCCGGCGGGATAGCGGTCCAGTAAAGGGTACGGGTCAATGAATGAAACTCCTTCTTCGGAAAGCATTGTTTTCAATCTCGCCCGCTCGGTCTCGAACATATTCTCTTCCGAAAGCATAGGAAAGGTAACTGCCAGAAGCTCGACGGAACTTTTATCGCAAATCTCTTTTACACTCCGGATGTCCTCCCGGAAGCGCCGGAACTCCTCTCCTTCCGGGTCATAGAGACTCTTTACGTGCTCCTTGAAAAGCCGGTTTATCTCATCGGCGTAAGAGGCGGCCACAAGCTCCCGCAAGATCGGGACCTTTCGCCAGGGCGAGCTCTTAAAACGTTCCAGCTTTTCCGACTCGGGCCGGAAGGGCTTCCGCTCCGGGTCGTTGATTTCGGTAATAACGAGAATAACCAGGTCCGGGGAAAGCGAGAGGACCTTTTCTTTAAGAAGAACAACATAATCATGGCTGTTATAGCCCCGCACGCCTGCGTTGATTACCTGAAAGCTCCGGCCCGGCTCTTTCCGGGCCAGTAGCTCTTCTATGAGGCAAGAGAGAGTCTTCTCTTCGTCTACTCCCTGTCCGAAAACAATGGAGTCCCCCACTATCACTATCCGGGTCGTTCCTTCCGGCTTGGAGCGCGATACGTCTTCCCCCCGGAAACCCAGGTTGTTTATGCGTACGGACAAGCCGGCCACAACCCCGGTTGCGCCGGGCACGTGCTCGTGCGGAAGCCCCTCCACTTCCGATTTCCGGTACAGTCCCGGCGAGCTCGCGGGTTTCTTCCACGGTCCCGGCTTCTGAAACAGGGAGAACAAAACCGCGAGCAGGAGCAATCCGCCAATGAACAGGACAAGGGAGAACAGTACGGTCCGGGACTTTTTCATGAATAACCGCTCCGGAGAAAAGAGGCTGCAGCCGGAATGATGGCGCGGGTTTTAGAAGCCCTGGTACTCTTTGTTTTCATCCTTGGTGATCCTGGTGATTTCCAGCCGGACCTCTTTGGGAAATGCCTTTGCCCCTCTTCATCACGGGGAAAACCGCGAAGGCATGGGTCCATCACTCCCCCTTGTCTTCGCAGCAGGAGAACGAAACAGCCGGAACCGTCAAAAAAGCAATCAATAATCTTTTCATGTCTCCATCCTGTGTCCCTTTCCGCCATTATTTTAGCCATCCCGAAGAATGTTTTAAAGCTCTTGGTCTTCCGGGGTGAGGTCCGGAAAATCCTGGGGCACCTTGCCTCCGGAAAGGGTCGAGAAAAGGACCAGGAAGCATACGTCCAGGGGAACGGTAAGAATGCTCATGGAGTAGCTGTAGATGTACCTGAAGCCTTTGCCGAGTTCGGCGTAC
>JAWOBU010000152.1:0-4015 GCA_046484135.1 bacterium
GCCGGGATGCTCGGGGAAGCCGTGCCCTGGTGGGCCATAAAGTATCCCGCCGAAGCGGTGAACGTGCCCTCCGGATGGGTCCATCCGGCGCCCCTGTACGCCTTCCTGTACTGCGCGGCTATCGCGGCCATCATTTACGGAGTGATACGCAAGAGACCGAGGACCGGAGTGGCCGCCCTGCTCTGGCTCACGCTCTATCCCGCCGCCCGCTTCAGCCAGGAGTTCGTCCGCGGAGACGTGGTAAGGGGATTCATCTACCGCGGAGAAGAACTCTTTCTCTCGACCTCCCAATTCCTCAGCATCATCATCTTCCTGGCCGCGGTTGCCGGATGGATCATAATCTTTCGAAGACCTCCGCAGAAGTTCGTCACCGCGGATGACTTAAAGCCCAAACAGGAAGACAAAGAACCGGCACCAAAACAAAAGCAGAAAAAGGGCAAGCCCGGCTCCGGCAAGGGCGGCGCTCCCTCTAAAACGCAGAAAAAGAAGACAAACAAATGAGAGAGAACGAGGTGGCCGGCAAAAGACTGAAGCTCCGTTTTTACGCGGTTGTTATACTGGTGGCCCTGGTTGCGGCTCCCCTTTCGCTACCTTCAAAACAAGACAAACAAGGATGGGTGGGAGCCTATCCTCCCCTGTCCGAGGTGTTTGAAGACATCCGGCTCTTTGCCGAGAACCACCCTGAGCTAGCGGACCTGGAGATCATCGGCAAGAGCGTGGAAGGCCGGCCCTTGTACATGCTCCATATCGGCAGGAAGGACGGCAGGGAGAGGCCGGAGGCGCTCATCACCGCCAACATCCACGCCGGGGAGGTCATCTCCTCCCAAGTGGCCATGGAGGCCTGCCGGAGGCTGTTGGAGGACGAGGGAGACGATCCGTGGATCACCTCGCTTCTTGACCAGACCGACTTTTACATTGTGCCGGTACTGAACCCGGACGGCTACCACCGGGTCATCTCGACCGGGGGCAAAGGCGGCGATATCGGCATCCGCAAGAACGCGAACGGGGTGGACTTAAACCGGAACTTTCCTCTGGTCCCCGGCGCCGACAGTTGGCATCCTCTGGCCGGCAGCGACAACCCGGACTCGAACTACTACATGGGAGAGAAGCCCCTCTCCGAACCCGAGACGAGGGCCATCGCCGAGCTGGCGCGAGAGCATAATTTTTACGCCGCCCTGAACATGCACAGCGTGGCCGGCAAGTTCCTGTATCCTTACTGCTTTGACGACAAGGTTGCGCCGCATAGTTCTCAGTTTGAAAGCATGGGCCGTGCTTTTGTGCACAAGCAGCCGGAGCGGGATTACAAGGTAGAGCAGAGCTACGGCTGGTACCCGACCCTCGGAGACATGGACGACTTTCTCTACATCCGGTACGGGGTGCTGTCCGCAACCATCGAGCACGGCATTGTCTCCCATAACTTTACCTATGCCCTGGTCAACCGCCCCTTTGTCTTCTGGATCATGAACCCTTACGACGCCCAAAATTGGGTCGAGAACGACGCGGACGCAGTCCTGGCCGCCATAGAAAAAGCTCTGTCCATAACCGGAGGAAAGTCGTATTCCCCCTCCGAGTGCAAACCCGAACCTGAAGAAAACCGGTGGGAAAGCCTGGCCACAAAACCCTGACGCAAAAGAATCTGCGTCTTCTCTTCGGAGGATGGAAAGAGCACGCCGCGGCCGCCCTGGTCCTTGCCGTCCTGGTCGCAGCAGTGTACTGGCCGGCTTTGCAAGCCCCCTTCCTCTACGATGACCAGCGCAATATAACCGAGAACCCCTACATCCGCATGACCGAGCTTTCCAAAGACCAGGTCAAAAGGGCCATGGTCCAGGACAAGTTCCAACTCCGGCCGGTGGCCAACCTGAGCTTTGCCTTTGACCACCTTGTCCACCGCTTGAACAAAAAATGGATGCACGCCGAGAACATGGTCCTCCACTTCTTCGGCGCTTTCTGCCTTTACCTTCTGATCTCTCTACTCATGAAGCAACTTCTGCGGAAGACCGAAAAAGAAGAAGGCCGGTCAGCTCTCTGGCTTCCGCTCCCGGCAGCCGCGGCATGGGCGGTGCATCCGGTCCAGACCCAGGCGGTAACCTATATTGTGCAGAGGCAGACGCTCATGGCGGCCTGCTTTTCCCTGCTGGCTTTTCTTTTCTACCTGTCGGCAAGATACAAGGAGGACAACCGACTGAAGGCGCTTTTCATACTGCCGGCGCTTTTATCCTTCCTGGTGGCCGCGACAAGCAAGGAGATTGCGTCTGCCCTGCCGGTGGTCTGCATACTTTATGAGCTTTTACTCATCCGAAGAAAAGACCCGAAAGCGAGCCGCAATGCCGCGCTCGGGCTTGTGGTTTTTACCGGGCTCCTGGCTGTACTGGCGGGCGTCGCACTTTTCGCTACCGGACTGGGGGAGTCGTATCTTTCCAGCTACGCGGAACTCGGGTACGGGCCCTGGCAGCGATTGCTCACCGAGTCGCGCATCATCGCCGGCTACCTCGGCGCCATTGCCTTTCCGCATCCGGTGCGGCTGGCCCTGGACCACCACCCGCAAGTGTCCGCATCGCTTTTCTCCCCGGTTACCACCCTGCCGGCAGTCCTTCTGATGATCGCAGTTCTTGCCGCGGGGGCCTTCGCCCTGTGGAGGGGAAAGCTCACCGGCCTGCTGTTTCTGGGGTTTATGGTCTCTCTTGCGCCCGAGTCCTCCTTCATACCGGTCGAGCTCGAGTACGACCATCGCATGTATCTGCCCTCCCTGTTCGTGATACCTCCGGTGGTCTTATGGCTTTTGCGCGAGGTGAACCTGAAAAGCTCGGCTATCTTTATGTGCGTTGTGATTCTCATGCTGAGCGCTCTTTCTTTCTCGCGTAACCAGGCTTATGGCTCGAAGCTCTCCATCTGGGCAGACACGGTGGAGAAAGCTCCCGGCAAGGTCCGGCCGTGGTCCAACCTTTGCGGCGCGCTTTTAGAAGAGCAGAGGCCGCACCAGGCCCTGACCGCCTGCCGGCTTGCCTGCGAGCTTGGCCCGGACAATGCCGACCCCTTCATTAACCGGGCGGTGGCCCTTTACCGGCTGGGGCGGAATAAAAAAGCAGGGAGTTTTTTAAGCCGGGCAGTGGCCGAGTTTCCGGAAAGCGCGTCCGCCCGGTTCAACTATGGCCGCTACCTGGAAAAGATCGAGAAGAAGCCGGCGAGTGCCCAAAAGCAGTATCGGCGGGCGCTGAAGCTGGACCCCTTTCTCCTGAAAGCGCGGCTTGCCCTGGCCCTGCTGTTAAGGGAGAAAGGGGAAAATGGCGAGGCATTGAAGGAGCTCGGTTTGCTGGTCCGGCTGTACCCGGACTGCGGCAGGTGCTGGGGCTGGTACGGTTTAGTCGCTTATGAGAGAGGGTACATGGATGGTGCCCATCATGCACTTTCCCGGGCGAGCAATCTTGATCCGGAAAGCGGCGTGGTCCGCAAACTGGAGCGGCTTATTCGCTCCGGCCGTTCCTTGCCTTGATCATCTCGATCACCTTTAGTATGGACGGCAGGTAGAGCACCGCAGCTATCCAGCACAGACAGATGCCCATGGTCAGAGTCGAGCCCATCAGGGACAGACCGCGCCACTGGGCGGGTATAATGGATGCGAACCCGATCATGGTGGTAAAGGCGGAAAGCGTAACCGCCCTGCCGGTGCTTTCCACCACCGGTTTGATGGACTTTTCGCCTTTGCCTTCGCCGATCCAGCGGTGGACCATGTACACCCCGTAGTCCACTCCTATCCCGATGATAAGCGGCAGCATGGCCACATTCACGATGTTGAACTTGAGACCTACCGTGTTCATGATCCCCACCATGGCTATGGCTCCGCACCCCAAAGGCACCAGGGTAAGGAGCGTATGCCACAAGCCGCGATAGTTCACGAATATGACAATGAACACTAAAGAAAGGGCGATAAGCGAGACGTGTAAGAGGTCCTCCTTGATCTGGGCCAGGATGCGTTCGAAGAGCACGGCCACACCCATGGCGTCAGGGTCAACGTCCT
>JAWOBU010000217.1:0-3360 GCA_046484135.1 bacterium
TATATCCCTGTCACTTTCCTGACCAAGCCGGACAACATGGATCACCTGGTGCGCTACTACGTGATGGCCCGGCCGGTGGGCTTCTGGGGTCCGGTCCGTAAAGAGGCCATCCGCCGCGGCCTGTTCGAGGAAGCCGAGAGCGCGCACAAGAAGGGCTTGTTCGAGAAGAAGTGGAGTCCGGCGGAGGCTGACGAGTGGACGATCCACGACGTTATCGGCTCTCTTTTGTCCGCTCTCTCTTACGTGCTCATAGCTATTGGGGTGGCCGGCAGTCTGCTGTTTTTGTGGTGGGGCTTCTTGACCCTGGCCCTGGGCGTATTAAGTATCTGGCTCATGTACCGGGTGATTGATCCCAAGCTCAAGGCCATGTCGGTCGAGTTCGAGCTCAAGCAGAAGGAGTACCTCGAGCAGGCGGAGAAAGCGACCCGCTGGGAGGACCAGTCATGATAGAGGAAGCGATCGGCAAAGTACTCGGTATGGCCCTGGCCTACAGTGTAAGCGCGCTCGGCCTACTGCTCGCCTATTACAACTACCGCAAAAGGATCATGAAGGCGGAAAGAGTCTTCACTCCTCTTGCCATCTTCATCATTGTCCTGCTGGTGGCATTGGGAGGGGCCGGACTGGCCTGGCTCTTCAAATGGGAGCCCAGCATGAACCAGTCCTGCGTTTGCGTGGACGTGAAAAACAAAGACGCCAAGCCCCTGCAAGGCGCCCTGGTCTATGCCGAAGGTGTGACTTACGACGGCAACTACGAGCAGAAGCGCACGGACGAGAAAGGCCGCTCCTGCATCACTATCAGGAACTCGGCGCTTACCACCCAGAAGGTCAACGTGTTCGTCGAGTTGAAGGGCGATAAAAAGCCGTACCCCGAAAATCCCGTAGTCGCGCCCCAAGAGAAGGCCTCTTGTTTAAAGGAGGTCGGCTGTCCGGAGGAGTGTAAAGTCCTGCCCCAACCGGTGACCATGGACTACCCGGATACCAGGTTTAACCCCACCAAGCTCGAAGACGTAAAAGCGGCCATGAAGGTGAAAAAGGAAGCGAAAAAGATCGGCATCATCCTGCCTTTTATCATCTTCGTCTTCTCCTTCTGGGTTACCTGGCTCCTCTACCGGCACTTCTCCAGGAAAAGCGCGGAAGGAAAAGAGTAAAAGTTCGCACCCCTGAAACGGCCCGGACGATGATCCGGCGAGTTTGAAAAGGTCCGCCCCATGAAGGAGATCAGCTTCGAGGATTTTGAAAAGGTCGAGATAAGGGTCGGAGTCATAACCTCGGTCGAGGATTTTCCGGAAGCCAAAAAGCCGGCCTATATAATCACCTGCGACTTCGGGCCCGACATAGGAGTAAAGAAAACCAGCGCCCGCATCACGGAGGTCTACACAAAGGAAGAGCTGGAAGGACGCCAGGTGGTGGGCGTGGTGAACTTTCCGATAAAGCAGATCGGGCCCGTGCGCTCCGAGTTTTTGCTCACCGGCTTTTACAACCGGGACGGGCACGTGGTGCTGGCAGTTCCCGACCGCGAGGTTCCCCTCGGCTCAAAGCTGGTGTGAGGATCAGTCCATCCACGCGTAGCGCATGATGCACCACAGGGCGTTGAATGCGTCCTTTACTCCTATCTTTTTTCCTTCCGCATAGGTCCGGCCGTTGTAGCTTATGGAGACCTCGAACACCCGGTAGCGGTAGCGGGCCACCTTGGCGGTCACTTCCGGGTCAAAGCCGAACCGGTTCTGCTTGAGGGGAATGGATTGGATCACCTCCCGCCGGAAAATCTTGTAACAGGTCTGGATGTCGAGCAGGTTCAGGTTGGTGGTTACATTGGACAGAAAGGTCAGGAGCTTGTTGGCCAGGTAGTGGTGGTAAAACAAAACCCGGTTGGGTTTGCTCCCGAAACGCGACCCGTACACCACGTCGGCCAGACCGCTCTGGAGGGGCTCTATCAACTCCAGGTACTCCTCCGGAAAGTACTCCAGGTCCGCGTCCTGCACTATCACTATATCGCCTTCACAGGCGGCAAACCCGGTTCGAAGCGCCGCTCCCTTGCCCAGGTTCTCACCGTGGTAAAATGCCCTGATGTCCCGCTCCGACGCCAGAACCTCTATCAACTCCCGGCTGCCGTCGGTAGAACCGTCGTCAATAATAATGACCTCCTTGTCAACAGGTACAGACCGCACCCTTGCCACGATCTCCTCCAGGTAGGTCCTCTCGTTATATACGGGCATGACAACACTAAGAACCGGCATAAACCAAATCCTCCGGATTATTAACTTACACTACGCGACCCAGCCTGTCATTTTACCCTACTACGACTCTCTGAAAAATTAAAGCTCCTCTAAAAAATCCGCGCGCAGGTTGCAGGAGCTGGTAACGAGAAAGTCAAAGGTAATAAGTCGGACTTCACATCCAGAAGCATTTGCCTTTTTTCAGGATCCCGGGAGAGCAGCTTATTCATGAGCCGGACTTTCATCTTGAAGCGGTGGAAGGGTAAAGGGCTTTGTACAGTTCCGAGATGATACTCATACATCTCTTTCCAGGTTTCTCCTGTTCTTTCATTGGTTCCTGCGACTTCTGCCATGGACCTTTGTAATTGAAAGTCCATTATTAGCCCCCTTTCATTCGATGACCTGCCAGTTGATTGCTTCACCTTTGATCCTTGCTTCTACCCTGTCGTTTCTTGTTGAAAAACTGACCTGCCTTTTCTTGAGCGATTTGGGGTTGACAAAATAACGTTTCATGGCTTCCTCCTTTTCATAGTTTTAGAAATAAAAAAACCCACCTGGCACTAAGCCAGACGGGTTCTCTCCTGACACTCGAAATCGAGTTTCAGGCCTTCCCTACCGAGTTTTCAGCGGATTTCAGGATGCTGAAGGACTTGACAAAGCCCTCGGGTTTTAGTATCGTAAAGATACTTATGGGTTGATTCTTTAGGATGGGTGGTGGAGAGATTTATAAAGGTGTGCTCAAAGAAATGGTTGATGATATGGGTTTGTTAGTATGGGATTATGGTCGAGCTGTGCGCCACTCGGCCCTGATTAGAAAGGTCGGAGAAGGTTACCAGCTCACGCAGTAAGGGCAATCTTTACATGGATAGAAAAGCATAATTTTTTCTGTAGAACTTTGGAAAACGTGCGGTTATTTCATTTTTTATTAGCTTTATCGTGCTTGGCTTCTTTTCTAAAGCCTGTTTAAAAATACCCTATTGCTGCCGAATAAACTTCAAGCTGCCTCTCTGTGAGAGGCTTATGAACCGTGTCGGTGGTTAGAGGTTGTATTTTTTAACGAGAGCGGCGCTTGGTTTATTAGCGATTTGCAAAGGGTATTGCGTTTTAGCCGATACTCTTGCAGTGCGCTCCGGTTTATTCACCG
>JAWOBU010000242.1:0-10179 GCA_046484135.1 bacterium
GTGGAGCTCGTGATTCAAAGAGCCCATCTCCTCGCCCGGACCCGGGTCCTCCCAGCAGGAGATGTCGAACACATCCCACCCCGCCCAGTCGTTAAGGTCTTTGAGACGGGAGACGGCATCAGGAACGAAAAGAGGCCGGGAACGCTTGCCACCACTCAGATAATAGTCGGGAAGTACATCACGGTCTTCCAAGAGCCGGACCACGAAAAGGTCCCGCAGAATGCGCAACAAGCGGCTGTCAACAGCTTCCGCTTCCGAAAAAGAAGCAGAGCTTCCCAACAGGGAATTAAGCCGCTGGTCCTTGTAGCGCAAAGACCGGATCAGTATCCGGGACACAGGAAGATCATAACGACTTTTGGAATGTTTGTCGGGTCTGGACATAAATACCCTCTGCCGGAGCAGACAAGATACCAGAAAAAAATGACCCGTACAAGGGCAGGAACAAAAAATCTCGTTATATCGGGAGGAGTGGAAGGTTAAAAAAGAATTGAGTCCTGAAACATGGCCGGACGAAATATGAAACAGTGGCGGAGAATCAGATCACGCCGAGGCGCCAAGGCGCATCAAGAAAACCGGGAACTTCTTTTGAATTTGAAAAGAGAACATAAAACCAGTGTAGTAATCATGCGAAGCCGGAGTTTTCTAAAATCGAGGTTCCCCCCAAAGCTGGTCGGAAGATGATCTCCATTAAAAATCCAAACGGCCCCGATCTCTCTGTCTTATCTTTGCGTTTTCGCGCCCCGGGGAAAGGAAATCTTATCCGGCACAAGTCTGCCCGCCCCGGCCGGAGTCCATCTGTCTGAGGAACGAGTAAGCCCCGCTGACGGAACCTCAATAGCGTACGTCGTTGGTGATATTGTCAAGGTCTTTGGCCTCATTCATGGTCCAAGTGTCAACAGTGGGATCGGTGTCAATGTTGCCCGCGGCAATAACCATAAAGGAAGAACGGGTAGAAGCGATGCCGGTGGGCATCCCGGAAGGAAACTCCAAACGGGGACCGGTAATTACCGCCTCGTCAAGGATATAGGCGTAATTTATCACTTCCGGACTCTCCGGATGCCAGCCGATTAACTCGAATGCGTCTCCATCAGGGGTGGACTTGCCCGCATAGGTCTGGGTCTCGGCAAAGTAGGCTATCTGGCAGGTATATATGGCCCCAAGGTTGGTTTTGGCCTCTGACTGCTTGGTCTTGGCTATCATCTTCATGAAATCGGGTATAGCCAGTGCAGACAAGATGCCGATAATAGCAACCACTATCATCAACTCGATTAGCGTAAATCCACTTGTTCGCATTTCTCGTCCTCCTTTAATCGAGTTTTAATGAGCAAATTGAATGCCAGGCTGAAAGAAAATCAAAAACAACCATGATTACAAGCAGTTAAAGCAAAAGCCTCCCAAGAACCTCCCCCCCGGGTGACAATTTGCGACTACGAAGAGTCCGGTTTCTGGCAGGATAAAATAAGTTAAGGCAATGAACCAATCCCTTTCATTCTCCAGGCGCCAATCCTCTCGTTTTCATCATGTACTTCGCGGGGTATTAAAGTTCTCCTGACCAGGCCAGGCTTATCATGAACACGCCCGCTTCCGGGTCCATGTCCCGGTTGTCGTCCACTTCATCCCGGATGTCTTCGTCCCACAGCGAACTGTACTGGTAGGCGGGGGTAAGGGAAAAACCGCCTCCCAGGCTTACGGGCAGGGCCACGCCTGCGGACCAGTCGTGCCAGGCCGCGTGGTCCAGCGTATCGTAATAGGTCTCCACGTTCTTGCCGTTGGCGTAGCCGGCGTGAGCGGACAACTCCGCTGCCATGCTTACGCCTCCGGACTCGAACAGGTCAAAGGAGTGGGAGAGGTCAACGCTGGTGTAGTTCGCTCCTTCCGCGACCTCGTCCACGTAGCAGGTTATTGACGGCGAGAGCGGCATGTCCAGCCCCAAGCTTGCGAACACTTCGGTGGTGGGAGCGAGCCCCACGTGAGGGAAGGTATAGTTCACAAACCCCACTCCCAGAATGACCGGACCCAAGTTACGTTCGTAAGAGCCGGTATAGTCTATCTCGGTCGCGTTCCCCTCCTCATCGCCGTAACCCGCTTCTTCTCCATAATCGGTGAGGTCCACGTTGCCCCAGAAATTCAAACTGAACCCGCCGTTTGAAAGAGTAAGCGAAGGCTGAAGCACCGCTTCCTCATTTACGGGCATGCCCCGCCAGATGTAGCGCTCAGCGTAAAGCGCTTCCAAGGAGACCTTGACCGGCTCCCCCTCTGCCTCAGCTCTCGCCGGCCACGGAAAAACAACCGCGGAAATCATCCCTGCCAATACCGCTGTTACTACCGCCTTTTTCATCTTGCTCTCTCCTTTCAAGATTTCGATTTCCCGGTTATAATTCAAAAGCTGCGCCAAAATGAAACCAAAGAATAATTTCAACCGATTGAGCCGTATTATCAGATAGTTATAGCCAAACAATAAAGCGCCAGCTTAAAACTCAATATCTTGGATGGGCTACGAAAATGTGTTTTCTGCAAGGCAATTCTACGTAGGGGTGCGAAAGCGGCGATAGTCTATGTTGTGCTTTTTGACCCGTAAACCCATGATCCGCTCCGTAACACCAAGCTCCTTGGCGGCCTTGGCCATGTTGCCCCGCGACGACTTCAACGCGTCAATAATCAGGCTCCGCTCGATGTTATCCATGGTGTTCTCCAGGCCGCCCTGCAGTACGGTGCCGGTGGCTTCCGCGGTCTGCAGGGTAGGCGGCAGGTGATGGGCGTGGATCACTCCCTGGTTGGTCAAAAGCACTGCCCGTTCTATGCAGTTCTCGAGCTCGCGCACGTTCCCCGGCCAGTGGTAGCTCATGAGCATGTCAATGGCCTCGGTGGATATGCGCTGGATGGTCTTATGGTTTGCCTTGCTGTACTTTTCCACGAAGAAGTCGGCAAGCATGGGGATGTCCGTCCTCCGGTCGCGGAGCGGGGGCAGGTATATGGGAAAAACGTTCAAACGGTAATAAAGGTCTTCGCGGAACTCTCTGTTTTCGATCATCTTTTCCAGGTCGCGGTTGGTCGCAGCAATAATGCGCACGTCCGCCTTCAAAGTCTCCGTCCCCCCTACCCTTTCAAACTCCTTTTCCTGCAAGACCCGCAGGAGCTTGATCTGGGTGGCGGGGGACAGGTCGCCGATCTCGTCCAGGAACACGGTGCCTCCGGCCGCCATCTCGAACCTGCCTTGCCTCCGGTTCACCGCGCCGGTAAAGGCCCCTTTTTCGTGTCCGAACATCTCGGACTCGATCACCGTCTCCGGCAGCGCCGCCAGGTTCACCTTGATGAAGGGCTTGTGCGAACGGTTGCTGTTGTAGTGGATGGCCTGCGCCGCGAGCTCCTTGCCGGTGCCGCTCTCGCCGCGCAGGAGCACAGTGGCGTCGCTCTTGCAAACCTGGGCGATCATGTCGTAAACAAAGCGCATGGCCTTCGAGTTCCCGATGATATTGGCAGGCCGGAACCGGTCTTTCAGCTCCTCCTGCAGCCGCACGTTCTCCTCCAAGAGCCTCTGCCGCTCCTCCTGCACCGCGCGCCGGACCCGCACCGCCTGCGCGATCATGGAGGCGATGATGGACAAAAGCCGAACGTCCTCCTCAAGCTCCACCTTGTCCTCGAATAGGCGGTCCACGCTAAGCGCGCCGATCACCTCTTTGTCGAGCTTAATGGGTACGCAAATAAAGGAGATGTCCGTCTTGCGCAGGTTCTTGCGCGCCCCCGTCCGGTTCAAAAAAAGCGGCTCCTCCGAGATGCGGGGGACCACCGCGGGAGAGCCGGACTCCACCACCTTGCCGGTGATCCCCTCCCCTATCAAGTAACGGCCCCGCTCCTGTTGGCTGTCCGAAAGACCGTAAGCAGCCTCGATAAATATCTCCCCCGTCTCCCGGTTCAAAAGCGTGAGCGTACCCCGCGTCATCCCCATCTCCTCCGCCAGCGAGTTCAAAACCGGGCCCAAAACCTCCCGCAAATCCAGGCTGTTGCCAAGCAGGGAGCTGATCTCGTAAAGCAGATGCAACTCGGTAAGCTCCCGCCGCGCCCTCGCATTCTTGTCTGGCATCCTTTTTGACTACCTCCTCGTAATATTCCACAACAAAGTACCATGCTTTCAGCAAAAGAACAAACGAGTAGGAAAAAAACCGCGCTGGAGCAGGCGGCGCGACTGGACGGATACTATGCGCTTAAGACCGATGTTTCACGCGAGCTTTGTAACGCCAAGACCGCTCATGAGCGTTCCAACCCCTCTTCCTCAACTGAAGCTTTTTGACCCCTGCAAAAAATGGCAGGAGTCCTACCCGCTGTAAGGGACTTGCAAAAACGCTCGAGCGTCCCTATGTTGTTGGTTAAAGAGTAAGACATCGTTTAAAAGGAGGATGAGTATGTGTACCTACTTTGATTCGCCGGGCCGGGAGCACACGGACGAGGTTGTCCGGATCGTTCTTTCCGCGGCCAAGGAGAAAGGACTCGGGCACCTGGTGGTGGCCTCCACCATAGGGGACAGCTCGAAAAAGCTCATGGAGGCCGCTTCCGGACACGATGTAAAAATCATAACGGTAACGCACAACGTGGGTTTCGCGCATGAGGGGGAAGGCGAGTTCGATTCGACCGTGCGCGAAGAGCTGGAAAAGGCGGGCCATCCCGTGCTTACCGCCACCATGGCGACACGGAACATCAACAAGGCCATATCCGCGAGGCTCGGCGGCTACTCCCAGACCGAGATCATAAACTCGACCCTGCGCATGTTCGGACAGGGAATGAAAGTCTGTCCCGAGATAGCGGCCATGGCCGCGGACGCAGGTCTCGTGCCCTGCCAAGACGTGATAGCAGTCGCCGGCACCGGCAGAGGCTGGGACACCGCCGTGGTCCTCCAGGCCAACTCATCAAACCGCTTCTTCGACATCAAAATTAAAGAGATACTGTGCAAGCCCAGGAGCTTTTGAGTCTTTTCTTTAAGGCCTTATAAACTTTGAACGGCCTTTGCATGTGTGCTAGCTTAAAAGCTATGGGGATGGAAGATGTGCGGCGGATACGGACGCGGGGCGAGCTCCGGGAGAGCGGGTGGGAGTCCCGCACCATCAAGGAAGAGCTGGCCGCGAATGTTATTTCGTCGGTCGCTTCGGGCGATCCTTTGTTTCCCGGCATAGTGGGTTATGACCAAAGCGCCATCCCCGAGCTTGTAAACGCCATCCTGGCGGGCCATGACATCCTGATCCTGGGCGAGCGGGGCCAGGCCAAGTCGCGCATCATCCGGAGCCTGCTTTCCCTGCTTGACGAGTGGCTGCCGGTGGTCGAGGGTTGCGAGATAAACGACGACCCGTTCCGTCCGGTCTGCCGGGGCTGCCGGGAGCTCGCCGACAAGATGGGGGACGAGCTTCCCATAAGCTGGATTTCCCGGGAAGAGAGGTACGGGGAGAAGCTGGCGACCCCGGACGTGAGCATGGCCGACCTTATCGGCGACATAGACCCGGTCAAGGTCTCCGAAGGCAGATATCTTTCGGACGAAGGGGTCATCCACTACGGCCTATTGCCGCGGGCCAACCGGGGCATCTTTGCGGTGAACGAGCTTCCGGACCTGAGCGAGAAGACGCAGGTGGGATTGTTCAACATCCTGGAGGAGCGGGACGTACAGATCAAGGGCTTCAAGGTCCGGCTTCCCCTGGATATTCTGATCGTGGCCACTGCCAACCCGGAGGACTACACCCACCGGGGCAGGATCATCACCCCTTTAAAAGACCGCTACTCCTCCCACGTGCGGACCCACTACCCGCGCACCGGGGAGGACGAGATCAGGATAGTGGAACAGGAATCGCGGCTCCTCTGCATGGCTCCCGAAGGTCTCTTGGTACCTGAGTTTATCAAAGACATAACCATCGGCATCACCATGGAGGCCCGCCGGTCGCCTTATATCAACCAGTCGTCCGGGGTGTCGGTGCGGATGAGCATATCCAACCTGGAGAGCGTGGTGGCCAATGCGCGGCGGCGTTCGCTTATCCAGGACGAGAAGCTGGTGGTCCCGCGGGTAAGCGATCTTTTCGCGGTGGTCCCGAGTGCACGCGGCAAGCTGGAGCTCGAGTACACGGGCGAGGAGCGGAGCGAGGAAGAGGTCATCTTGAAGCTGTTGTCCCGCTCGATCAAGTCCGCGTTCGACTCCCATTTCGATGTGGACGAGTTCGAGAGCGTAATCTCCGAGTTTGACGGGGGCGCGGTCATGGAGGTGGGCTCGAGCCTGCCTGCTTCGGAGTACATGGACTTTTATAAGTATCTCCCGGAGGTGCGTGAGTCGGTAAAGCGGCTGGGAGTGGGTGATACTCCGGCGGAGCTGGCTTCCGCGGCCGAGCTTGTGCTGGAGGGTCTTCATCTTCACCGTCGTCTCAACAAGCAGCAGATTCCGGGCGGCTCGCGTTACGGGAAGGCTGATTATCCTCCGGCGCCCGACAGCGAGGGCCTGACCGAGCTGGTTTAAGGTTAATTGAATATCCTTTACTCCGAACGACTAACATAGCTGGTGAGGACATGGACGAGGTATCCATATTCACAAAGTGGGACGGTTCCCAGGAGTTGGACCTCGATTACCAGGCCATGCTGGACAACTTCCTGGAGAAGTACATAGAGGCTGGAGACGTGTCTTTTGCCCTCCAATGGATGATGCACCAGGGCGTGCACATGCACGATCAAGTGGACCTGGCCGGCATTGACCGCATGATACGCCAGCTCTGGCAGAAACGCAGCCGGATGCTGCGGGAGTACAACCCGGCCGAGCTTTTGAAACAGCTCCGGGACCGCCTGGAAGAAGAAGTCATCAAGCCCGAGCTGGGTTCCATCCAAAGCCGGGAGTCAGAGATACTGGAGCGGACCAACTTTGACGCGGATGCCCTCCGCAAGGACATGAGCGACCTCATGAGCAGACAGGAAGAGTTGCAGCACTTGCCCGAGAACCTGCATGCCGCAGTGGACCAGCTTAAAGGATACGACTTTTTGAACGAGGAGGCCCGGCAGAACTTCGAGTCCTTTCTGTCGGAGATGGAGCAGGTCCTTAACTTTATCCGGCGCAACATTTTCGGCGGTCCTAAGGAGCTGAGTTATGAGAGGGCCCGGAGTCTTATTCAGGAGCTGAAGGAGCTGGACCGGCTCATCCGGGCTCTGGAGCAAGGCCGACTGGGCCGGGTGGACTTCGAGCTTCTGGACAAGTACCTGGGCGAACAGGCCCAGCGGGCCATTCAGAGGTACATGGAGTTCAGCGAGTATTTACGGGAGTCCGGTTACGTAACCGACGAGGAGGGGGGCGCCGAACTCTCCCCTTTTGCCGTACGCAAGATAGGAGAGAAGGCGCTCCAGGACATTTACGCCCTGCTGGGAAAGGCCCCCTTCGGCTCCCACCCTTCCAGCCGGCGAGGCCGGGCAGAGCCCCTGCCGGACGCTTCCCGGCCGTGGCGGTTCGGGGACGAGTTCTCGGTTCATCTTCCCCGCACCGTGATGAACGCTGTAATGCGGCAATGCAGCGAGGGCGGGGACCTGCGGCTTTCTCCCCGCGACTTCGAGGTTACCGAAGCCGAACACACCGCGAGCCGGGCCACTGCGCTCCTTCTGGACATGAGCCTGTCCATGTTCCAGGGCGGCCGTTTCAGCGCAGCCAAGAAAGTGGCATTGGCGCTGGACCAGCTTATCCGCAGCAAGTACCCGCGGGACAAATTCTACCTGATCGGGTTCTCGACCACCGCGGGCGGGCTTACCAGCAGAGAGCTGGCCCGCGCCGGCGGAGGCATAGGCGAGGACATCTTTACCAATATCCAGGACGCACTGGAGTTGGCTGTGCGAATGCTGGCCCCTCACCAGGACCAGAGCCCCCAGATCATACTCATTACCGACGGCCAGCCCACCGCCTATTACGACAAGAAAAGACGGCTCCACGTGGAATGGCCCGTGTACGGGATGGCACCAGAATCGTCCCGCCATACCCTGGGAGCGGTCCGGGCGGCCACCCGGAAAGGAGTAACCATCAATACCTTCATGCTGGACCGGCAGGACTCGCTCGTCCGCTTCGTGGAGGAAATGACCAGGATAAACCGGGGCAGGGCTTTCTTTACCGAACCCGACCGGCTGGGAAAGTACATACTCCTGGACTTCATCGCCAAAAAGAGAAAGCTGGTACAATAGACCGGTCTTTAAACACAAGTCTTCGGAACGTAATCACGGGCAACCGGGAGTGGATGCAAAAAACCACATGAACGAGAAAACAGATAAAAAAGCGGCCGAACCTGAACCGGAGGAAAGCCGGCTCCGGGAAAGCGCTCTCATGGAGATGGCCAAGGCTTTCCGGGGGCTGGCCATGTATCCTCCCGGCCATCCCCAGCGTTCCAAGCTCATCTCCCAGGCCCAGCAAGGGCTGCAAGGGGTACTGGGAAGACTGGGGGACATTTCCTTCCAGGTGGGAAGGAACGCTTTCATCTGCGGCGAGAGCAAGCTGGGGACCGGCCAGGAAGCAGTGCGGGAGCTGGCGGAAGACATGCACCAGCGGCAGGTGAAGAGCTTTTCCCTGCGGCGGGAACTCAGCGTAAAAGACCTGACCGCTTTCATGGAAATGCTCCAACAGGACGCGGAGAAGTTCCGCCAGGGCAAGTATATCGAGAAATGGCTCACCAGCAGGGAGGTCAGCACCATCTGGGTGAACGAGATTGATTTCAGCCGGATGGTGAAATCCTCGGAGGACCTGGAGGAAGAGGAGCAGGAAGAGGAAGAAGCCACTAAAAGCCTGGACGAGCAAATCCGGGAGCTTTTGGGGCTGCTTGAAGAAGAGAGCGACCCGGACAACTTTGACCGGCTGCTGCGGGAGCTGGAAGTGCTGGTGCGGCCCCTCCTGGAAGAGAAACAGTACAACAAGGCATGGTGGGTGGTGTCTTCCCTGCTTATGCATACCGACCCGGAAAAGCGACCGGGAGCGGCAGGCGAGTCCATCCGGGCCCGGGTGGCCCGGAGCCTTTCCGAGATGGTGGACAAGCCGTTTTTGATGCACCTCATGGACCGGTACGGCAAGTCGAACGTGTCCGAGCCGGAGTCATATCTCCTCCTGTTCCAGCTTCTCGGCAAAGACTCCATAAACGCGGCGCTCGATACCATGGCCCGGACCGAGGCCATGGGCGCCTACCGGCCGCTTACAGACTTCATCCTTTCTCAGAAGGAGAACTCGTCTCCCATACTTATCTCGCGTCTTTCCATGGAAGAGAAACCTGTCCTGGTCAGAAAAGCGATTTACCTTTTAGGGGTGCTCAAGGACAGAAATGCGATCGAGGGTATCCGGGAGATGCTTTCTCACCCGGAAAACAAGGTCCGGCGGGAAGCTACTAAGGCGCTGGTGGGTTACCGGAGCAAGGAAGCCTCGCGGGTGCTGATTTCATCGCTCAACTCAGAGAAGTCTTTCGAGGTCCGCCTGCTGGTGGTCCAGGCGCTCGGTGAAAGCAAGGACCTCGCCGCGGTGGCCCCTTTGCTGAAGCTGTTGAAATCCACTCCTTTGCGGGAAGACACGCTCCCGCTCATGGAGGCCACAATAGAAACGCTGAGCAAGATTGGCTCCAGAGAAGCGCTTCCTCCCCTGATCAAGATTCTGAACAAAAGGGCCATTTTTAAGCGGGCCCTGAACTATAGGCTCCGGGTGAAGGCGGCGGAAGCGCTTTCCACGCTGGGAGGAGAAAACGCCAAACAAGCGCTGGCCCGCTACGCCGATCCCGACAAGCAGGGGGAGCTGGAAAGAAAATGCGCCGAGTCCCTGGAGACGCTCCTGGAAAAGGACGCCTCCAGCTCGTAAGTCGAGGGCAGAGATATGACCGAGATCCAAAAGAAAGACCTGGAACAGGTCCTCATCAAGATGCTTTCCGCGTTGAAGAACCTTCAGCTCTACCCGGAGAAGCATCCTTCGGTGCAGTCTCCCCTCCAGCAGGGCTTCGAGAACATCTCCAAGCTCCTCCGGTTTAACCGCAGCTTGTCGCTGGGGGTCATGGACGAGGTCCTGGTGTTCGAGGGCGTTCCTTTTTACTCCTCCCATGTCGCCATAAAAGAAATCCAGACGCGGCTGGAAGAGAGGAACATAACCGCGGTGGAGATATTCGAGGGCCTTACCATGGCCGAGTTTACCGCTTTTATAAAGCTCCTGATGGAGCCCCCGGC
>JAWOBU010000249.1:0-16640 GCA_046484135.1 bacterium
CCCCTTGCGCAAGATGGTCGAGCATCTTCCTGTCTTCCGCCTCCTCTTCTTTCATGCGGGCGGGGCCGTAGTTTTCCTGGTCCCCGTACCTGGGCCCGAGGTGGGCCAGGTCAGCTCCGGCAATGAAACAGACCTTTTCGTTCCTCTCGGAGAGTGCAGTGTTAAGTGCGCTCATGAAGTCCTTGAAGGCAGGCTCTTTTCGGGGCGAGGTCTCACTTATGACGGAGGGCTGGAACCCGTTGCACAAGACGGGCAGGATGCGGACGTCAGAATCGGCCAGGGCGTGCTGGAGGAAGACCACCATGAACTCGATGGAATGCTCCTGCTTGTGGATGTAGTCATGGAGCGGGTTCCTGTTGCTCTGGAGCCGGGCGATGCGGTTTACCAGGTCCTTGTCGGTGCGGGCCGTGCCCAGCGGTGTCCGGAAGTCCTTGTCCGACATAATGAACACGCGCTGCTCTTCCATGTGGGCGGTGCCGAAGATAATGAAGAGCGAGGCGTCGGTGTTCTCGGCCAATGCCTTGAAAGCGTGGGCGGTGCACGCGCCCGAGTCGTTTATGTTCATGTGAGGAGCGACTATTCCCTTGAGGTCGCTTGCCTTCCTCTCGCCCGGTAACCCGCCGGGGCCGTCGGGAGCGGTGTAGAAGCCGTCCAGGAACTTTTTCAGCTTTTCTTTTTCCGCGGGATAGGAGTTTCCCGCGTGCAGTGCCGGCCGGACCTCTTGAGCGGCCCACTCCTCGTTCAGTTTCATTACGTGGCCGTGAAAGCGCGGCGAGTCGAGCAAAAGCTTTTCATCCAGTTGCCGGGCGAGGTTCTCGATCAGGTCGGAATCAATGAGCTGGCCGGTCTGGCGGGTCAGCTCTTCCTGGATTTCCCTTACACTGCGGCTGCCGTCAAAGTACTGGATAATGGCCGCGGCCTCCAGCGGAACCAGCACCGACTCTTCCACGATCCCCTCCGGGTCCTGGAAGAGAAGCATCTTTTTCCCTTCAACCTGGACAGGTACGGGCGCGACCCGGAGCCGCGGGTTTATATTCAACTCGTCCATGTGTGACTCCTTGCGGCCAATGATAGGCGCATCAACAAAGGCTGTCAATTAAAGAGCGGGCGGGATCAGAGCTCCATGAGCTGTCCGCCGGTTACGTTTATGGCCTGGCCGGTGAGGTAAGAGGACTGGTCTGACGCGAGCCATGCGATAACATTGGCACAGTCCGCGGGAGAAGCCGGTCTTCCCAGCGGAATGGTTTTAAAGAACTCCTCTTCGAACTCTTCCATGGATTTGCCGGTGGCAAAGGCCCTCATCTTCCATCCCCACTCGCCCAGGTCGGTGCGGACCTGGCCGGGACAGATACAGTTCACCCGGATGCCGGCGCCCGCCAGCTCGAGGGCCAGCACCTTGGTAAGCATTATTACGCCCGCCTTGGAGGTGCAGTAGGAACCCATGAACGCGCCCGCCACCTTGCCGGCGCGGGAGGAGGTGTTGACAATGGCGCCGCCCGGCTTGCCTTTTTTCAAAAGGGGGATCATGGCCTGGGAGACCCGGAAAGTCCCGTTCAAGTTGATGTCCATTACCTTGAGCCAGGCTTTCTCGTCCTGGTTCTCGATGGCGTTCGGGCCGGGCGAGCCTCCGGCGTTGTTTATGAGCACGTCCAGGCTTCCGAACTCGTCCTCCACCCGGCGGGCCATGGCCGCCACCGCCTCCGGGTCAGTAACGTCCAGGGGCACCGGCATTGACTTGACGCCGTGCTCTCTTACCTTTTCGGCAAGCTCTTCCAGCTCGGCGTTGGACCCCGTCCGGCAGTAACCGGGGAACTCATCCATCTGCTCGCACAGGTCAGCCACCACCACGTGCGCGCCCTCCGATGCCAGCCGGTCCGCCACTGCGCACCCGATTCCGGTAGGCTTACTGGCGCCGGTTACCAGCGCCACCTTATTATCGAACCATCCCATCTGATTTCTCCCTTTTGGCGTTCCGGGTAAGCCGGGAAAGCTATAAGCCGCAACCAGCCGGTTTACTCCTCCGGTTCCGGTTTTTGCTCCAGCGACTCCCACTCATTATATAACCGCTCCAGCTCGGATGTAAGGGACCTCTTGTTTTTCTCCAGCTCGAGAAGCTTCTGGTAGTCGGACGAGACTTCAGGATCGGCCATTCTGCTCTCCAGCGCGGACAGCTCCGCCTCCTTTTCCGCAATGGACTCCTCGACCGCGCTCCGCCTTTTCTCCAGCTTCTGCCTCCGCCGCTGTCTCTTTTTGTCCTCTTCCTTCTTCCGGATGCGAACCGACTTTGATTCCTTTCCAGTGCCGCTCCCGGTCGCATTAAAGGCCTTGCTCAGATTGTCTTGCGATTTCCCTTCCCTCTGTCCTTCGCGGCCGCGGACAAAGTCGTTGTAGTCGCCCGGGTAGCTGCTGACGGCTTTGTCCCTTACCTCCAGCACCCTGTCGGGTATGTTTTCCAGGAAGTATCGGTCATGGGTTACGTAGACTACTGCGCCGTCATAGTTTTTGATGGCGTTATGGAGGACCTCCTTGGAGGCCAGGTCAAGGTGGTTGGTGGGTTCGTCGAGCAGTATGAGGTTTGCCGGAGTGAGCATGAGCTTGGCCATGGCCAGCCTGCTTTTTTCTCCGCCGGAGAGCTCCTCGACCTTCTGGTCCTGGTCTTCGCCGCTGAAGAGGAACGCTCCCAGGATGTTCCTTATCCTGGGGACACTTTCCAGGGGCGCGGTCCTGCTCAGGGTATCGAGTGCAGTAAGGCCGTGTTCGAGCTCGTCTCCCGCTCCCTGGTGAAAGAAGTCCATGACGGTGCGCGGGCTTTGGTGCCGGTCTCCGTTGTCCGGCTCTTCGCGGCCGGCCATGATGCGAAGCAGGGTGGACTTGCCCGACCCGTTCGGTCCCAGCACCGCGATTTTTTCCCCCTTGAAGATCACCAGGTCCACGTTTTCCAGGACCGCGGTGTCGCCGTAGGACTTGTTCACTTTTGACAGCCGTAAAAGCTCGCTGGGCGCGGGCGGTGGAGCGGGAAAGTCTATGTTAATGGTTTTCGACTGGCGGGGCGGTTCGACCGGCTCGAGCTTGTCGAGCATTTTTATCCGGGACTGGACCTGGGCGGCCCTTTTTTTGTCGGCCTTGTACTTGTTGATAAAAGCCTTCTGCCGGGCCACGTAATCGAGGTACTTCTCGTACTCCTTCTGTTCCTGTTGGAGCTTGTTCTTTTTCTTCTCGAGATAGGCGGTGTAGTTTCCCTGGTAGGGAGTAAGGACTCCGTCCTCTATCTCGAGTATGCTTTGGGTTGTCACGTCCAAAAAGTACCGGTCATGGGAGACCAGCATCCAGGCGGCCGGGTAGTCTTTCAGGAACTCTTCCAGCCAGTTCCTGGCTTCCAGGTCAAGGTGGTTGGTGGGCTCGTCCAAGAGCAAGACTTGCGGCTGGGACAGGAGCAGCTTGGCCAGGGCGATCCGCATCTGCCATCCGCCGGAGAAGAACGAAAGCGGCTTGGACCGGTCTTCCTCCCTGAAGCCGAGGCCGGAAAGTATCCTGCCTATGCGGCCTTCGATCTCGTAACCGCCTCGAATATGGAAGCGGTCCCCGAGCTCGGTCATGCGCCGGATCAGACTTTCCTGCTCGGCCTCGGAAAGACCGTCGGAAGATAGCTTCTCTTCGATGGCTTCCTGCTCCTTTTGCAAATCGAGCAGCGGCTTTACCGCCAGTCGTATTTCCTCCTCAAGCGAGTTGCCGGACAACTCCACCCCGTGCTGGGGAAGGTAGCCGACCTCGAGGTTCCTGGCGCCCTCGATCCGGCCCCGGTCCGGCTCGATCAGGCCGGCCACGGCCCTTAAAAGAGTGGTCTTGCCGGAGCCGTTCTCGCCCACCAGCCCTACGTGAGCGTGGTCCCCCAGCACCCAGTTCGCTCCTTCCAGTATGGTCCGGTCGCCGAAAGCTATTTCCAGGTTCTCGAGTTTTATCAATTCATATCACTTTTTTCGAAAAAAATTCGGTCTCTGTTTTATCTTACGAGCCGCCGCGATCCCAAACAATCCCCTCGGCCCGGCACCTTCTTTGTGCCCGGCCGGCGGCGTTGATACACGTTCACGAAGCTCAGAGGATGTCGCCTTCCGCCTTGCGGAAGTTGTCCTGGTAGTCTTCAAGAAAGATAAGAGGAATTTCGTTCTCGCGGCAGGCTTGCATGGTTTCCTGGGGCAGAGTCCATTTCCAGGCGATGATCTTTACTTTTCTTCCACAGCTCATGATCTCGCCGATGGCGTCCAGGAAGTCGCGGTCGGAGCTCATCACCAGTGCTATGTCGAAGCTTCCGTTTTGCATGTCCTTTAAAAGCTGGGTTACCAGCCCCACGTCCACTCCCTTTTCCGTGGGTATCCATTCCTCGTGCCCGCAGGACGGGCACACCACTTTGCGGTGGGCGAGCTGATAGGTATGAAGATGGAACCCGAGCTCGTTTTTAAGCGCGTTGTAAAACCGGGCCTGTTTTTCGCGGGGCACCTGCTGCTCGGAGGCGAAGAAATGCACGTCTTCAATGGGTCCTTCCTCGGTCTCCAGGAACTCCCTTATCTTGCGGTAGCTCGGTCTCCATCCGGTTTTCTTGCAGCCGCGAAAGATGTTGGAGTTGTCAATATAAAGGACTTTTTTAGTGGCGGACATTTTAAGACCCTCCCCCCTGGCTAATTTATAATTACCTTAACGCCCGGTTTTCATATCAAAGCTTTTTCTCGCGGGTTTGCTCCATGGCCCGCACCAGCCGGCTCAGGGTCGAGTTCACCGGCGCTTCGATTCCATAGCCGGCGGCCTCTGCAACCACCGCGGCGTTTATGGCCTCGATCTCCGTCTGCCGCTTGGCCCGGACGTCCTGGAGCATGCTGGATATGTTCTGACCGGTGGCGCGGGAGACCTGGAGAGCCCGCTCGAACGGGTCCTCGAAGCTGAGAGTGATGCCCCTGGCGCGGCAGACCTGTTTTACTTCTTCTATAGCGGCCTCCATGATCTCTCTCGTTGCTTCGGTCTCGGCCAGTACCCCGTTTCTTACGCCCAGCACGGCTGTGAGGGCGTTGATGGCCACGTTTATGATAAGCTTGCTCCAGATGACCCCTTCGAGGTCAGTTGTAACTTTTGCGCTTAAACCGCGGGAGCTCATAAACCCGGCCACCTTTTCCGCCCGGCTGGTGCCTCCTGCGAGCTCTCCTATCACGGTCTCTCCCTCTCCGGCGTGTCTTACCTTTCCCGTGTCCACCAGGTTGGCCCCCTGCGCGGTGGTCCCGCCCAGCACCTTTTCCGGGCCGAAGACCTCGGCCAACTGTTCCACGTTGCCCATGCCGTTCTGGAGGGTAAGAATAAGCGAGCCTTCTCCGGCCACTTGCGAGGCCAGCCTGGCGGCGCTTCCGGTATCATAGGATTTTACGCAAATGACGGCAAGATCGGCGGTGCCGATTTCTGCGGGTCGGGCGGTGGCTTTTACAGGTACGGCGAGCTTTTCATCATCCCGGAGTATCTGGATGCCCTGGTTGTTGATTGCAGAGGCCCGCTCGGTGTCTTTGTCCAACAGCCACAGGTCCGTTTCCGGGGAATTGAGCATGCCTGCGAACAGGCAGCCCATGGCGCCGGGGCCCACGATCACGATTTTTTTAAGCGGCGTGGTCAATTTTTATTGCTCTCTTTAGGTAAGACTTTTTTTATTTCCGATTTTATTTTAAGGCCAAAGCTTAACATATAGCCGTTTTTCAAGCAACAGCTCAATTTAACAAGGCATACCGTAAATTGGCAATAGTTTGTTCATGTGCTTTCGCTTTGACTTGCCGGGAGTAGCGGGGCGAGGAAAGCTTGTTCTTGTATTTTGCAAAAGGCTCCGTCTTTGTAAAAGCGATTCTACTTTAAGCAGCCATCTTAAAGGCTCATCGTGTTTTTCATCTGCTTTATGATCTCGGCCGGGACATTTTTGTTTACGTCTATGAGCTGTACTGCGGGTTTCCCTCCGAATATGGCGAAAGCCCTTTGCAGGACCCGGTCGTCGCGGACGGCTTCCAGGTCGTTCCGGACGAGCTTGTGGGTCCGGGCCGCGTCGAGCGCTCCTCCCAGCAGCATGACCGCTCCCCGGTTTGTGACAGAGACCGCGGTCTGGCTGACGTAAGGGTCCTTGGTTAGGCTCTTGTTGGATTCGGGAGTCTCTTTCCGGTTCATGATAAGCCAGGCCAGGGATGCCATGTCGTGGGCCACGATGGAGTCGGATGCGATCACGAGGCCGGTTTCGGGATTTACCACGTGGCCTTTGTCCGGCCCGAAGGTGGTCTGGACGTGAGTGGCCACGGTCAGGACCAGTCGTTGTTTTTCGAGCAGGGTAGAGGCGGTGTTAGCCTCGGCGGTCTTTTCCTGAAAGGTGGACGCGTCCTTATGGTACTCGAGCCTGGTGTCGGTGCGCCAGTATCCTACCGCGGCCTTCATGCCCAGGGTGGAGCCCGCCAGGACATGCCTGCTGGTCCGGGGCATGAGCACCACATGGTCCATGTCCTTTAATATGGACGGCATCATGACTCCACCCTTCCAGCTCGAGCCTTGCGCAAGGGGGTCTTCGAAAAACGCGTCCCACCCGTCCTCCTCCGGGAAGTAAAGCTCGGCGCCCGCGGAACGAGCGGCTTCCGCCAGGCCCGCCTGTTCCATCAGCTTGCGGGTGCTGCCCTTTTTCAAACCGTCACGGGTGAGCTTTACGTGCTCGATGCCGGCCATGTCCGAGACTACCACCCGGGCCGCGCCCTTGTCCTTCAAAAGCTCGACCATGGCTGCCACCCCGGCGGGACTGCTGGTCGCGGGATACGGGTTGCCCGAGTTCAGCGCCGGCTTTATAAACACGGAGTCTCCCTTGGAGAGCCACGAGAAATCGCTGGCGGACAACGCCGTTTCTTTGACTGCGTTTTTAAGCTCGTCTTCGGGTGAGCCTTTTTTGACCCCGGCGACGTGGACCATGGCCTCGGGTGCTTCCGCCCGGGCCTTGCCCCACGGCAGGGAAGCCGCGGCCGTGCCCGCGGCCAGTACCTTCTCGAACTCCCGCCGCGACATTCCCTTGTCTCCGTTTTCTCTCCCCATTTGGATACTCCTTCGGCGGTTTGGCCGCCTTCCTTACTTGCTCCTGTTTCGGCCCTTGTCAGGAAAAAAGCTTCGGTTACCGGCTTTTTTCTTCATGGCCTCGAATCAGGAGTGGGCTTCCCCGCCTTTTCCAGTCTGGCTTTTTCTGCTTCATAAGTTCTCTTGAGCTCCTGGTAGCGTTGCCGGGCCTGCCGGTCGTCGGGGTTTATTGAGGTGTAATTTTCATAAGCGTTGAGAAGCCGCTGCATGAGGTGAGGAGCTGTCAAAAGGGTGGGAACGCGATTTCTTCTCGCGAGTCCGTAATAACGTTCCAGGAGCTGGACCATGGTTTTCCGCGCGGTCTCGTTGTCGTTGTCATACTCGATTGCTCTTTGTAACTCGCGCATGGCAAAGGGATAGTTTTGTTCCTGCAAGAACTCGCCCGCTTTTTGAATATGGGCCCGGACCGATCCCCGGCGGGGCGTTTCCGCCTTTTTCCGGCCGCACTCGTAGATGGTGATGATCCGGCGGTAATCGGAAAAGAACCTGCTGTAGATGATCCTGGCGTTTTCGATATCGGACAGCCCCAGCGCCAGCTCGATAAGTGCGGGCCGGAGAGCCCGGAAGGTGTGGCTGTCAGCCGCGATGTAGTCAATCTTGTCCTGGTTGATGAGCTCCTGGACCTCGGGAACGGTCTTGGGTATGGGCTGGCCTTCCTGGTCCCGGTACCACTTGCCGTCCAGGTAATAGGCGATAAAGGGCTTGCGGGAAGCTATGATCTGGCCCGAAGGCACCCGGTCCTTTATGGCCGCGGCTGCCTCTTTGTGACCGGATGCATACTTCACGGCCATGCTCCGGACGTCGTTGTCTGCTTCCAATACCACCGAGTAAAGGTTCGGGTACTGACAGAAAAAAACCGCGGCCAAGAGGAACACCGGAAACCAGACCGAAAACCGCAAAGAAAGGAGTCCCCCCACCTTGCCGGCGGCAAAAGCAAGGAAGCCGAGCCCCCCTCCTATAAAAAGCACGGCGGGAAGATAGGGGAAAAACAACTGCTTGAAAAGGTCCCCCGCGTTCCGGGTGGTAAGGCTGTTCTCCCGCAGAAACTCGTAGAAGACCGGGGTGCGGTCGGAAACACCGGCCAACAGGGCGCCCAGCACTATGAGCCCCGCGCCGATGCCCGCGGCCACTGCCGGTCTGGCAAGAGAAAAGGGCAATGCCCGGAGCCCGTAGCCGGTAATTAGCATGAACGCGATAACCGGGGCCGTAAGATAGAACACCAGCACCCATCCCAGGGACCGCTGGTGCTCTCGAATAAAGTTCTTCAGGGTAAAGGAGTCAACGCCGAGGTGGAGAAAAGCCAGGAACACCACGACCAGGATCAAAAGAATGAGAACAAGAACGTGCACCGAGGTGCGGTTGCCGGGCTCGCTCGAGCTGAAGCTCTGGCGAAAACTATGGGAGGCATGTTCGATGCCGAGAGCCGCCATCATGATGCCGGGGACCACCAGTGGGTACATGTACCTGCTGTCCACCATGTAAGGGGTTATCAAGGAGTACAATGCCCAGAGCTGAACTATCCATACCGCGATATAAACGGTATAGAAAAGCTGTTCGCGGTCCTTTTCCCGCCGGTATCGGAAGAAGGCCCCGAAGAGACCGGTAACCGCCAGGATGAAAATAAGCGGGTTCCATTTTTTTAACAGCTCTTTCCCGTATGACCCCATGTTAAACACGGTCTTTTTGATAAGGCCCGGAGCCAGCTTTAAAAGGTCGGCAGCCCCCTCTGCCGGCTCGTCTCCCACCAGGTCGGTCCCTTTTTCCTGTGCCGGCAGCCGGTCGCGGTCGAAGCGGTCGCCGCCGAAAAGCTGTACCTGTCGGGTAAGGCTGGTATTGGACATCTGGGCGGTAAGCCCCCAGCTTCCGGTCCGGACCCGGATGTGAGCCAGGTATGGCGCGGTGAACGCCAGGAAGACGAACAACAGGGCCAGAACCAGGGTCGCCGTTCTTTTCCACGGCATCCTGTCCATTACGCCGAACTTGAACAAGGCAAAGGCCAGTACGATCACGGGCGCGGTGAGGCCCACGTCGCGGGTCGTATAGGCACAGGAGCACAACACCCCCAACACGGCGAACTTCCACACCGCCGGCTTCATCATGGCGTAGAGTGAAATGCAGATGACCGCGGCATAGAAGAAGGTAAAGGTGGACTCCGTCAGGATGGGGTTTGCGTACCGCAGGGTAAAGGCATGGAACGCCATGATCGAGGTCCCGATAATGGCGGCCCGTCTCGTGAACGCCCCGGCCAGGCCGTAGTAAAGGAAGACCAGGGCCAGCAGGGACAGGAAAAGAGATATGGACATGCCCACCTTTTCCAGGTCCGCCTGGGTCCCGGCAAACGGCGATATTAGAAACGGGTACAAGGGAGGCAGGTGCCGGGACTTGATAAAGCCCTGGTCCAGGTCGAAGTTCTCGCTGAAGAAGGCCCCGCTCCTGATCTCTTTTGCCAAGTGCATGTACTGCATGGAGTCCGGGTAGACCTGCGGCTCCCACAAGGTGGTGGACAGCCGGAAGAAAAGCCCGGCCAGCAGGATTATAAGTAAAGGCAGCCAACGGGGCACCCGGAATCTCCGGCTGCCTTCGCGAGAGGGACTGCTTGCTGAAGAGGACTCTGTCTTTTTCTTCTTCTGCGGTGCAGGAGCTTCCTTCTTCTTTTGAGGCGCGGTCTTCCCCTGCTGAGGAGAAGACTGTTTTTTCTTCCGGGAAGACTTTGGTTTCCTGGGGCTCATGGAATTAAGATTATAGTTTCCATAAACCGACCGGGTCAAGAAGCCTGAGCAGGGGACATCGACATGAAAATTCATCCCGAGTTTCATCCGTTCATCTGTTTGCAAATCATGCCGTTGTAAAATACACTGGAAATACTGTTGTTGTCTGCGGACCCGGGAGGTTGGCGGGCTGAATGTTTGCATCTGCCGCTCTAAGTTCCAAGGCAAGGGTTGATAGCACATGTCCCTGATGTCCAGATGGAGCCGGCTTTCGGCCAAGGCCTCCGGCAGGCGGCGCGTTCTTATCGGCGCTGCCGCGGTGTTGTTCCTGGTATTAGTGCTGGAAGCGGTTTGCCTTGCCTACGTGCTGGTCTTGCGCGAGACCCCTTCTCTTGACTCTCTTTTCAATTACGAACCCGCCCTGGTTACCAGGATATGCGACCGGCACGGAAAAACCGTGTTTACCTACTGGCACGAACGCCGCCGGCGGGTCTTTGTAAGCGTGTTCCCCGATCATGTCAAAGACGCCTTCCTGGCCGCGGAGGACGCTGATTTCTACACCCACCGGGGGCTGGATTACAGCGGCATCGGCCGGGCCGCGCTTGTCAACCTGTTGCGCGGCCGGGTCAAGCAAGGCGGGTCCACCATCACCCAGCAGGTAATAAGGAACTACTACCTCTCGCAGGAGCGGTCCCTCTCCCGCAAGATCAAAGAGGCGGTCATGGCCCGGGAGCTGGAAGATCGGATGGAAAAGGACCGCATCCTGGGAATCTATCTTAACATGGTCTACTTCGGCGCCGGCGCCTGGGGAGTCGAGGAAGCCGCCCGGACCTACTTCGGAGTGTCGGCTAAAGACCTCGATCTTGCCCAGGCGGCCATGCTGGCCGGCGTTATCCAGGCCCCCACTCGCTTCTGTCCTTTTAACAACAAGAAGCTCGCCCGGAAAAGAATGACCTGGGTCCTCGGACAGATGGTGAAGCAGGGCTTTATTAGCTCCCGGGACTCCAAACGCGCCCTGGAAGAGTACGCGGGAGTGCGCCGGCAAAGGCGGGACCGGGAGGTCCCGGCGCCTTACTTCATCCAGACCGTGCGGTCGCGGCTCCAGGATATCCTGGGAGAAGAGGCGTACCGCAAAGGCGGCTACAAGGTTTACACCAGTCTGGACCCCCGGACGCAACAAGAGGCGGAGTACGCGGTAAAGACCTGGCTGGAAGACCTGGACCGGAGGATGCGCGGCCGCCAGGTACGGGTCGAGTCTTTGAAGCCCTCTCAAAAAGACGAGTTTTTAAAAGAGGTGGATCGCGAACTGGGAGACGGTGCTCTGGGCAAGGGGAAGACCGTGCATGCCCTTATTAGCGGGGCTTCCAACAAAGAGGTGAAGCTTAAGGTGGGAAGCCGTCCGGCGCGGGTCTCCATTTGGCGGACTCCGTGGCGCAACTCGCGGGATGTTCCGGTGGGAGGCGTGGTCAAGTGCCGGGTGCGCCGCGACGGGGGAGAGACGCTCGAAGTGGAGCTGGTGCAGGAGCCCCGGCTGGATGGAGCGCTGGTGGCCATTGATCCTGTAACCCGCGAGGTCCTGGCCCTGGTGGGCGGGTACGATTATGAGCGGAGCCAGTTCAACCGCGCCACCCAAAGCAAAAGGCCGCCCGGCTCCGCCATGAAGCCCGTGGTCTACTCCGCGGCCTTCTCCACCAGAAAGTACAACCCCACCACCATTATATATGACCGGCCCTTTACCGTGCGCCATAACGGCTACCGCTGGAGACCAAAGAACTACAGCCGGAGATATTACGGCGCAACCTCTCTTCATAAAGCCCTGGTCAAATCCAGGAACGTGGTTACCGTCCGCCTGGCATACAAGATAGGGCTTGAGGCCATAATCGAGCGGACCCATGAAATGGGCATAAACCAGGAGTTTCCGCAAAGCTTGAGCATCTCCCTGGGGGCATACGGGGTGTCGCTTCTGGACTTGACCAACGCCTACGCCGTGTTCGCTTCCCAGGGGTTTGCAAAAAAGCCGGTGTTCATAAAACGGGTGGAAGACCGGCACGGAAACATAATCTACCGCTCGAAAAGCCCCCCGGAAAGAGTGTTGCCGGAAGGAGAGGCCTATCTCATGAACTACATCCTGGAGAAAGTCGTCCGGGACGGGACTGCCAAGCGAGCCCGTTACATCGGATGCCGCTCTGCGGGAAAGACCGGTACCACCAGCGACTACCGGGACGCCTGGTACATCGGGTATACGCCCCGCATGGTGGTCGGAACATGGGTGGGCAAAGACGATTACTCGCCCATGCGCCACGGCTACACCGGCGGGAAGGCGGCCCTGCCCATGTGGGTCAGGTTCGCCAAGAAGGCCTTTGCGGACGAGCCTGCTGGCTGGTTTAAAAAACCGGACGACGTTTACTACGCCCGAGGGACCTGCCTTCTGAAAGGGACCAGGCCGGACCGGAGAAAGCGGCCGTCGGACGCGGAGGAAAAAAGGCTGCAAAAGGAGGCGGAAGAGATATCCGAGCTGCTTGCCAAGGAAGCGGAACAAGCGGACAAAAGCATCGCCTCCGACCGGTTCGGAGAAGAGCATTTAAAGGCCTTTCTCTACTCCGACCGGCAAAAGAAAACCGGGGCCACTGAAAGCCCCCCGCAAGAAACTACAGAGACGGAGCCCTCCACAAAAACCGGAACCAAAAGCACTGCGGAGGCAGAAGAAAACAAAAACACTGCCGGCGAACCGAAAGAAGAAAAAAGGAAGGCGGAGAAAACCTCCGCCGCCGCCTCGCCGCTGCCGCCCGGTGTGGCCGAAGATATAAGCCGGGCCATCCAAAAAACCGATTAATCATGCCCCTCAGGTAATCTCACGAATTAAAAACACAACCAATCTGCTTTTCGTAAGCGACAAAAACAATTGTGAGCAAACACTAATCCCGAAGCTCCCCCGCGGCCTGGGCGATCCGCAATATCTGGTTGCTTTTCAGCCCCAGTATCTTTGTTACGTTGTCGTAGCGGACCAGGGCATACACGCAAGAACCCAGGCCCAGCGCGGCGCACTCGAGGTAAACATTCTGCACCATGCAGCCGACCTCGATGTCCGCCCAAGCGGTTTCTCCCCGCTCGATGAGCCCCTTGTTGATCACGTACAAGAGGTTCACGGAAGCTCTTTTAAAGCCGGGCTGGCGGGGTATCTCGTCCCTGATGTCGCGGGACACCACCTGCTGGAGACGGTGCTTTTCCGGTTCGTACCTGTAAACCCCTTCCGGAAGCGCGGCATAGATGTCCACCGGATACCTCGCCAGGGCGGAAGGAGCGGTGCGATGGTCGTTCTTCCGGTTCACGCCGTCCGCGGCCCACAGAATCCTGGAAAGCCGCTCCTTGCTGACAGTTGCGCCCTCTTTAAAAGACCGGTCCGAACGGCGGTTTAAAAGGGCCTGGTCCAGGCTGTAGGACTTGTCCTTTTTAAAGCCGGGAAGCTCGATCACTCCTTCATCGGATTCCTCTTTGGCGCCGGGGCTGGAAGGAAGCTCCCGGCCCTCGGCATTGGCGTTCCGGAAAAATACGGTCGCGCCCGCGCCCATTGCGGTCAAGCCGGCAAAGAAACCTCTACGTTTCATCTCCATGGCTGTCCTCCTTTAATCGTCTTTTTGGTGATGCAGCCGCTTTTGCCTCAACGTGCTTTGTAAAATAATGTAACATGTACGAGCGGCGGGAGCCGCGACAAAAACGTATCCTGTCAATATTCCCCTGATTGTTCTTTAAGCTCGCGGCGGGCCAGCCTAAGGTCCGCGTCGGTCATGATGGCGACCAGCTCCTTAAAGCTCACCTGCGGCTCCCACTTCAGTTTCTTTTGCGCGTTGGAAGAGTCGCCCCGAAGCTCCCAGGTCTCGCTGGGGCGATAAAAAGCAGGATCAATCTCTACGTACTCCTTCCAGTCCAGGTCCAGCCTCCCGAAAGAGCACTCCAGGAATTCCCGCACCGTGTGGGTCTCGCCCGTGGCCACCACGTAATCGTCAGGCTCGTCCGCCTGGAGCATCATCCACATGGCCCGCACGTAGTCAGGGGCATAACCCCAGTCCCGCTTGGTATCGAGGTTGCCCATGTACAGCTTGTCCTGGAGACCCAGCTTGATCCGGGCCGCGGCCATAGTGATCTTCCGGGTAACGAAGTTTTCGCCCCGGCGGGGCGACTCGTGGTTGAAAAGGATGCCGTTACAACCGAACAGACCGTAAGCCTCCCGGTAGTTGACGAGCTGGTGGAAGGCGTACACCTTGGAACAGGCGTAGGGGTTGCGGGGCCGGAACGGCGTGTCCTCCGACTGGGGGGCCGGGCTTCTGCCGAACATCTCCGAGGTGGAGGCCTGGTAAAAACGAGGCATAGGGTCCAGCTTGCGGATGGACTCCAAAAGACGGATCGCGCCCAGGGCGTTCACCTTGGTTGTGTAGACCGGATTATCAAAAGAGATGCGCACATGGGACTGGGCGCCCAGGTTATAAACCTCGTCCGGCTTGACATCGTGCAGGATGTCCGACAAAGAAAGGCTGTCGGAAAGGTCCCCGTAAACCAGCTTGAGAGCACCGGCCTTGCCTTGCGCCTCCGTAAGCAAATGGTCTAAGCGCCCGGTGTTCACCGAAGAAGAACGGCGAACAAGACCCCATACCTCGTAGCCCTTCTCCAGGAGCAGCTCCGCAAGGTAAGAGCCGTCCTGGCCGGTGATCCCGGTAATAAACGCACGTTTCATCAAGTCCCTCCTCTCTCTTCTCTCTCTCTCCCGACCCCGGAAGCTGAACAGCTTTTTCGAATTAAAATTATGAGCAGGTGCGAGCGGCCTCGGCCGCGATGGAAACCGCTTATAAGAATTAAAAGTTCGCTTGTAAAACCCGTGAACAGATTATAACCTTTCACCCGCTTCAACACCAACCAGACCACATCCTTTCAGCTTGACATCAGGGGGCCGAGTATCTATTATAAATAGCTGGTAAGGGCACGTTAGCTTCTATCTCCACAGTGTATACGAGAGGAACCGCCTTTAAGGCAAAACTCCGGCCGGCCCTGTCGGGAGAAGGTCTCCGGAGGGCGGTTTATAGGCAGGGGGAGGCAGGCGTTTTGTTTGGGCGATAGAGCTATCGGTTTCCCTTTTCCCCCTTATCTTAATAAAAAACAGGAGCGATTTATAGATGAACGAAGACCGCTACCTCGGTGAGAAAACTCAGCCGCTTGAAGGCGGAGACCTCAACATCCAGGAGCTCGTGATCCCGTTACTGAAGCACCGGTGGGAGGTCCTTCTGATAGTCGTGCTCGGTTTGTTGGCGGCTTTTCTTTACAACCATCTTGCCACGCCTATATATCAGGCCCAATCAACTATTATTTTGCAGCGGTACGGGCACACCAATATTATCCGGGAGCAGGAGACCGAGGGCTACAACCGGATTTATAAAGAAGACTTCAACACCAAGATGAACATGATCGAGTCCATGCCGGTCCTGAAGGAGCTCGCCGAGAAACTGATAGACCGCGGTTATTTCCAGCGGGAAGTGGAAAAGATAAATTACTTCAATGCGGACAAAAGCGTTCAGAACGATTACTTGACCCGCAAGGCCAAACAGATTAAGGGTGGTCTTTCCATAATGAATCCGGAAGGCACCAACATGATATACATCAATTATCAGAATCCCGATCCGGTATTGGCCAAGGACGTAGTGAACGTACTTGCCGACCTGGCCGTCAAGTATAACGCTAAAGAGCAGAGGCTCGGCATGAAGAACTCGCTTCTGTACTTGAACTCCCAGCTGGAGAAGACCCAGAAGCAGCTCCGGGAGGCGGAGGCCGACCTTTATGAGTACCGCAAGAAACACGACATCTTTCAGAGCGAGAGAGACAAGGAGTACGTGGCCAAGCAGAGGTCGGAGATATCCACCGAGCTGACCAATGTTCGCAGCAGAATAAAAGAACTGGAGTCCCAGATTTCCCAGATCCGGGAACTCAAGAAAAAAAAGAACTTCACCAAGTACAACCCCATTTTGAGCGAAAACTCCATCCTTCTGGATCTGCGGCGCGACCTGGTAAAAGCCAGGATTCGTTACAAGGAGCTCAAAGACCGGTATCTTAAGAACCACCCGGAAATGGTCCAGATCGAAAACCGCATTGAGGTGTTGAAGGAATCTTTCGAGCGTGAGCTTCTCATAAACCTTGATCGTCTTCAATATAATTTGAACGTATTAAAGTCCAAGGAGAAGTACCTGGAGGATTCCCTGGCCGCCTTGGAAGAATCGGCCATCAGCAGCACCGAGAAAGACATTGACTACATGATCCTGGAACGCCAGGCCAACTCTTCCCGGGAGCTGTACCGGACCCTCCTGTCCGCGGTAAAAGAAGTAAACGTAAACATGAACAACCGTTCCAGCAGCGTCATGTACGTCCAGGCGAAATCCGAGGTCCCCCTTAATCCTATAAAGCCCAAGGAGGTGTTGAACCTTATGGTGGGCCTGCTACTGGGTGCCTTGGGGGGCATAGTGCTGGCTTACGGGATTGAGTACCTGGACCAGACCATACACAGCCCGGACGATGTTAAGAAAACGACATCCCTGGACGTGCCCTCCACCATTCCTCTGCTCCGGCGGGATGTGGAAACGCCGGCGCCCGTTTATTTTTATCAAAACAAGAAGTCCCTTTTCTCAGAGGGCATCACCAGCTTGCGCTATCATCTTAAGGTATATATTCCCCAGGAGCACAACTACATTCTTCTTTTTACCAGCAGTATGCCCAGGGAAGGAAAGACACTTATCACGTCCAACATGGACTTGTCCCTGGACCAGGACGGAA
>JAWOBU010000255.1:0-20643 GCA_046484135.1 bacterium
CCCTTTTGCTCGGCATCCTGGAAGAGCTGGAAAAAAAGCCGGCGGCCGCTGATCAAATCAAAACGAAGAAAGCCCGGTCCTCCGCCGTCCAGGCGCTCCAGGAGCTCGACACCGAGGTCCAGTACGTAAAAGGAGTGGGCCCCAGGCTCGCGGAGAAGCTCCAGCGCCTCGGTATCTACACGGTGAACGACCTTATCTTTCATCTTCCCAACCGTTACGAAGACCGGAGACTGGTAAAAAAGATAAGAGACGTTCACGCAGGCGAGCGGGCAACCATCGTGGCCCAGATCATGGACTGCGGCGTGGCCCACTGGGGGCGGGGACGGAGCGGATACCAGATGCTTCTTTACGACCACACCGGCTTTATCACCGCCAAGTGGTTCCACTACAACGGCGATTACCTGGAGAAGAAGTTCCCGCGCGGCCAGACGGTCATCGCCACCGAGGTCATCCGTCAGTCGGGCCGCAACCTGGTAATGACACACCCGGAGCTGGACGTGTTCGACCCGGAAGGGGACGACGTTTCCGATCAGACAGGGGTGGTGCCGGTGTATCCACTTACCGAGGGACTTTTCCAGAAGACCGTGCGCAGGATTACCCGCAACGCCCTCGAGACCTACAAGGACAGCATCCCCGAGATCATGCCGGAGGAGAACCTTCAAGCGCACGGCTTTCCCGGACTCGCCCGGGCCCTCCACGAGGTCCATGTTCCTCCGGAAGACGCCGACCTTGAGGAGTTCAACTCCCACCGCTCTCGCGCCCATCGCAGACTCGCCTATGACGAGTTCTTCTTTCTCGAGCTGGGGCTCGCGCTCCGGCGGCGCGGAGTGGTGGAAGAGCCGGCGGTGCCTATAGCTCCAGCCGGAGAGCTCTCGCGGAGGTTTTGTGATTCTCTCCCTTTTGAACTTACCTCGGCCCAACAAAAGGTGGCGGACGAGATCGAAAAAGACATTGCCAAGCCCCATCCCATGCTCCGACTGCTACAGGGAGACGTCGGTTCCGGCAAAACGGTGGTGGCGGTGCTGGCCGCGCTCGCGGCCATCGAGGCCGGCTGTCAGGTGGCTGTGATGGCCCCCACCGAAATCCTGGCGGAGCAGCACTTCCGGACCATCAGCAGTATGCTTTATGGCTTCGACATCGAGTGCGCGCTTCTGACCGGCTCGGTGCGCGGCCGCGAGCGGGAGGCCCTGCTTGAGAGGATCGCAGGCGGCGAGACCTCGCTGGTTATGGGCACCCACGCCGTGATCCAGGAAAAGGTCAGGTTCAAGAACCTGGCGCTCGGGATCATTGACGAGCAACACCGCTTCGGTGTCATACAGCGGGCGCGGCTTAAAGCCAAGGGGCCGGAAGGGGCCACGCCCCATCTTCTCGTGATGACAGCCACACCCATTCCGCGGACCCTGGCCATGACCGTGTACGGAGACCTGGCCGTGTCCGTGATAAAGGAGATGCCGCCCGGCAGACAGCCCGTGAACACCAGGGTCTACAAGGACAAACAGGTAAAAGAAGTCCTGGTAAAGATAAGGGAAGACCTTGCCGAGGGAAGGCAGGCCTACGTAGTCTACCCCCTGGTCGAGGAGTCGGAAAACATGGACTTGAAGAACGCCGGCGACATGGCGGCGTACCTCCAGGCCAAGGCGTTCCCCGACTTCCGGGTGGGACTTGTACACGGCAGGCTCCGCTCCGAAGAGAAAGAAGCGGTGATGCGCTCGTTCCAGCAGGGAGAGATTGACGTACTGGTGGCGACCCCCGTGATCGAGGTCGGAATTGACGTGGCCAATGCCACGGTCATGATGATAGAACACGCCGACCGGTTCGGGCTGAGCCAGCTCCATCAGCTCCGCGGCAGGGTGGGACGCGGCGAGCATCCGTCCCGCTGTTTCCTGGTCTCCGGTTTCACCCGCTCGGAGGACGCCTGGCGCCGGCTCAAGGTCATGGAAAAGACCAATGACGGTTTCAAGATAGCGGAAGAAGACCTGGCCCTGCGCGGCCCCGGAGAGTTCTTCGGGACGCGCCAGTCAGGCTTGCCCGACTTCCGGGTGGCGAATATCATAAGAGACATGGACGAGCTACAGAAGGCGCGAGAAGACGCTTTCGACCTGGCCCGCCGCGATCCGGAGCTCTCCGAGCCTGAAAACGAGAAAATCGCGGCCGTACTTAAAAGAAGATGGGGAAAACGGCTCCGGCTGGGAAGCGTGGGATAAAAGGAGTGGTGGATGGAGAAAAAAGGAGGATGTTGCGGATGCGTGGCAGCGGTGGGAGCCGGGTTTGTGCTCGGACTGGCCGCGCTTCTCGTAATCGGTTATTTCTGGGTCAACACCAAGGTGCTGTCCACCGAGCCCGTGAATTACCCCGAGCTTCAATGGACGGCCAAGGATGAAGCAGCCTTTACCGCAGAGATGGAACCCGCCTTTGCCGCACTGAAAAACAACCGCGCTTCCGAGCACAAGATATCCCTGAACCCGAAAGAAGCAAACTACCTCGTAAAGGACAGCCTCCTGCAGGAAATACCCAACAGCGATGCAGAGCTTACCTTCGGCGACACTGCGCTCGTGCTCCGCTTTTCCGTGCCCTTGAGCAAAGAGTCAAACAAGTTCTTAAACGGAGAGCTAAAAACGCGCGTCTCGGGTTCCCGCGAGGATTTCGAGGTTGAGGTATACGGTGTGAGGACGGGCGATTATGACTGGCCGGAGACCACCCACGCCTGGATGGCGTACTGGTTGCGGGGCTCTCTGGAGACCAACTCTTTCCTGGAGGGCGTGCCTGTTGTCATCGAGTCCTTTTCCCACGACCAGAAGGGACTCGACATGAAAATATCCGTACAAAAACAGAAGGGACAGTAATCACCTCTGCCGGTACTTGTCGCTGAGCTCCAGTATGTTACCTACCCGACCGACAGCCGGTTTCTCCAGGCCGGCGTGGATGGTCTCCGCATCGTAGTGCTCCGCCAGGAAAGAACCGATATCGAGCTTCACCGCCCAGCAGGAGATAATCAGCCGGCAGAAAGGTCTTCCGCAGGTACGGCAGTACTTGAAGGGAACGAAATCCCCCATCCTCGGGCAACGGATTTCCCGCTCATCGTACTGTTCAATGCCCATGTAATCGAGTGTACCACCTTTTGCCGCTTGCCGTCCATTGAAAACCCTCATTCCCCTTTTGAGCCGGATTATTCAGTCTTCTTCTTTTCCCCTTTGAAGGCCTTGTAAAAACCGCGGCCGGACTGGAGCGCTCGGAGGGCTTTCTTAAAGGGGTTTCGGCTGAACATGGCCTGCATGCCGTTCTTTAACAGGCCCTCCAAGTCCGGCGCCATGGGATAGTAAAAAGGCTCCTTTTCAAGGCCGCCCTTGTACTCGGTGATGGACTTTATCTCACAGAAGTTTTGCAGGCCGAGCCTTCCGTGATACCTGCCCACCCCGCTGTTCTTGGCTCCGCCGAACGGTAGGTCCGGCACCGCATAAGTGATAAGGCAATCGTTTACGTTGATAGAGCCGGTCTTGATCTTTCCGGCGATGGCGCGGGCCTCCTCCATGTCCGAGCTGTACACCGCGCCGGACAGGCCGTACTCACCGCGGTTCACGAGGTCTATGGCTTCCTGCACGTTATCATAAGGCAAAACCGGCAGAAGCGGCCCGAAGGTCTCGTCCTTCATGACCTTCATATCAGGCGTTACATCAACCAGGACAGTGGGAGGATAATAAAGGCCCTCCCCTTCGCCGGCGGGCGCGCCGCCCGTAAGGACCCGGGCCCCTTTCTCGCGGGCGTCCGCTACCTGGTCCTTTACGAGTTCGAGCTGCGAGCGCATGGTCATGGCCCCGATCTCGCCCGAGGTCTGGCCGTTGCGCAACTCCCCAATAATATCCAGGATCTTTTTCAAAAACTCCTCGTAAACGTTTCGTTCCACCAAGCACATCTCGATCCCGATGCAGGTCTGGCCGCTGTTGGTGAACGCTCCCCAGGCCACTGAGGAAGCGGCCCGGCCAAGATCGGCCTTGCCGGTAACAATGGCCGCGTCCTTGCCCCCGAGCTCCATGATGGTTGGGACAAGACGCTCGGCAGCCTTAAGGTTTACAGTGCGGCCCACCTCGGTCGAGCCCGTGAAAAAGAGCATGTCAAGGTCCGGGTGGTCAATCAGGGCCTGGCCGGTGACCGAGCCGCTTCCGGTAACCGTTTGAAAAACTCCTTCCGGCAGTCCCGCTTTTTGAAAGACCTCCTCCAGGATGAAACCGCAGCCGCTGGTCTGAGACGACGGCTTTAACACCACTGCGTTGCCCGCGGCAATAGCGGATATGGACGGCCCAGCGGAAAGGCTTAGCGGATAGTTCCAGGGAGAGATCACCCCTACCACTCCGCGGGGCTCGAACACGTAATAAGCCTTCCTGCCCGGAAACAAAAGCGGAACATCAGCCTTTACCGGCGCAAGGTGCTTATGAAGTGTCTTCGAGTAATAGTGAAGAAGGTCGCAAGATGGGAAAACGTCCGCAATAAGCGCGTCCACCCTGGTCTTTCCGTTCTCGTCGGATATGATCTTCGCGTAACGCTCGGCATCATCAGCCAAGATGGACGCAGCCCGGGACAGAAAACGGCGGCGCGCTTTCAGCGTGCTTTGCGACCAGCTTTCGAATGCCTGTCGCGCTTTCTTCACCCTTAAATCAATGTCATCCTTGTCCATGAGCGCATAGGTTCCCACCAACTCACCGGTGGCCGAGCTCTTAACGTCAAAAGAAGGTTTTTCGCTCATCCGTTCCCTCCATGGACAGCCGGTTTTTCGCGTCGGTCCGCTTTAGAGTTTTGTTCTTCCCTCCGACAAAGTATACTGGCCGGGTCCGGAACTTACGCCAATATAAACATTATAAAAAAGGTAAGAAGGAAATGAAGAGAGTCAAATGCTTTTTCTGGTCCTTTGTTATCTGCCTTGTTATGTCAGTACAAGGCGATACAGCCGGGACCGGCATGAAAGCGCCAAACCCGGATTTAGGCGGGAGCCGGACCTCGGCCGTCCCCCTCTCGCAAGTTAAAGTCGAAGGCGGCTTCTGGGGACAAAAACAGGAGCTGGTCCGAAAGACCACCATGCGGGCGGAGTGGGAGCAGTTGGAGTCCCATCACCACGTTGACAACTTCCGGGTTGTGGCGGGCGTAAAGGACGGCATCCACCGGGGCGCGGTTTTTCTTGACTCGGACCTCTACAAGTGGCTGGAGGCGGCCTCTTACTACATGGGAAAGCACCCGGAAGACCGGTGGCTTCGTGAAAGGGTGAACGAGGTTATAAGCCTTATTAACAAGGCGCAGATGAAGGACGGCTACCTGAACACCTATTACCAGAGCTTTGCGCCTGACAAGAGGTTCACCAACCTGTGGATGGATCACGAGCTCTACTGCGCCGGACACCTCATGGAAGCCGCGGCAGCCCACGCCAACGCCACCGGCAAAAACGACCTTCTTAACCCCGCCCGAAAGTTCGCGGACCTCGTAAGCAATACCTTCGGCCCGGCCGGCAAAAAAGGAATGCCCGGACACCAGGAGATCGAGCTCGCTCTCATGCGCATGTACCGGCTTACCGGAGATTACAAGAACACCGCGGACTTCTTCGTGTATGAGCGCGGCAAGAGCGATGACTTTAAAAAAGAGCTTCTTAAAGACCTGCTCGCTCAAACAAGGCTTGCTGGAGAGGTTAAAAGAAAGAGAAAAGAGTACCTGGGAAGCGACTATGAAAAGCAGGGCTCTTACGGCGGCATACCTTATATCAAGCCGGTTCTTCTCGGCAGGATTCTCGAGAACTTCTACAGCGGCAAGTACTTCCAGGCCCATAAGCCTGTACTTCAACAAACGGTGGCCGAGGGACACGCGGTCCGGGCCATGTACTTTTACGCGGGAGCAGCAGAACTCTACCTCGCAAACGACGACCGGCGACTTCTGAATGCGCTTGCCCGCATCCATGACAACACCACTCAAAAGAGGACCTACATAACCGGGGGAATGGGCGCGCTGCCGGTAATCGAAGGGTTCGGCAAGGACTACGAGCTTCCCCATAAGTCCTACTCCGAAACCTGCGCGGCCATCGGCAGCATCTTCTTTTCCTGGCGGATGCTCCAGGCGACCGGCGAAGCAAAGTACGCGGACTTGATCGAACGGACCCTGTACAACGGTTTTCTTGCCGCCCTTTCCCTGGACGGCAAACGCTTCTTCTACGAGAACCCTTTAGTCGCACGCGGGGAAACTGAACGCCGGCCCTGGTATCCGGTAGCCTGCTGCCCGCCCAACATAGCCAGGCTCATGGCCTCGCTCGGGAATTATGTTTACAGCGAAGATGGCAGCGGCCTGTGGCTGCACCAGTACGTAAGCGGAGAGGTCTCGTTCGGCGACAAAGGAGCGTCCCGCCTTGAAGTGGAAAGCGGCCTGCCCTATCGCGGCAAGATAAAAATATCGCTTTTGCCGGAAGAGCCCGCCCGCTTTACGCTATACCTCCGGCAGCCGTCCTGGATAAGCCATCTCAAGGTCAGCGTAAACGGAAACCCGATCGAGTACGAACCGGAGCCGGGCAATTATCTGGACCTATCCAGGAAATGGAAAAAAGGAGACACAATAAAACTGGACATGGGAATGGGACCGCACCTGGTCCACGGCGACCCACGCGTCAAGGCCAATCGAGGCAGGGCAGCCATCATGTACGGGCCGCTGGTCTACTGCCTGGAGGATACGGACAATCCAGGCTTGAACGTACACGAAACAGTGCTCGCAAGAAAACCGCGCTTGCGGGCCGAGTACAAGCCGGAACTTCTCGGAGGAGTGGTGGCTGTAAAAGGAAAGACGGAAAACGGCAAGACCTTCACCGCCATCCCTTACTATGCCTGGGCCAATCGGGACAAGTCGCACATGGAGGTATGGCTGCGCGCGAAGTAGCGGGAAAAACCTCGAATGCCGAACAAGTGCATTTACAAGCGATAGAACACCGCAGAGGAGGAAAGAAAATGGAAGAGACGGAAACTGACGAGGTTATTGAAAAAGCGGGCGAGCTGGGAGAGGAGTACGAGAAGACGTGCACGGGCTGCTCCCAGTCGGTGGTGGCCGCGCTCCAGGACGCGCTGGACCTGCCGAGTGGGGAGGTATTCAAGGCGGCGAGCGGTTTGGCTGACGGGATCGGACTTTCCGGCGACGGGTCGTGCGGCGCGCTCACCGGCGGGTCCATGATGATAAGCCTGGTGTTCGGTCGCGACCGCGAGCACCACCAGGACATGATGGCCGCGATGAATTCTTACCTTTTATGCAAGGAGCTTTACCAGGACTTCATGGACCGTTATGGAAGCTGCCGATGTTATGATATCCAACAGAAGCTCATGGGCCGGACCTTTGACCTGCTGGACCCGAAAGACCTGGAGGCTGCCGGCAAAGCCGGAATGATGGAAACGTGCAGCAAGGTGGTGGCCGGCTCCGCGAAAAAAGCGGCCGAGATCATAACGCGGGAACGAGGCAAGTAAGGCGCAGATGAAAAAACGACTCACTCGAGCCGGACCCGTGGATCGAGGAAAGTGTAGACGATGTCCACCACGAAGTTCATGAACACGATCAAAGTGGTGTACACGAGCGTGACTCCCATGATAAGCGGGTAGTCGCGGTTGGTTACCGCGGTGATAAAAAACCTTCCCATGCCGGGCACGGAAAAGATTTTCTCGACTATGAAAGAGCCGGTAATCAGCATGGCCACCAGCGGTCCCACCACGGTCACCACCGGCCCCAGCGAGTTCCTTAAAACGTGCTTTAGAATGACCCGGGCGCCGGAAAGCCCTTTGGCTCGCGCTGTGCGAACGTAGTCCTTTTCCAGGACCTCGAGCATGCTCGACCGGGTAAGCCGCGCCAGGTAAGAAGCGGGCGCCAAGCCGAGGGTAATGGCCGGCAGAACCATGTGGCGCGGAGACTCCCACAGCGCCGGCGGCAGGAACTTCAGTTGATAGGCAAAAGCAAAGATAAGAAACGCGCCCAGCACAAAGGAAGGAAGCGCGATCCCGAGCGAGGCCCCGAAGATGGAAAGCCGGTCGAACACCGAGTCGCGCCATACCGCGGACACGATGCCCGCGGACACTCCCAGCACCACCGCGATCAGCAGGGCCAGGACTCCCAGTTGGGCGGACACCGGCAAGGTATCGGCCAGGATGTCCTGGACCCGGCGGTTCCTGTACTTGAAGCTGGGGCCGAGGTCGCCGTGTAAAAGGTCGGCCATGTAGTACTGGTACTGCTTCCAGACCGGCTCGTTCAAATGATACTTGGCCTCGATGTTCGCCTTGATCTCCGGCGGAAATGATTTCTCCTTGTCAAAGGGCCCGCCGGGAACGTTATGCATGATAAAGAACGTCAGGGTGGCCACCACAAAAATGACCAGCAGGCTGGACAGTATCCTGCCCGCCAGGAACCTGGTCATTTTTCTCCCTCCACTATCCTGGTCTTGCGGAGGTAGAGGAGGTCCTGGCTGTTCATGGGAAAGTCCTTTACGTAAGGCTTGACCAGCATGTTGATGGTGTAGGTATAAAGGGGCATGACCGCGGAGGCGTCTTTACACAGAAGCCGCTGGGCCCGGTCATATATCTTCTGGCGCTTTTCCGGGTCGCGTTCCATTGCTCCTTTCCGGACCAGCCGGTCGTACTCGTCTGACTTCCAGTTGGTGTGGTTGTTGCCGCTGTCAGAAGTAAACACGGTCATGACGGCGTCCGGATCGGGGTAATCCAGTATCCATCCCAGCCGGAACACGTGCGGCGGATCATGCTGGAGCTTTTTCAAGTAGACCTTCCATTCCATGTTCCTGAGCTGGACCTGAATGTCCAGGTTCCGGTTCCACTCCTGCTGGACAAACTCGGCAAGCATCTTGTGCGACTCCTGCGTGTTGTACCCGATGGTTATTTCCGGGAACCCTTTGCCGCCGGGATAGCCGGCCTCGGCAAGAAGCTCCCTGCCTCTTTCCGGAGCATAGGAGTGGCCAAGCTCGGGATTGGCGTACTCCATGCCCGCGGGGATCACCGTGGGGTTTGGTATCTGCCGGCCCTTGATGATCTTCGGAATCTGGGTACGGTCCACGGAAAGGGAAAGAGCGGTCCGCACCCGCGGGTCGTCCACCGGCGGCTTGTCCACGTTGAACCCGTAGTAATAAGACGCGAAGAAAGGATAGTTCTTGTACTGGGGGCTGTCCTCGTAAGCCGGGATCGCGGGAGGCGGCAGAGGATCGGCCACGTCCAGGTCGCCGGTCTGGTAAAGGGACAGAGCTGTCGAGTTCTCTTCCACCATGTAAAAGACGACGCGGTCCAGGTAAGGCCCTTCGCCGAAGTAATCCGGGTTCTTCTCCGCCACGATCCGGTACTCGTGCCACCACTCTTTCATGCGAAAAGGGCCACAGGTCTGGATGTGCTCCGGTTCGCTCCAGTCGTCCCCGTACTTCTCGACTACATCGCGCCGCAGGGGAAAGGTGCTGACAAAGGTCGTAATCATGGGAAAGAAAACCACCGGTCTCTCGAGGTCCACCACCAGGGTGTGGCGGTCGCGCGCTTCTACGCCCAGTTCGGAAAGCTCCTTCTCGCCCGAGTTCACGGCCTCCGCGTTCTTGACCATGTAAAGAAAGTAAGCGTACTCGCCCGCGGTAGCAGGGTCCAGGAGCCGCCTCCAGGCGTAAACGAAATCGCCGGCCACAACCGGCTTGCCGTCCGTCCAGCGCGCGTCCTTGCGCAGATGGAACACGTAGCGAGAGCCGCCCTTTTTAACGCTCCAGCTTTTTGCGAGCGCGGGCTCGGGCTGGAGGTCTTCGTCAAACCGGGTAAGACCTTCCATGATGTTCTGCAAGACCTGGATGGAAGCGTGGTCGGTGGTTATGCTCCAGTCCAGGCTGGGAGGCTCGCTGGAGATGTTTATGCACAACGTGTCCGCCGAGTCGGAGGACGAGTGTCCCTCACACTCCGCACCTGCACAGGACGCGACCGCAAAGAGGGACAAAAGCAAAACTATGGCAAAGCGTTTTTGCATGTTTCAAGGAAATGATATAGGCATGGCCCGGCTTATACAAACAAGGAGGACATCAGTTATTGTCGGCCTCCCGCCGGGACTCCAGTTTGTCGCGGTAATAGCGGGCCCTGGCGGGGTCCTCGCCCCCGCTTTCATAAATCCTGACGAGCTTTTCCCATATCTTTGGTCTCAGGTTCTCAGGACAAAGCGGCAGCGCCTTCTCCAGGCTCTGCGCCGCTTGCTTCGGCTTTCCGTCCTCCAAGAGACGCCGGCCGAGGATTCGATAATGATGGAAGAGATGTCTTTCGGCTTCTCCCTCCCGGCCGATCTTGAAAAAGAGCCTGGAAACCTGGAGCCGAAGGGTGGCGGAGTCCGGGTTTATTTCCACCGCCCGGGAAAGAGCGGCTGTGACATCATGAGGTGCATAGCCTTCATGATAGAAGTACCTGGCAAGCCGGTAATAACCGTAGGAAGCGGACCAACTGTTGTGCTTTGCCTCTTCCTCCATGATCTCCCGGTACCTTTTTACCGAGCTTTTCTCTTTGGCGTTCACGGATATCCACGGCCCGGTGGACACCACTACCAGCACCATGACGGCAACTGCGGCTCCGGGAAAGAAGTTTTTTTCTCGAAATGAGTTGTGGATTCTTAAGACCATCCAGGGGGTGTAGATAATAGAAGGCAGTGCGAACAGGTCCCAGTCTTTAGCCGGTCCGATCACCGGCCGCAGGAAAAAGAAAAAGACAATGAAAATGATTGACGCGTAAAAGGCAAAACTTTGCAAAGGATCGTCCGGGGCCGGCCCGGCCAGGAGCGCGAGCGGCAAAAGCAGGGGCAGACCGGGACAGGCCAGTATCTGCTGGTTCAGAAAGCCGAGAAGATGATAGGAGCTTATGATGTTTTCGCCGGACACGAATATGGCGGCCAGGCCCCGGTAATGCTCCTCGACCATGAAGAAGGCAAGTGCCCCTAAAGCCACAAGGAGCGCTGCCGCTATCAGTGTTTTCCACCGGTCCAGCCTCGCGAGCCCGTGCCTGTGCATGACGTAAAGAGCGGGAGGGATAACAAGGGCCAGAAAAAAATGTAGTGCCGCCAGTATCGCAAGCGCGGGATACAAGGTCCAGGCAGGGGCCTGCTTTCGCCGTACTGCTTCCATCAGCATCAGGAAGCCGTACACCGCTGCCGCTGGAACAACGTAGTTCTCCGCGTAGCCGAGAAAGAACACCGCGGTTCCTCCCCCAAACACGGTGAAGAAGATGAACCATCTCTCCGCCTTGTTCGCTGATCGCAAGCAGGCGAGCTTCCAGACAAAGACGCACGCGGCCAAACCTCCAGCCAGGCTCACTGCCCGCCAGGAATTTAACGACCGTGTCCATGCCGACTCGCCCGGCCACACCTGGAGCTTGGATGCCAGGATGTGGATGACAAAGTCCAGGGGAGCGGGCTGGCCTTGCAGGGCTTTCCAGCCGTCAGTTGTGGCCAGCACCCGGTCCACTCCGTCGCCCAGAAGAGGTGTAGCGACTCCGGGCAGGAGCAGGGCCACCACTAAAAAAATAAGCCCTGTTGCCCAGGCGGGCAGTGCGCGGCCGGGCTCAAGGAGCTTTTCGAGCTGCGGCCGCCGGCTCCATGTCAGTGCGATAAGAGCGATGCCGGCCAGGGTCCACGTGAGCCCAGAGGTAAGAGAAAGATATCGAAGATGGTTTAGTCCCCAGCACGGCCCGCCGCAGAAAGAGGCCAACCACCTCGCTCCTATTAAAAGAAGTACAGCCGAAAAAAAAAGGTAGTGCCGGTTCATCTGCAGGAATAAGGAGAGACGGATTACTCCGCCAGCTTTTGCTGCGCCTTTTCCCGGCCCTTCCTGCAATTGCTGTTTTGGGGATGGACGTTAAGGCACCGGTTGTACCAGGTTACAGCCTGTTTCGGTTTGTTCAACTTGAGGTATGCCTGGCCCAGCATCTGGGGAGGGCGGTAATCACGGGGCTCTATCTGGAAAGACCTCTCATAAAAAGGAATGGCCTCCTGGGTCCTGCCCAGCGTGGACATTATCCGGCCGATGTTGGTGTAACCCTTGTACAGCTCCGGGTTCCACTCCACGCCCAGGAAGTAGAGCTTCTCCACCTGGTGAAGTACCTGCTTTTTAATGGCCGGGTCCTTTTCCGTGGTCAGCGACTGTTTAAGGGTGGACCCCAGATCGTTGTAGCTCTCCCCGTTCGGGTAGATGCGGGTGGAAGCAAGGAAAATGTCGGAAGCGCGAAGAAAATATTTCCTGGCCTTCTTGATGTACTCCATCATCTTCTCCTGGTCGCCCTGGGATTGGTACTCCCTTGCTTTATCAATGTAATAATGGGCATAGGAGTAATTGATGGTCCCCAGGTTGTGCCAGGCCTTGTAATAGTTGCTCTCGACCCGGACGCCCCACTGGTAAAGCTTCTCCGCCCGGTCAAGCCCTTTCAGGTAAAGCTCTTCCAGTCTCTCTCTGGTTTCGGCGCTTATCTTGCCCTCCGGCACGTCCTCCAAAAAGGTCTGGTTGATGGTAATACGCTCCTCCTTGTCAATCTTGCCGTCCCGGAGAAAGCTCCCCTTCTCGCTCAGGTCCCGACCGGTCCGGAAGTAGGCGTTCCCGAGGTCGGAGACCACCTGGGCCTTGGTGGGAGAGTTCCAGATGCTGTTCTGCCAGACGGTAAGGTCCGTGTGCCAGGAGAAGTTGCGGTTTACCGTAAGGGAGACGTACAAAAGGATCAGTACAATGGATATGACCTGCACCGGGACCGGCCAGACCGCGCTCTGCTTCTTCCCTCTCTTGGAGTTTAGGTAGTTGGCCATCCAGTCCAGGAAGCCGGCCAGGAGTATGCAGAAGCTGAGCGAAGGAAGGTAGAGCCGGTGCTCGTTCATGATGGCGTTTAAAGGAACCACGCTGGTTATGCTCAAGGTGATGAAGAAGTTGGCGATGCAAAAGGATATCACCGGATGCTTGCGAATCCAGTAGATGGCCAGGAATGCCAGAACCACAATGACCGCCATGGCCAGGAACACCATGAGGACCTGGCCCAGGGTCTTGTCCGATTCCACCAGCTCCGACCACAGCTCGACCGACTCCGCGGAAGACAAAGACAGGGACTTGAGCTTTACGTACAGCATGGTAAAGACTTCTTTCAAGTCCTTGGTCTCGTAAACGATGTTCTCGTAGCTGATGTTCTGCTTTACGGGGTAGATGTGAAGCCGCAGGTAAGTGAGGAGCACCCGGGACTGGGTGACCAGGTTGTCGATTATGGGCCGGACCTTCCTGTCTATTATCATGGTGTCGAGCACCATCTTTCGATAGATGAAGTAGGCGATCCAGATGCCGACCAGCGGCAGGTAATAGCGCAGCCGGTAGACGAGGCTCCGATCCAGTGTCCATCTCTTCCGCCGGTCCTTGGCGGGGTAGACGAATATGATGTCTATCGCCGCGAGAATGGCGGGAGTTACAAAGACGAGTTCCTTGGTCAGAAGCCCCGTCGCAAAAAAGACAAAGCTAAGTATCAGAAGTCCGGTCCGATCTTCGCGAAGGGAACGGGCCCAGAAGTAGATGACGAGGAGCATGAAGAAAACGCTCATGCTCTCCGATCGGCAATTGATGTAGTTCACCGTCTCGGTGTTAACCGGATGGATGGCAAAGATGAGCGCCGTTAACAGCGCCATTCGCGGTCGGCCCGCCAGGTGGCATAAGCCAAGGTAAATGAGAAGCGTGCACCCCAGGTGAAATAAGATGTTGACCAGGATCCAGCTCCAGGCGTTGAACTCGGTCCACATATAGTTCAGCGCAAAGGTCGAGAGCAGAAGCGGCCGCGGCATGGCAACCTGGGGCCTCGAGCTGAAGTGCTCCGGCTTGTAAAAGTACTCCAGGAAAAGCTTGCGCGACTCCGGGTTCTGGGTCCATTCCACCTGGATCTTCAAGTTCTTCTTCAAAGAGTGGATGTCGTCGTAGTGGAACCCGTTGCGCATCGAGTTAAGGTAAACCACCGAGATCACCGCGATGATCAGCATGATCCCGAGCGGATGAGCACGTGCGAACCCGAGCACCGGCGGCTTTTCCTGGGAGGCCTGCTTGGATTCCCCTGCCTTCTTCTCTTTGGCTTTCTTCTCTTTAGGTTTCTTCTCTGCCGGCTGGTCCTTGGCAGCGGCCTTCTTCTTGCCGCCCGAAGATTCGAGGACCGAACGGACCTCGGCGGGCTTCACCCCCAGCTCCCGCGCGAGCTGCTTCACCGAGCGGCGGGGGTACTTATCCCGGATGTACTTCTGTTCTTTCTTGGAAAGCGCCATGATTAATACCTGAACCTCGAATGGATATTTTTATCACAATTTTCCGGCGTCGCAAAAACAGAAGGCAAAGCGGTTTCAAAAAGCATAAAGCAAGGCTTGTTATTTCACCGCCCCTTTGTTAACTTGATTCTCTTATGAAGGAGTCGGCTTTTCAAGGCGACACCATCGTTGCGGTGGCCACTCCGCCGGGACGGGGCGCTATTGGAATAATAAGGATATCAGGTCCTGCCGCGGTTTCCATGGCCGGCCGGATTTTCCATGGCAAGAAAGACCCGGCGAACATGGACAACTACACCTTCTCGCACGGCTGGATAGTGGAGGAGGGCGAGGTCATAGACGAGGCTCTCTGCCTGGTGATGAGGGCGCCCTCCTCTTACACCCGGGAGGACACGGTCGAGCTTCACTGCCACGGCGGACCGGCCTCCCTGGGTCGGGTCCTGGAGGCGGTGCGGCGCCAGGGCGCCCGCCTCGCCGCTCCCGGCGAGTTCACCAGGCGCGCTTTTTTGTCCGGCAGGATAGACCTGGCCCGGGCCGAGGCGGTGGCCGACCTGGTGGCGGGCGATACCGAGGCTTCCGCCCGCGCCGCCGTGCGGCAGTTGGAAGGGGGGCTGTCTTGCCGGCTCGAACGGTTAAGGAGCGGCCTGGTCGAGCTGTTGGCGCTCCTGGAAGCGGGCGTGGATTTTTCCGATGAGGAAGACGTCTCGCCGCTTACAAAAGAAGAGCTTTTGCAGAGGCTCGCTGACGCTGACTCCCGGCTTTCCGCCCTGCTTGCGGACGCGGGCCGGGGAAAGCTTCTGCGGGAAGGCGCGAGCATGGTTATCGCAGGCAGACCGAACGTGGGTAAGTCCACCCTCATGAACGCCCTGCTCCGGAAGGAGCGGGTAATAACGGGCCCTACTCCCGGGACCACCAGGGACGTGGTGGAAGAAGCCCTTGACATAGGAGGAGTGCCGGTGCGGATGCTGGACACCGCGGGTATAAACTCTAATGCAAAAGATATAGAGAAGCTGGGTGTTGACCGGGCCTCGACCGCACTTTCGGAAGCAGACCTTTTGATCGTGATGACAGACGCATCAAACCCGCTTTCTGAAGACGACCGGCTGGTAGCCCAACAGGTTCGAGGACCGGCAGTGCTGGCCCTCAATAAATGTGACCTCGAAACCGCGGTGTCGGACGAAGAAGCGCGCGAGCTTCTGCCCGGCGCTCCCCTGGTACGCATCTCCGCTCTGCAGGGGACCGGCCTCCCGGAGCTCGAAGAGGAGCTATCTAAAATGCTCGCCACAACCTCCACAGAAAGCCCGCTTGTTACGAACGCCCGGCATGAAGACGCCCTCTGGCGGACCAGGCAAGCCCTCCAGCGGGCCTCTGAATCCTCTGACCAATCGGAGGAGTTCACAGCAAGCGACTTAAGGCAGGCCCTGGAGGCGCTCGGCGAGATCACGGGCGAGACCGCTACCGACGAGGTGCTGGAGCGTATCTTCAGCCGTTTCTGCGTGGGGAAGTGATGGGATTTGCCGCCGCCTTCTTCGGGTTCGCCGCTTTCTTCGCCTGGCTTACTCTGCTTTGCGAAAAAACCGGAGGCGTAGACGCCATAACGCTCGGGTTCGCTTACGCCGCGCTGGCCGAGGCTTTTACCGGCTCGCTTTACATGGCCGCTTCGCTTTTTGGCGTAAACCCCGGCGGCATGTTCAAGACGCCTTCCGGCGAGGTCCGGCGTATCTTTCGACTCCTCACCTGGCCGTATCTCTTTTTCGAGTACGGGGCATGGTATCGCTACCGGCAGCAAAAGTCCGAGCCGTTGTTCGAAGAAGTGGAAGAGGGCCTGTTCATAGGCGCTCGTCTCATCGAGGAGGACGTGCCCTCGGTCCGGGAGGCCGGCATAAAAGCGGTGCTCGACCTGATCGCCGAGTTCGGTCCTCCCTCCGGCATCGCCCGAGACCCCGGCATGACCTACCTGGCCCTGCCGGTCCTGGACGGCACCGCGCCTTCCCTGTCCGACCTGGACCAAGCCGCCCGGTTCGTGCACAACGCCCGGCAGGCAGGAGCACCCCTGCTGGTGCACTGCACCTTCGGCCACGGAAGGTCCGCCACCGTGATAGCGGCCTATCTTCTGAAAACAGGCAGCGCCCGGAACATCCGGGAAGCCATGCAAAAGCTCACCCGGCTCGAACGCAAAATCTGGCTCTCCCGCGAGCAGAAAAAGGTGTTAAAGACCTTTGAAAAGTCGTTGAGTAACTAACCCCTTTTCCCGGCCGCCGGCAAAAGGCTATAATAAATTTCAACTCTTCTGATACCGGGGATTTTTGATGTCGAAAAAGCCACTCAACTTTATATGGACCTGCCTTTTTGTTCTGGCCTTCTTGACCGCCGGCGATAAGGGGTACGCCGCGGAGCCGGAGCACATCTGCACAAGACCGGTGCAGACGCAGGAAGGACCGGTTATTGGCGCGCCGGTGCAGGAAGGCCGGGCCTGTGTTTACAAAGGCATACCTTATGCCGCCCCGCCGCTCGGTAAGTTGCGCTTTCGACCGCCCGAGCCTCCTGCGGAAAGGGAGAGCGCCCTCAAAGCGCTGGAGTTCGCACCCGAGTGCATGCAGCGCGACGAGTTCAGTTGGACGGCCGGCGGAAGCCCGGTAACCGAGCTCAGCGAGGACTGCTTATACCTTAACATCTGGCGTCCTGCCCGGGAGGGCCGTTTTCCGGTGCTGGTTTTTATTCACGGCGGCTGGTTTGTTTCCGGCTCCGGCGCTCGGCCCTCCTGGCAGGGGGACCGTCTGGCCGCGCAAAAGGACCTGGTGGTGGTCACCATAAACTACCGGCTCGGCGCTTTCGGCTTTCTCGCCCTTCCTGCGCTTGCCGAAGAAGACCCTGATAACAGCACCGGCAACTACGGCCTCATGGACCAGGTCCGGGCGCTTGAATGGATAAAAAATAACATCCACGGATTCGGCGGAGACCCGTGGCGGATAACCGTGGCCGGAAGCGGCGCCGGGGCCTCGAGCGTGTGCGCGCTTTTGACCTCGCCCGCCGCCCAGGGACTCATCCACCGGGCGATCATGCAAAGCGGAGGATGCCGGGCCTCCCGCGTCCGAGAGGATGCATACCGCCGAGGCGAAGAGCTTGCGCGCAAGCTGGGATGCTCCGGAGCGAGTGCACCCTCCTGCCTGCGGAACAAGCCCGCCGAAAAGATCGTGAAAGCCACTCCGGAAAAAAACGACCTCCGCGACTGGTTCGACTTTGCTTTCCTGCCGGTGGAAGACGGACACGTGGTTTTGGACACTCCTCTTTCCCGGATCAACGAGGGGGACTACTACCGGGTGCCGGTGATAGTTGGCAGCAACCGCAACGAGGCCCATTTCCTGACCCTGGAGTACCCGGGCCTGCGGCTGGCTTTCGAGTTCACCATGCGGCGCTTTATGGAGGACATCCTGGGGGAGGACGGCCTTTACGGCCTGGACCATTTTTATACCTTGAGCCACTACCGGCGGCCCGCGGACCAGGCGCTCCACGCTTTTGGCGACCTGGTCTTCGGCTGTCCCGCCCTGGAGGCGGCCGAGGCCCTTTCCCGAAAGCAGGAGAGCGTTTACTACTACTCTTTTGATTACGATGAGCACATGTACACCAAGATGGTGGGCGCCGCCCGCGGCTTCGAGGTCCCCTTTATATTCGACACCCTGGACAGGAAGCCCCATAACCTGGTCTACGCCATTCACCAGCGGGACAACGCCCGACCGCTGATTGACGTCATGACCGGCTTCTGGACGAGACTCGCGGCCAAGGGGGACCCCAACCATCCGTCGCTCCCTCTCTGGCCGGCCTACCAGCAGGAACGAAGGCAAAAGATGTATCTTGACCTGCCGGCTTTTGCCATACATACTGACAACATGGAAAGGTGCCGGTACTGGAGACAACACGGATTGGTCCTGAACCAACAAAAGGAGGACTGACATGGAACTTGTACGAAAACACTTCACCAGGATTTGCGTGGCCGGCTTTATCATCACTAGTGGCTTCGGGGTCATACTTACTTTGTGGCCGGATTTCGTGGCCTCCATCGTGGGCGCAGCCGTTCCCAACACCTTCTTCGCCAGGCTACTCGGAGTGGTGCTGGTGCCAATGGGGCTGTGCTATTTGTTCGCGCTGATCTACAACCAGTCCAAGAACCCCTTGCTGTCGGTAGTGACCGTGGAAAAGCTACTGGCCGTGGCCTACATGATTACCGCCCTGGCCAAAAGCCAGGCCGGATGGGCTGTCATCCTCATGATCATCGTGGACTTAGCTCTTCTGGTGCTGGGGACCATGGCCCTGTTCGTGCCGGACGAGCAAAGCAACGAAATATCTACATAAAGCGCGGCCGCGATCAAACCGGTCCGGAAAAATGCGGCCCTTGTAAAACCGATTGCATGATTACATCGTTATGGTAATATTGAGGAATGAATAAAATGAACCGGAGCATGAAATACGTTGCGGGAGTTGTGATCAGCCTGCTGCTGGGACTGGCGATAAGCGCCGGGCCGGGAAAGGAACAGACCGACAAGATGCCCTCGCCTTTCACTCCTTCCCCTTCCCAAAAGAACGATTCCCTGGCAAGCAAGGCCACTAACCTGGGGGAAAAGGTCAACTCGGAGAGCTCGGACATAGGTCCGATAATCTCGCCGGACGGCAACTCCCTGTTTTTCACGTCTGACCGGGAAGGCGGGGTTGGAGGTCAGGACGTGTGGGTAAGCCAGCGCAAGGACGGCGAGTGGCAGGCCGCCCGGAACATCGGCCCTCCCATCAACACCCCGGGCAACGAAGGTCCGGACTGCTTTTCCCCCTCTGAACAGGCTTTGTACTTCACCGCCTGTGACCGGGAGGAGGACACCGAGGGAGAATGCGATATCTACGTGTCCTTCCGCTTTGACGGTCAATGGTCCAAGCCGGCCAACCTGGGCCCGCCCGTCAACACCGAGCATAACGAGATGAACGCGTCCGTGTCTCCGGACGGCGATTTCATTATCTTCGCCTCCGACCGGCCGGGCGGACAGGGAGGCACTGATCTGTGGATGGCGGAGCGGGGTAAGAAGCTCTCCAGGCTTCACCCGGGCTTTGAAACGGAAGGCAGGTGGAAAAATCCCCGCAACCTGGGCCCGGAGATCAACACCCCGGAGTGGGAGGGGATCGGCTTTCTGATGCCCAATAAAGAGACCCTTTACTTCAGCAGCCAGGGTCATGGCGGCTTCGGGGGCGCCGACATTTTCCGGGCGGAGTTTACGGACGGCGATTGGAAGAACGTCGAGAACGTGGGCGAAATAATAAACACCTCTCACGACGACATTTACTTCACTCTGCCGGCGTCGGGCGACTTGGCCTATTTCAGCTCCGACATGAGCGGCGGCTTCGGGCAAGAGGACATCTACTCCATTCCGGTTCCGTGTCTTATACCCAGTTCAAAGCTGGTGATCATCCGGGGCAAAGTCATTGATGCGGGCACGGGCGAGCCTGTAAAGGCGACCATCAAAGTTTCCGACCCGGCGACGGCGCGGGAGGTTGCCGAGGTCCGGTCATCTTCGCGCACCGGCTCCTACCGGGTGGCGGTCAAGCTTACGCGGCTGAAGCTGATGGTCTCGGAGGCGTCCCACCAGAGCTATACCGAGACCATTGAAGTAAAACAGGACAAGCCGATTTCAGTGCTCGAGAAAGAGATCAGTCTGTCGGCAAAAAAAGAGCAATGATAGACTCGGCATCGCCCCTTCTTTTCTACTTGATTACGGGACTGCCTATAGCCGGGCTGGCCCTGATGGCCCTTTTTCTTTTCTCACTGTCCACCAAAAAGGACCGGTTCATTATACCGGCCACGGTGCTCATCTTCCTGGCCCTGGCGGGATGGGGAGCCGCGGTCGAGTACGGCCACCTGCTCAAAAAGCCGGACCGGGAAGAACCGCAGGTCCGGCAAGTAACCCGGACCGAGCCCGCCGCCTATGAGGAAGAAACCGCTTACATTGACGAAGAGCCGGAGGAAAGAACCGAGCTTCAGAGCAAGGGAAGAGACAGGGGCGGAACCGGCAGGCTTATCCCGGCCCCCCGCCGGCGGAAGGTGGTCAACAGGGACTCCGACCGGGACGATTCCAGCGCTTCCCGCCGAAAAATTATCCGGAGGCGGGCCGCCACCTCTTCCAGCCGAACAAAAGAGTCAACTACCGCAAGACGGGAAGAGCCCCCGCCCGTGCGCCAGCCGGAGCCCGAGCCGGAAACGCGCCAGCCAAAACCCTCCCGCACCACCGAGCCTGCGCCCGCTCCCGAGCCGTCCCGGGAGCCACGTTCCACGCCCACGCCATCCCCCCCCGCACGGTCCGGAAGTGCCAACCTGACAGTCAAAATCCGCGG
>JAWOBU010000096.1:0-15782 GCA_046484135.1 bacterium
ATCTCACCCTTTGCGCGCGTGGTACGACAAAGACGGGGACGGATCATGGGTTCAGGTTAAGGTCCCCGAGGGGGTGGAAGGCAAGAAGGGGGTTGCAGTTCACGCTGACGGGTATACTCTAGGTGAGTGGCAGGTCCGCTTCTAACATCTAGGAGAAGGAGCACGAGATGGCAGAATCAAAGATCGTACAGAAGTTTCCGAAGGTCCTCAGTGTGCGAGAGGATCTTCAGGTACTCACGAGGATCCTTGTTGTCGATGGAGTAGAACTTCTCGACATTCGTCAGTACGTACCGAGTCTCGACAAGTATGGTAGTGGAATCATTATCCCCGCGCACCTTGCCGAAGATCTCCGGGATATGATAGGTGCTGATGATCTCGGCCTGCTTGTAGAGCCAGCCCGCGGTTACCAGGGTGTCCTGGAACCGGATAAAAGTGTAAGGCGAACCGATAAAAGCGGCGGCAAACACCACCACCAGGAAAACCCAAACCTGGGCCTCGCCTGTCTTCAGGGAGACTTTGCGGCCTCCCAACAAAGCCCTGACCCACACAAAAGGAAAATGAAGCGTATCAACAAAAAACCGGTACCAGCTCTCTTTCTCCTGCAAGCCGTTCATGAGCGCCAGCACCCCTACAACCACGCACAACTGGTAGTTGTTCTTGGTTACCAGGGAAAAACCGGCAAAGACGGAAGCCGGCACCAGCCATCGCAACAGCCTCTCTCCCCGCCAGTACTTCACCCCGGCGTAATAAGCGGCGCACATCCAGAACAGGTTTATGGCGTCCACCTTGCCCAGAACCGAGACCGAGATATGCATGCTGTTCAAGGCGACCAGAAGGGTGCAGGCCAGCGCCCATCTCCATTCCAGGTACTGCCTGGCCAGAAGATGCGTAAAAACTATTGCCCCCATGGCAAAGACAAGAGACACGCCGCGGGAGACCAGTATGGCCTCGGGCTGCTGCGCGGACAGCTCGTGAAAGATCGCGAACACTGCGTCTGCGCCTTGAGCCAGGAAAGTACCCAGGTGGCCGAACACCGCCCATCCCAGAAATCCGATGGCGTTCACATAAAAAGCGAGGGCGGGGTAAAAGGTATAGGAGGTGTCAATGGTGCAGTTCCGAAGGAGGTATAGGGCGACCTCGGTGGTGCGGGTCTCGTCCAGGTAAACGAACCACGGCAAGAGCATGTCAAAGTGCCGGAGCCGCAGGAGAAGGGCCACGGCCATGACCACGGCAAGAGCCATAAGCTCTCGCGCCGAAACCGGCCCGGGTTTTTCCATCTTTTGTTTCATAGGAACTTGAGCCGGAAGTGCTTGAGGCCGACCCGGAAGAAGTCGGCGGGACGGGGCATGGCGGAGATGATCCGGTAGATACGGCGGGGGCTTATATAGAACCTTCGGTGTGCTTTCTTGTGCATGCGGTAGAGGGTCTCGTCGTCTTCCGCGGTAAGGTTGGTTGACACCCGCGCATACGATGTGTCGTCCGGGTCGTACTCCACCTCCTTTCCGGACTCGACAGCCATGGCATGGACCTCGGTTCCGGGAAAAGGAGACAGCAGGGCAAAGCCGGCGGTATGAAGCTGCGAGGAGCAGGCAAAGCTTATGGTCTGTTCCATCTCGTCCCGGGTTTCGCCGGGGAAGCCGAGCATGAAAAAGCCGTGGGTGAAAATACCGGCGCTCGCGGCCCGCTCCACGCCGTCTCGCAGGGACTCGAGGTTCAGTCCCTTTTTGATGAGCTTCTGGATGCGGGGAGAGCCGGACTCGACACCGAAGTTGATCTTGTAGGTGCCGGCCTTTCTCATAAGATCGAGCAGGCTGTCGGGAAGGCGGTCGCCCCTGATGCCGTTCGGAAAAGCGAACTTCAAATCAAGGCCCCGGTCAAGCACTCCCTGCATGATCTCTCGGGCCCGGCCGATGTCGCAGTTGAAGCAGTCGTCAATAACATGGACCTCCCGGATGCCGTGATCGCGCTGTAGGGCCGTGAGCTCGTCCAGCACGTTCTGGGCAGACCTGCCCCGGAAGCGCTTGCCGAACATGTTGTGACAGAAGATGCAGCCGAAAGGACATGCCCTCGAGGTAAATATGGTCGAGACTTCCCTGCGGCAGGTGATGTCGTTCTGGTTCAGCATGACATCAGTGAAGTAGCGGGACAGATCCAGGAGGTCCCAGGCCGGAAACGGGAGCTCGGTAAGGTCATGGATGAAAGGCCGCGAAGGCCCCCACACGATTTCCTCGCCGGACTTCACCACAGTACCGGCAGTGCCGCAAAGCCCGGCGCCGGACTCGATGTTCCGGACCAGCTCGACAAAGGTGTCCTCGCCTTCGCCCACGGCGGCCACGTCAATGTTGGGATCGGTGAGCACCGACTCGGGCACGGCGGTGGGATGAGGACCACCTACGCCCACCACGCAGTCGGGATTGATGGACTTGGCAATCGAGGCCACGGCGTGCATGGATGATGCCTGGAAGCTCATGGCGTGAATGGCGATAAAATGAGGCTGGAACTCTTTTATGATGGGTGCCGCGTCTTGCGGCCGGGCCCTCTTTTCCATGAGGTCCAGGATTTTGAGCTCATGTTCGGGGTCTTTGTTGCGCAGGCAGGAGGCCAGGTACATGAGTCCGTGAGGCGGGTAACATTGATACACGAATTTCTCGGGCGCCATTACCCCGGACTCGATCAGAAGTATCCTCATCTGCTCTCCAGTACGGCAAAGACCATGACGTGGCCGGCAGGAAAGTTGAAGCGCCGGACCAGGTAGCGGAGCGCCCGGAAGCCGATGTGTGCGAGCCGGTCCTGCCAGGGCGCATCGTTTTCCGCCAGAAACTCGGGCACCAGCAGAGAGTTGCGGTGGCTTATCACGCGGAGCCCGGTCTTTTTGCACATCTGGCTCAAGGTGTCCAGGGAGTACTCGTAAAGGTGGTATGGCGGCAGGGAGGGAAACTCTTTGCTGAGCTTCAGCGAGGTCAGAAGCCGGTTGTCCAGCCGTCCCAGGGTCCAGGAAATGGGCAACAGCCGGGCGGTGCGGTAATAAAAGGAGTTCATGTAAGTGGGGACCTTGATGACGGTCATTCCATCGGGTTTCAAGAGCCTTTTTACTTCGGTCAAAAATTCCACCGGCTCAGGCTCATGCTCGAGCAGGTCTCCCATAAAAATGATGTCAAAAGAGGCTGCCGGAAGCCTGGTTTCCATGAGTCGTCCGTGGTGGACGGTGAGGCCGAACTGCTCGCGGGCGGTCTTTGCCGCCCACTCGGATATGTCCACCCCTTCCACTTCATAGCCGGAGCGCCGGGCGTAGTTCAGAAAGCTGCCGCCTGCGCAACCGATCTCGAGGAGCTTCCCTCCTCGGCGATGCCTTTTGATGCCTTCCAGCACCTCCCGGTACTCGTTGACGCGGGTGGCCTCGGTCTCGAGATATGTCCCCTTCCGGACGCCGCAACTGAAGTCCCGATCAAAGTAATCGTTCGTGTACAAGCTGCGCACGGTCTCGACGTTCAGCATGGGCGCCACCCGGACCAGGCCGCATTCCCGGCAGCGTAAAAGATCGAAGGTCTGCTCCCCCAGGACATAGACCCGCGGCAGATACACCGAGTACTCGGTGCCCGCGCAGAGCTTGCAGGCTTCCCCCTTCATTTTTCGTACTTCTCTTCCAGGTACTCGTCCCTTTTAACGTCCGGCGAGGTCTTGACCTCTTCACCCAGGGCCCGCCGGGCCGCGCGGAGCCCGGTTTCAATGCTGTGGTCAATGTTGTTGTAAACGAACTGGCCGTATCTTCCCATGAGTATGAGGTTGGTAAAATTTTCCAGGTAGTCCTTGATGGTGTCCAGGTGTTTTTCGTGTCCTATGTCATGGAGCGGGTAGGCCTTCCTGGCCCGCACCACCCGGTAATCAAAGGCGTGTCTTTCCTTGCCGGGGGCCAGGCCGATGCGCTTGAGCTCCTCCAGGGTCATCCGGTACAGGTCTTCGTCCTTCATGCTCCAGACCGGGTCGGTCTCGAAGCAGAAGTACTCGAACACCAGCGAGGTCTTGCCGGGCGGGCTCATGGCCGGGCTCCAGTTGGTGGGCTCGTGGAGCCTTCCGAACTTCACGTCCGGGTCGGGTAGGTAAATCCAGGTGTCCTCGGTTATCCTTTCCACGTCGAACATGATGGCCACGATCAAGAGATCGCGGTATCGGAGCCGGTTGGCGGCTTCTTTAACCTCGTCCGGCGCGGGCGGATCCAGGATGTGGATAAGCTCGGTGACCGGTATGCTGGAGAGGACCGGGCCTCCTTCCATGGTCTCTTCCGTGCCGTCCGACCTGCGGACCTTTACTCCGTAGACCTCTCCGTCGCGGTGGAGGACCCCTGCGGCCCGGCTGTTCAGCAAAATCTCGTTCGACTGCCTGATCTCGCGGGCCAGCCTCTCGCTTATCCTTCCGATGCCGTGGGCCGGGTACTTGAAATGTCCGATCAGGCTCACCGGCTGCTCCTTTCGGGAAGGCAGGACGCTCTCTCTTATGGTCCCCAAAAGGCTCATCCCTTTTATGCGCTGTGCCGCCCACTCCGCGGAAATCTGGGTACAGGGGACGCCCCAGACCTTCTCGGTGTAGGTCTTGAAAAATATCTCGTACATGCGCCTTCCGAACTGCTTTATCATCCAGTCTTCCAGGGTCACCACTTCCCTGCCCCGGAACAGGAGCCACCTGTCAAAAAGAAAGCTTACCAGGATGCGGGCGGACATGGCCGGGCCGAGCCCTTTGAAGGCGTTCAGGAAGGTGGGAGGATAGTTGAAGTAACGGTTCAAGAAATAAATCTTGGAGTAGCGGTCCACGTCAATCAGCTCGTCCACCATGAGGTCGTGCAGGAACTTGTCCAGCTCCGCCTTCTTGGTAAAAAAGCGGTGCCCTCCCAGGTCGAACAGGAACCCGTTGTGGGAGTGGGTGCGGGAAAGCCCCCCCACTCCGTCGTCCTTTTCCAGCACCGTGGTCCTGGCGCCGTGGTCGGTCAGGACCTTGCCCGCGGCAAGACCGGCCGGGCCTCCGCCCATGATAATCACGTGCCGCTTCGATTCATTCATTCGATATCTCCATGTCTAGGCCACCCAGTAAGCGTTGACGAACATTGCGGCAAACAGCCCGAACAGGGCCGCGGACAAACATAACAGCACGCTCCGCAACCACGGCTTGTCCTCTACCAGCGCGGCCACCGCGATGAACATGGGAAGGCACTGCACCTGGTAGCGCAGGTAGCTGTGGTTGCTGTTCGAGGTGTGGAAGAAAAAGAACAGGACCATCCACACCCAGTACGCTCCCCGGACCCGCCGGAAGCTGAGCACGATGACAGCGAGCAAAGCGGCGTGCAGGGGAAGCTCCTTTGTCCAGGTGGCCCAGCCTTTTTTATAGGTCTGGATCATCATCTCCCACGGCCATCCCACCTGGCCGTGCACGTTCTGCTCGTGGACCCGGGTCCATATCAAGGCGTCGCCCGCCACTACCTCATAATAAATCAGCACCCCGACAAATCCCAAAGGCACCAGGAATATCCACCATACCAGCGGCCTCCGCACCAGGGAGAAAAGCGTGTGCTTCAGGTTGTCCGGACCCAGGGTGTTTATATAGCCTCCAAAACCGTAGCTTCGGGCGGCTCTCTGCTCCATCCACTCGTACAAAAGCGGAGCGGCAAGGACCACGCCGAAGATGCGCGATGATGCCGCGAACATGGCCAAAAGCCCGGCCGCCCACCACCTCCGGTCGCGGGCGGAGAGCATGGACCCGGCCGCCAGGGCCAGAAACAGCGACTCGTTATATGCTGCGGAAAGACTGTAGGCGCCGGGGTGAAACTGGGACAGGGCCACGCAGAACACCGCCGCGGTCTGGCCCAGGTCCTTTCTTGCCAGCACGTAAAGAAAAGCGCCGTAGAGGATGGTAAGGAAGTTGGACAGCAAAACCGCGGACCATAAGGGATCAAGGCCAAGCCGATATGCCGCTCCCGCCATCCAGTAGAACAGGGGCCAGTGCCGGTAGCCGTATCCGCGGAAGCCCTGTTTTCCCTCTTCCGGCGGCCAGAGCCCCTGCCGGTAGCCCATCCGGTCCATGACCGTGAAGGCGCGGGCGAACTTTTCCGGGTCGTAGTCTCCCCTGGCCAGCTTCTGCGGCCCGAGCACGCCCAGCCTTATGAACCACGCTCCGTCGAAGTTGGCCAGGTTCTCGACAAAGGACGTGTCCGGCCGGGTCATCCAGGAGTCGAACTCCCAGTCCTTTTTCTCCATAAAGCCCCAGCCGGCATATAGACAGACCAGGGCCGCCAGCTTTAACGCCAGGGCCAGGAGTATGCCTTGTTTCCAAATGCCGGCTTTTCGCGACTCCACTTTCTTACCAGAGGTTTCTTCTCGCGATCCTGATAAAAATTCCAACGGTGTACCTGGGCCTTTTAAGGAAAAGGTCCACTATAGACTTTCGGAAAAGCACCCAGGGGTTCCGGAAGAAGGAGCGGAGGTTATATTTTAAGAACTCCCTGCCCGCCTTCTTCTCGAGCTCTCCCTGGGGAAAGATGCCCTGGTGATATGCTGAGCGGGTAAAAGTAAGGTTCTCGAAGTTGAAGTCTCCCCGCAGCATGCCTTGCTTTTTGGCTGTCTCGTACAGCTCGGTCCCGGGAAGGGGATTGGCCACGAAAAAATAGGCCATGTCCGTCTTCATCCGGTTGGCGAACCGGAAGGTCTCCTCCATCTGCTCCCTGGTCTCTCCGGGAAAGCCGAAGATGTAAAAGGCGTTGGTGCGCAGGTTCTTGCTTTTGATGTACCGGGTAAGCTCGGCCGCCTTTTCCAGGTTCAAGGGTTTCTTGATGATGCGGGAGAGCACTTCCTGGCAGCCGCTCTCAAAAGCCAGGGTCATCTCGTAGCATCCTGCTTCCACCAGGAGGTCCACCATCTCCTTGTCCAGGGTCCAGAGGGCGACGCCGTTGGGGAAGTTGAGCTTAATGTTCAGCTTCCGGTCAATGATCCCCCGGCAAATCTGCTTGGCCCGCTCCCGGTCCGCAGTGAAGTTGTCGTCCTCGAACTGGACCTCTTTGATGCCCCACTTGTCCACCAGGTGCGAAATCTCGTCAAGCACGTTCTCGGGCGAGCGGAACCGGTAGCGGTTCCCCCAGAAGCGGGTGCTGGAGCAATAGATGCAATGGGCGGGACAGCCGCGGGAGCTTATCATGGGCGCGTTGTTCCTTTTTGCCGCGGAGAAGCTGTGAGGGACCCCGATCCGGTTGTAAAGGTCCATGGGCAAAAGGTCGCGGGCCGGAAAGGGAATCGAGTCCAGGTCTTCGATGTACGCGGTTTTCGGGTTTATCTTGACCTCGCCATCCTCTTTGTAAGCAAGGCCGTCAATGTCGCTGATGTCCCGGCCCTGTTTTAAGCGCCGGACCAGCTCCAGCACGGTGGGCTCGCTCTCCCCCAATGCAATCATGTCCAGGGAGGGCTCTTCCAGGCAGTACTCGGGCATAAAGGTAGGATAGGTCCCCCCGGTGATGGTAAGTATCTCCGGATCAATCCGTTTGACCTCCTGGCAAACCTCCCGGATCACCGGAAAGACCGAGCTGAAAAGACAGGTGAGGCCCACCAGGTCCGGCTGAAAATCCTCGATCCTGCGACGGATGTCGTTCAGGGAAAGACCGAACCGGATGAAGTTCTCGTCCCAGATCTCCTCGTGGTTGAAACCCTCCGCTGCCGCGTCCAGGATTTTGACCTCGACCTCGTCCCGGATCATGGAGGCAATATAGGAAATACCCAGCGGAGAGAACACCAGCTTCATGGTTTCGCGGTAGAGCCGCACGGGAGGGAAGATAAGCAACACGCGCTCGACTTTTTTATTCAAGACCATACCAAGGGAATCCTTTTAATGAAATCGAAGGACATGAATCAGAACCGGACCTGCGCCCGTGCATGCAATCTAGAGCCCTTTCGATCCGTTTCTACTGCAATATAACTTAATTCCCCCGATCGAACAAAAACCGGCTTCTCAAAATCATGAATTAACTCATAAGCCTTTTGCAAAATCGGAAAATAAGGGGTCGGGATTTGGGATTTGTATAGTGGGAGCGACTCCAGTTCGCGATTATCGAGACCTGCCTGCCTGTGCGTGTCCGCACGCAGACAGGGAGGTCTCTCCCACCAAACCTCCGGCTTTTTGCAAAAAACTTTTATATCATTCAGACCCGCCCAACACCGGGCAGGTTCCCCCCCCCCCAAAACAACCGTATAGATTCTACAGGCACTCGTCCCGGTCGCCGACCTCGCCCACCACCACGGCGGGATTGCCCGCGGCCACCGCATGATCCGGGATATCGCTCCGCACCAAGCTGCCGGCGCCGATTACCGAGTGCGAACCTATGCTGACCCCCGGCAGCACCGTGGCCCCCGCTCCTATCATCACGAAGTCCTTGATCCGGACCGGCGCGGTCCGGACCTCCCGCTGCGAGTCCAGCCGGTGGAGGTCGGAGTCAATAATGGTGGTGTTCCAGGAGATGACGGCTTTTCTGCCTATGGACACGAGCTCCCGGGCGGAGATTATGGCGCCGTTAAGAAGCGAGCCCTCGCCCACCTCAACCCGGGCGTTTTCAAAACAGGTGATCACGTTGGGACGGTACTTTCCCCGCACCCAGGTGCCTCGTCCTATGCCGGCGAGAGAACCTTTGTCAAGCTCGAGGTAAAACGGGAAAGGCCCGCGCTCGATAGCGCAGTCGGGGCCGATCTCGACCCTGCCCTCCCCTTTCATCCGCAAACAGCCGGCCCACACGTCAGCGGACGGGCTTATATTTGCCCTCTCCCCCAGCCAGTGCCGGAGGAGATACAGCCGCGCCCGGTTGTAATTGCAGGCCGCATGTAAAAAGAAGAGCTTTAAACCTGCGCCTTTTGCCATCCGGGTTCACTTAAGCTGGATGTTTTCGATGATGATGCCGGAGAGAGGGTTTATGGGTGAGAGCTCGTTTCCGGCCGGGTCCTGGAGCGACTCTACGGTAAAGGACACGGTAACTCCGGAGGCGGGGGGCAACTCTCCCACGATCTTCACCGGGACATTGCAAAGGTTTACCGTGCCGGTGGTAGGGTCGCTGGTGTCCGAGTCCGTAGCCTCTACCACTATGGCGCCGCCGGATAGCTTGGTTACAGTGGGGGGGGATTCAAAGCCCGCGGCCCGGTCGAACTGTTTGGGGTAGTATTGAGGGTTGTCGGCGCAGGCGGAGTTGCACCTGTCCGTGCAGTCGTCAGTGGAAAGCCAGGAGTAACTGCCGGCCACGCTTTCCGGGAGCATCTGCAGGGCGGTGTCTCCTATCTCGATCCGGACCCGGTAATACTCCATCACACTGTTTCCCAGGTTCACGTTCACCGGAAGGACCATGGAGCCTATGTAGTCCTTGGTGTAGCCCGCTGCCGATCCGATGCCGAAGTCGCCCTCGGTGGTCACGCCCGCGAAGCAGTTGGCGTAATGGATGGCGGGAGGGTCCGGCTCTGCCGGGATGACCAGTGTGGAGCCTTTTGCTTCGCCCGGATGACCGGGCGGCAAGAGTACCGCCACCTCCTGGCTGAAATCGAGCGTTCCTTCGCTCTCCACCGGGGCGTTCTGACATGCCCCGGCAAGGACGAGACAGGAAAAAGCCATCAGTGCCACAAGTGAGCTTAAATAAAGTCTGGGAGTCAAGCGTTCCCTCTCTTAGTTTCGAACCAGCCAGACCTTGAGCTCGGTCTGTACACCCTCCTCGATCTTGACCGGTATGTTAAAAACCCCCAGTTGCTTCAAGGACTCTTCCATGACAATCTGCTTGCGGTCTATGTCATAGCCTTCCTTGCGCAACTGGTCCGAAATGTCGCGTGAGGTTATGGACCCGAAAAGCTTGTCCTGTTCGCCTACCTGGCAGGGTATGGTCAGGGAAAGCTGAGAGAGGTCCACGGCGAGCTTTTCCGCTTTGCTCCGACGTTTCTTCTTTACGTCGTCTATAAGCCTCTTTTCGTGTTCGAGCTGGGCCACGTTCTTGCGGGTGGCTTCCACTGCCAGCTTGCGGGGGATCAGGTAATTGCGCCCGTATCCTCCCTTGACCTCGACGATGTCGCCGCTGTTGCCCAGGTTGGGCACGTCCTCCCTTAAGATGACCTTCATTACAGCTCCCTCCTCAAATACTCGATGGACGGAGGTCCGAAGGGAAGCAGCGCAACGTAGCGGGCCCTTTTAATGGCTACAGCCAGCTCACGCTGGTGCTTGGCGCAGGTGCCGGTAATGCGGCGTGGGACTATCTTGGCCCGGTCGGTTATGTAGTGGCTGAGGGTATCCACGTCCTTGTAGTCAATGGGTATGCCTTCCGCGCAGAACCTGCATTTTTTCCGCTTTGAAAAACCGCGTTTTCTGGGAGGTCTATCCGCTGCCATGGCTTACTCCTTTTCGCTCGGCGTGGTTTCCGCTTCCGGCTCCGCCGGAGGTTCCTCTTCCGGAGAGGCAGATGCTTGTTCATCAAGGACGCCGGCTTCCGGCTCGGGTGCTTCTTCTTCCGATTCCGGAGGTTCTGCCGGTGCTTCCGGGCCTGCAGGGGGTTCGGCTTCCGCCTCTTCTGTTGCAGGCCCGCTTTCCCCGGCCTCTTCCGGAACCGGCTCCGGCGAAGGTTCCTCGAACAACGCCTCGGCTTCCTCCACTTCCGCCGGCTTCTCCGCGTGCTTTACAACCGTCTCGGTCACCGCCGCGGCGTCAACGTTCTCCTCCACCTTAACGGAAAGGTACCGGAAGGTCGCGTCCAGAATCTTGATGTTTCTCTCCACCTCGGTTACCACGGAGCCGTCCCCCAGGTAGGTAAGAAGAACGTAGTAGCCGCGAAGAAGCCGCTCGCCCCGGTAGTTCACCGCGTATGCTAGCGGCCGGTGGCCCCAGTGGTTGATCTCCGCTACTTTACCGTTCTGTCGTTCCACCCGGTTGGTGAGCCGATCGAGGATACCTTGTATCTGCTCGTCGGTCTGGTCGGGCTTCGCAATGAAAAGGGTCTCGTACTTGTCCATGCAACATCTCCTTTCGGGTTAATTAGCCCCTCGCGGAGCAAGGAGTTACAAACGACATCTACTATAACACCTGTTTCCGGCATTCTCAAGGCTTTTGTAAAGGTTATTGTATTCGGCGGCTTGGCCATATAAAATGAAGTGCTTAGAAAGCATGGAGGTCGGAAAGGAGGAAGCCATGCCTGCAAATGCCGTTCTTATTGACTCGCGGGACAACGTGGCGGTGGCGATCCGGGAGCTCGAGCCGGGCGACGCTTTGACCGGCGTTGCCGGCGTAGAGGTATCGGTGCAAAACAGCGTTCCCAGAAACCACAAGGTCTCCATAAAGGAGATACCGGAGGGAACGCCGATTATCAAGTACGGAGAGCAAATCGGCCGGGCCGGCGAGACCATTCCCGCAGGAGAATGGGTGCACACTCACAACCTGACCTCCGGGGAGGAGTAACATGGGCTTCATGGGATATAAAAGACCGGACGGAAGCTGCGGGGTGCGGAACCACGTGCTGGTTTTGAGCTCGGTGGCTTGCGCGAACGGGGTGGCGAACGCGATCGGCCGGGAGGTCCCGGAGGTTAAAGTGATTACTCATACCGAGGGCTGCGGCCGGGGAGTTGCTGACATCAACATCTCGAAGCGGACCCTGGCGGGCCTGGGCAAGAACCCGAACGTGGCGGGCGTGCTGGTGGTGGGTCTGGGATGCGAGTTCATCAAGGCCCCTCAGCTTGCCGAGGATATCGCGTCCACCGGCAAGCCGGTCGAGAGCCTGGTGATCCAGGAGGAAGGCGGCTCGAGAAAAACGGCGAAAAAAGGGGCGGAGATTGCCGGGAAGCTCATGGGTGAGGCCGCGTCCTTAAAGCGGGAGGAGTGCGGCTGGGACACTATCCGGCTGGGCCTCGAGTGCGGGGGGTCGGACGCGCTGTCCGGGGTTACGGCCAACCCGGTAGTGGGAGTAACCGCGGACGAGCTGGTGGACCGGGGCGGAACAGTGGTGCTGAGCGAGACCACGGAGATGATCGGCACCGAGGAGGTGCTGGCAAGACGGGCGGCCACGCCGGAGATGGGGGACAAGCTCCTCGATCTCATCCGGGGACAACGCAAGCAGACGGAAGACATCCTGGGACCGCTGGCCAACCTGGTCATCAGCCCCGGCAACATCGAAGGCGGACTGACCAATATCACGGAGAAGTCCCTGGGGTGCGTTATAAAAGGCGGGACCTCCACCATAAACGAGGTGGTCGAGTACGGGGCCGAGCCAACGGACAAGGGGCTTATTATCATGGACACGCCCGGCTCCGACATCTTCTCCCTTACCGGCATGGCCGCGGGCGGATGCCAGGTCATGATCTTCACCACCGGCAGGGGAACGCCCGCGGGCTTCCCGGTAGTACCGGTCATCAAGGTGGCGTCCAACAGCGAGCTCTACGAGAGCATGAAAGACGACATGGACGTGGACGGAGGCCGGGTCCTGGAAGGGATCGGCATTAACCAGGCCGGCAAGGAGCTGTTCGAGCTTTTAAAAAGGGTCGCGGACGGGGACCAGACCAAGGCGGAGATGAACCTCCAGGACGTGATATCCATCCACACGGTAGGCCCGGCGTTTTAGTACTTTATCAAGAGCCTCCGGTAAAACGTCCGATCATGAACCGGTGTAGAGCGCTGGGGCTCGATGGCGGGAGAGACCTCATGGTTTCGATTGGTGGGAGAGAACTCCCTGTCTGCGTGCAGACACGCACAGGCAGGCAGGTCTCGAAAGATCGCGAGCCGGAGCTCGCTCCCGCCACCACGCTCGCTACCACCATCAAGGGCCGCCCACACAGGCGAGCTATGGGGGGAGGGGGGGGTAGCCGGTAACTGATATAATGTATAGTCCCCTTTACCTTCTTCCATATGTATGAATATTTCTATCATCAACTATGCATAAGTCAATAGGTGTCACCCTCGATTAATTTGAGCCTTAAAATTATGGATAGAATGGATTTTAATAGAATGTTTTTTGCAACCCAACGCCTCCTTGAGCTTTTTGCAATAATTTGAGCAATCGGAGGAGAAAAGTGATAGTAAGTTTTTATAAAATATCTCCCTAAAACCGTAGGTTCTAAAACTTCGTCACGAAGTTTTCTAAACAACATGAGTTCTTGAAAATCTTCTGCCCCAAAAGAAGCAGTGGCAATAAAGCAAAATCCACTATCCTCTTGAATTGTTTTGTGGACAGGATTATAGGTACCACATTTTTGGCACTCCCATCTAGTGAATCCAATTTCACATTCTGAACAGAAAATTCCTTGAACCCCTTCCGATGTCCATCCTGCTTTGTATTCAGGATATCCACAATTGTCGCAATATGGTAATGCTTGCATCCCGCCACATTTAAGGCATTTTAAAGCATTATGCCAACCTATGCCTCCCTTTTCCTCACTTTCAGTTGCTCTAAAGTCAGATACTCCAAAATTAGGATCTCTTTCTCTACTTTTCCATTTCACCCCATAAGTGTCTTTCCATTTTTTCTTTTCCAGATTTCCCATTTTTTCTCCTTTCCTTTTTATTTCGTATTTCGGGGATCAGGTGGGCCTACTCCCTCCTCTACTCTTCTACTTACCATGACATCATGTGTAAATCAACAAAGGGAGAGGAGCGAAGTCAGGTCTATACATTATACATTATCCCTGTAAGCTCCCTTCATTTTGTCTGTTTTCTCACTTATCTTATCGTCCTTGGCAAGCAATTTTTTGGACCTTCTCAGTCCCGGGGAGACTGCGCCGACCGCGGTTCCACGCATGACCGCGACAGGGGTTGCGCTGAAGCCGCGGAGTTCGACGAGGCGATCATAAAGCGCGAGGCGGGCGTGCCCGACGCGGCGGCCCTGACCCCTAACCTCGATTGGAGGGGAGACATTCGGCTCTTGTGGTGTGTTGCATTCTGAAGATCAGCTATGACTTAAATCCTGATCGGAACCTCGGGGTAAGTACACCTGTCTTTACTCGGGCATCTTCCACGGTCCCTTGTTTATCAGGACGCGGAACTCACTTGCGTACTCGGGCTTCTGAGGATAGTAAATCAGGAGGTCCGACCTGCCGTTGGAATCGAAATCCTCGACCCGATTTATCATGGACACCGGCATCTGGATTTCCTCCACCAGCTCGGTGGGGTGTCCTTGTTTGTCCAGGATGGTTACTTTGAACAGATTTTCTTTTTCGCCGAGGGCGAGGTCAGGGTATCCGTCTCCGTTGAAGTCGCCGATGATGTTGGGCAGGCCGCTGGTCATTCGGAACTTGGTTACGCTGAGCTTGAGTCCGGTAGTACGGACATAATCGGGCTTGGTGTTGAAGCTCCTTTCCGGTGTCTGTAGGAAGTAAGCCCATTGCAGGTGGACGTCTCCGGTGAATATGGCCTTTCCCACCGACCAGGCGCTCATGTTGAAAGTGGGCAAGAGCAGGTCCTTGCGGCCGTCCTTGTTCACGTCCATGGGGAGGGGGCTGCCCATGACCGGGTGCTCGGTTTCAAACTCGATGTCCGGCTTCCCCTTCTCGATGTTGTCGCTTTTGCCCCAGAAGAGTGCGGTCTTCGACTTTAGATTGGTTACCTGACCGTTTATGTGGTTCGCCAGCACGTCCATGCGGCCGTCCCCGTCCAGGTCGGTGTAGTTTATGTTTACATTGTCCCGGCGGCGGTCCCTGCTTCCTTTCTCGTACGGAATGAGCTCCATGCTGTACTTTTTGACCGGGTCCCTGGTATAGGTCTCGCCCTTGTTTCCGTAAATCTGGAAGCCGTCCTCGAAGCTGGCTATAAGGTCCACCAACCCGTCTCCGTTATAGTCGCGGGCAACAAGCTGGGGCACCCGGTAAGACACCCGGAGGAAAGGGTCCTTTTTCTTGTCCATGATCTCGTTCATGTCAAAGGAGTTGATCCTCATGTCAGGTCGCAGGTTGATCTTTTGGGAGCTCCACTCGTATCCCTCTTTCTGGCGGAAGACGGTTGCGTCGTAGAAACCGCATGCCACCATGTCGTCCCTGCCGTTTCCGGTGTAATCGCGCACAAAGTTGTAGTAGGGGACCTCCTGGTGGTAGGCGATGGCAACCACCGATTGGATATCGAACATCTTCTGCATGGAGCCGATGCCGTCAGACCGGAGGGGCGCATAAAAAATTCCCTCCTCGGTTATGAAGACAAGCTCTTTGCCCGGATCGGAGCTTACATCTCCCACATCTACCGCGGCCACCGCGGGAGGAAACTCCCATAAGACGTCACGCGAGCTATTGAACTTGCCGGCTCGCTTCTGGTAATAAACGCTCAGGTAACGAGTGGGAGGGTCAGTGGAAGAGTCGGTATGGATCGCTATTATGTCCACCAGGGAATCGCCGTCCAGGTCCTCGGTTATGAGATCGGTGACGTTTCCCTTGACCTCGAAATCGTAGCGCTGGAACCTGCCCGAGTTGCCGGCCACGGAAACGGCAGCCAACATCATCGCCAGCACTAAAATTGTCCTCTTTGTCTTCATGGAGAGATGTCCTTTATCCGTCTTTTATTTTCGGCTCGCAGGCCGGTTCCTTGTGCTTCAAAGTAAACAGGATATCACAATAATTTCTTCAGGCAGAGAAATCAAGTAAGAAAGGCCCGGCAAAGATGATGAAAGAGGGTTTTCAAAGCTGAGCGGGCGTGCCTGCTGAGCTGCCCGCTTGGAGGGCGGACCCATAAGCCGCGACCAAAGCCTCTTCTATAAGTTTATGGCTGTTTAATTGCCTTAGAAGGCCATGTTCATCTGGTGCATCATGCCGGACTCCTCCGGGCTCCAG
>JAWOBU010000035.1:0-7763 GCA_046484135.1 bacterium
AAAAAGTACGATCCGGGGCACTGATTATCAGGTACTGACTCCGCCATCGGAGTCAAGAAGGAAAGAAAAATGAGCCATGCAAAAAGCGAGATCATAATAAATGTTTTCAAAAATCATTTCCCTCGGGCTTCCGGCGCCGAACTGGCCAAGCTGGCTGAGAAGGCTCAACGCCGGCGGGGAACCAATGGCAAGAGGCAGCAAATTCCCTCGGCACAAGAAGGATAAAGTGAAGTGGTTGCTACTTTGTTATTCATGGATCACCAAGACAAAACCTGTCTTAGACAGGAGTGTAAACCCAAATAAAGGAAGGAGATTACCAATGAGCATGAAAGAAGCTTACCAAAAGAAACTGCAGGCACAACTCGAAGAGTGGAGCGCAGAGATAGACGAACTCAAAGCGAAAGCTGATAAAGCTAAAGCTGATGCACAAATTGAGTACAACAAACAAATCGAGGAACTGCGGTCCATGCAGGAGGCGGCCAACAGCAAACTTGCCGAACTAAAGGAATCCAACGATGATGCATGGGAGGACCTCAAAGCAGGCATGGATAATGCGTGGAACTCGCTCGGCAACGCGCTGAAGTCAGCCAGGTCCAGATTCAAATAACCGCCCTGGCACTTTAAGCGATTTAGAGTCAGTGCTGTCCAAAATATAAGACAGAGGCAAACAATTGTATCACGCAGAGGCGCCAAGACGCAGAGAAAAAGGGATCTCTTTTGAATTTAAAGGGAAAAGACAAGACCAAAGTAGTGGTCCGGCGAAGCCGGGCTTTTCCGGAATCGAGGTCCCTTGAAAAGCGCCACCGGAAGACGCTTTCCATAAAGTATCGCAACGGCGCAAGTTTCTTTGTCTTGCCTTTGCGGCTTAGCGCCTCTGCGTGAAATAAGAATCTGTTTTGGACAAGAGTGATTTAGAGCGGCGACATAAATAAACTCTAAATAGTATTTAACTGAAATGTCCAGGAGGCGGCAAATGAAAAAAATAAACTGTTCCATACTCATGTTAATTGTCATGCTCGCAATAACACCGACGGGCTGCAAAGATTCATCGGAAAAACAAAAGGCTGTATCGGAAGACAAAAAGGAGATATCGGAAGTTAAACAAGAGAAGCAGGACTTGATTCAGGCGCTTGAGGACTATAGCGCCGATCAGCGGGACGAAGCTCTCCAGAGGGCCGAAACGGCTTTAAATAATATGGATGAGCGTATCAATGCACTGGAAAAACGTATCAACGATAAGCGGGACCAAATGGACAAGGCCGCTCGTGAAAAAGCGGATTCCAAGCTGAAGAGCCTGCGTAATAAACGAAGTGAGGTGGCCGAGTGGTACAAAAACCTGAAAACCAGTTCCGCAGACACGTGGGACCACACGAAAAAAGGGTTCTCTGATTCGTATAAGGCCCTTGAGAATGCCTGGAAAAAGTCTGCAAAAGAATTTGGCTTCTACAAATAGAACACTGAAAGGATGATCACATGGGTATAGAAATCGGCGGCCTTTTGGGCCTTATCATTTTGATCGCAGATGTCTGGGCCATTGTAAAGACTGTGGGCAGTTCGGCGTCCACCGGCGGAAAGGTGTTTTGGATCGTTCTGATTCTCATTCTCCCGGTCCTGGGACTGATTATCTGGTTTTTTGCCGGACCACGGCCTGGTAAGGGAAGCTAATGACGGCTAATGATCGCAGGATGGATGAGAAGACGCATGCCGAAACAAGGAGGATAAGGAAAATGAGAAAGGGTCAGAGCGAAATCATTTTTAATGTTCTCAAACATCATTTTCCCAAAGCCCCTGATTCCAAACTGCTCGAGTTGTCTTTGAAATTACAAGGTAATAGAAAAATTGATAAAACGAGGCAGGAGATGGCCTCAACAAAGGAAGGAGAGAAAATCATGTCCGCAAAGTTGTTATTTGTTGATGACGACCACAAGCTGGTCCAGGTTGCCACTCGGTATTTAAACCAGCTTCGGCCCGAATGGGAGTATCTGTTGGCCCACTCACTGGCAGAGGCGCGCCGGATCTATAACCGTTATTGCCCGGACGCCGCGGTGCTGGACGTAAGTCTTCCCGACGGTAATGGCCTGGACTTGTTGAGCGAGTTCAAGCAACACCGGCCCGACCTGCCGATCATCGTAATTTCCGGCGATGACCCTGTGACCATCAGTCAAGCAGTCATCGAGCGGGGCGGATACTCGTTTTTAGAGAAGCCGTTTTCGGCGTCTCTCCTGGTCAGTCAAATCGAAGCGGCATTTACGAATTACCAGGACCGAGCTCCGATCCAGGCGGAGAAGCCGCCCGAGAACGGGACGGACTGGAAAAAACCTCACGCCTTGGCTCTCCGTTCGGAAGAAAAAAAGATCAAGCCCTATGACTCCCCGAGAGTCAAACATTTTGTCTTGAAATAATCAATGGAGCTTTGTAACCATTGCTCGAAAAGGAGGGAAGAATTTTGAATCGCGGAAATCAGGATCAAAAAACCCGTCACACCGTGGGAGACCTGGTGGAAGCTCTTTATGCCGAATTAGACGGACTCCCGTTCTCGGAGCAGGCCAAACAGTCCCTGGTGGCCATTATGCTCGCCGATATCATGCGTAAAGAAGGATACACTGTAAGTTTCCAGGGAAACAAACCTGAAAAAGTTCGTGAGGAAGACGACTTGAAAGAGCCCTTGCTGAAGGTGGTGGAGTAACTTTACGAGAAAGTAGTGGGCAGGGGTGCCGGAGGTGCCTGCTCAGATCATTGAAACAAATTTTATTCCATGTCTTGCTCGTCAAAAGCAGATGGCCGGCACTGCTTCTTTGGGAGTGCGCGCGGCTTACCGGAACCTCAAAATGGTGGCTTCTAAGCTGTGGAGCCTGTTGTGAAGCGATTTTCCGTGAAGGAAGCAATCTTCCCGGCGGACAAGGCGGCAGCAAGCAACAGCAGTCCAGAGTAGCGCCGCAAAAGTCAGCAAGACCTTCGTTTCAAAACAGGCACTACTTAAGGCGGTTCCCAGCTCCGGCTTTCTTGATACTGGGAGCGGTCATGGTAGCATTTAGGAGATGCCTCTTATCCAGATAGACCGCAGGTCCATCGCCAACTTCGACCTGCTTTTGTTTCTGATCTTGCTCGGCCTGAACGGAATCGGCATCCTTAACCTGGGAAGCGCCGCCGCAAACAACCCGAACTCGCGATGACGGGCCTCCACCGGCTCTTTCGCCCGGTTAAGCCTTTCCATGATTGACTGCGCCGTCCCGAGATAAATTGATTTGGTCCGCACCCTGCTTTTGCCGGAGCCTTTGGTTTTGCCGGAGCCGGAGCCCTCGATCTTTTCGCGGTAAGTTTTTTGCAGGTAGTAGTAGGTCTTTCCGTTGATCACCTTGGGATAGATATGTTCGGCCATTGGCCCCTCCTTTTTAACACTACTATATGTAGTATACTCCACCAATGAAGGGTTTTTAAGCCTTATTTTATTAACACCGCAGTTTTATTGAAAAGAAATCCAGCATTTCTGCAGGGTTGGAAAAGCACATTATGGACTCATAGAAAACTCAGGTTTAACCCCTGGTAAAAGGATGCGGGTGTTTTTCGCGTCCTGAAGGGACGCCGGAGGCCCTGGGATCGCGGGCGTCCCGCCCGCTCTTGTCTGCGGCCGAGACGAGTTCCGGGGACATCATACACAATTCAAACCATCCCGTGCCAAGGGCACCCGGATAGTCGAGCTATCCGGGGTACCGATGCATCAATTGCTCAGCCTGTGGCTTTCGCCACCCATGCAGTTTTGCGGCCAAAACCGCATGGGGCACCCGCGATTTTCAAGAGCCGGGCTTCCGCCTGGCGGTCCCTGGGACCGCGGGAGTCCCTGTCTGCGTGCGGACACGCACAGGCAGGCCGCTTGCTCTTGGGGTGAGAATTTGAAATTTTTTTTTCACCGGCCCCTTGCATTCTGCCTTGAAGTAGTCTAGTATAGTAATAACTAAATGACTCGATTACGGTATTTTTTTCGACAAACTCGCCTCTTGATCGAACTGCCCGACTTAAAGTCAATAACCATTCGAACATTTCCAGGAAGCAGAATTATTGGCGGAATTCATGAATGTCTTTCCTTTCGAGTGTTCGGGAACTAAAAGGAGAACGGAATGAACATCTATGTAGGAAACCTGTCTTATGACGTAAACGAGGACCAATTGCGCCAATCTTTCGAGGAGTACGGCGAGGTCTCTTCGGTAAACATCATCAAGGACAAGTACAGTGGCCAGTCCAAGGGATTCGGCTTTGTCGAGATGAGCGACGATTCCAAGGCCATGCAGGCCATCGAGGGACTTAACGACACGGAACTCAGCGGCCGTAGAATGAACGTCAACAAGGCCAAGCCCCGCACCGACAACCGCGGTGGCGGCGGCGGTGGCGGCGGCCGTCGCTACTAATCTTTAAACAGTGAACGGCCCGGCCCCGTCTGCAAATGTATTTGCAGGCGGGGCCTTTTTATTGCCCGGAAGGCGGGGAAGGCGGGGGTCATTTTTTTCCAATCAAGTTTGGTTCATCCGGTTTATTGGTACCTGAACAAAATCATGCGTTTATCGCTTTGTTGGCTGCCAGCGGGGAGCTTGATTCCCTCATGCTCAGCGGCTATGGTATTAGTGCCAGCCTGGAGGATAGGGCAACGCAGGCGTGCGACCCGAGCGCCTGGCTGGTGGCTATACAGCGGGGAGGGCCGACCTGTTCCGGCCTTTTCCCTTTCCCCGCTGGAAGCCCGAAGGCGATAAACGCATCTTCGCGACGTCCCATAACCATCTGATGAACAAAAGGTTTTTTGCATCAAAGAGCCTGTTTTCATCGTAGGTACCATTAAACCGGAAGAGCCTCAAGTTTATGGTTGGTGTGCGGGATTTTTCGCGCCGGGCTGTGTTCCATCTCCCCTTTGGCGCGAGAGAAATGGCGCGTGCGAATTTAAGGTTGAAAAGCCTGGCGCTTTATGTTTAGAATGAGGCTTCAACTCAGAGGTGAGTTGACGGCTTTTTATGAAGGGGGAGGAATTGTGTCACGTTTCAGACTTATAAGCCCGTTTTTTCTTTGTGTCCTTGCCGCATTTCTGCTTCAGTCGTCCGTTGCCGAGGCGCAGGCCCCGCCGCGGCGGATAGACCCGGTGATCGTGTCGGGCGATCAGCTCGAGGCCCTGCAGGGCGTGTCGCCGGGAAGCTTGCGTGCCTTTGCCTACCGGGGGGGAAGCTTTGAGCCTGTTCTTTACCAGGTTGACGAGCGCATGGAGGTCACGGCATATCCGAGCATAGTGAGCAGGACCAAGGTGTTTACTTATGCCTTTGACAGGGGAGTCCACACCGAAGACCCGAACCCCGATTTCGACAAAGACGACGAGTTCGTGTTCATGGCCAAATCGGCCGGGGGAAAGGCGCCGGATAGGAGAGCTCCGGCCGGTTCCTCGGCATGTGAAGAGATAGAGATATCCGATCCTCTGAACGGAGAGAGGCGGTACCTTTACGCCTGCGCCTTTGATGAGCCGGCGCCGTCTCATGAGGAGAGCCGTGTCAACGTGAACAACCTGGAGTACGAGAAAGGCGCTACCGTAATCGAGGCTGACGGTTACCGTGTCGAGTACCCTTCCGGGAACCCGGTGAATTTCACGAGCTTCCAGGTCCGTGGTCCGGACGGCGAGCTCAAGAGGCAGGTGGTGGACCGGTTCAAGCTTGGTATCAAGGTCCAGGTGCTTATGGGTGTGGCCGGGTATCCTCTTACGGACAACGATTTCGAACATTTCTGCAGGGGCGTGCGCGCGGGCCCGATCCGGGTTATCAAGGAGTACAAGACGGTGCTGGAGACGTGGTCGCATGCCCAGAAGCGGAGCTATAACCACGTTTATTTTTATCCCGAGCACATCGAGTACGACATGCGTGTTACCGCTGCCGCCAACTGGGGCAAGACCCTGCACCGGAGCCACTTGATCACGGCGGTGGACCTTAATGACCAGGGCCGGGGCATGAAGTTCTACAGCGAGAACAACCTTCGCGGCCAGAAGGTTGACGGTCATACCAGCACCTCGGAGCTGAAGATGGACTACGGTCCCACGGAATGGGCCTGCGTAAGCGGTGAAAAAGCGGGCTCGATCATGGTGCATCTGGGCCTGGACCGATGGACCGAACTTCACAAAGACCTTTACTACTCCGACAACGACGACCGGGGGGACCCTCCGGAAGAGGTCCCGGGCATGATCGGCAAGTTCGGTTATTACATCCGGAACCTCCAGAAGGCGGGGTTTAAGTATTTCCCGGTTCGTTTTGCTGTTTACGGCCGTCCGGGGGTTTATGAGAAAGGCGCGGAGGACGAGTTCGTTCCCCTTTATAAATCACCTTTAAAGGTAAAGGTGAACTCGCACCGGTTACGGGCGGTGGTGCCGGACGCTCCGCAAGTAAAGGACGACCGGGAAGAGCGGCCGCGCTCCATTTACGCGGAGGAGGAGAAGGCCTTTGAGACCACCAAGTTTTTGGCGCCCAGTTTTATTATTGATCCCAACCTCTTGGGAAGCGGGCCGGGCATAAGCTACTCGGACATTGACTTTATGGGCACGGGCACTTCCTTCGGGTTCCTGGCCCTGTGGACGGACCGGGGCTATGCTTCCTACGACGTGAGCTTCAGCGACTTAAGGTTCGTGAAGGGGGTGGAGTCCTTCCGCGTGTCCGCAAAGTACGGGTCCTTTCCTGCCGAGCCTTATTACGGGATCGGAAACGATTCCGACAAGGACGACCGGGCCCTTTACTGGTGGAGGGAGACCCAGGCCGAGGTCAAGTTCCGGAAGTATTTCGCTTACATTTACGGCGCTGACTTCCGGGTGGGATATCGGGACGTCGAGCTGGACAGCGGCATCCAGCCCCGGAGCGGGGGAGGCACGCCTTCCATTGAAGAGCACTTCGGCATGGATGATGAGCTTACGGGCGAGAGGTGGGGACCGCCGGTGTACGGCATGGAAGGCGGGAACCTCTCGGGATTTGAAGTGGCCCTTTACCGGGACATGCGAAGCGCGGAGAAGCTGCCCAAGTTCGGCAACTACCAGGAGATCAAGGCTGACGTGGTGACCTCGGCCATGGGCGCGGACTACGATTACGCCACCGTAACGGTGGACCTCAGGGGATACTATCATCCCGACTGGCTGAACCCCATACCTTACCTGGACGAGAACGTGAACCCCCGCTGGTCGCTCGTAAACAAGTTCTTCGGCATGAGCAAAAACCGGACTCTTGCCGGCCGGGTGAGGTTTGTCCGCACCTTTGCCAACGAGATCGAGTGGCACGGCAGGGAAATTCTGGACGTGCCTTTTTACGAGCTTCCCTACCTGGGCAGCTCCAGCACCATCAAAGGGTACTCCTCCAAAAGGTTCCGGGACAATGACGCGGTCATGGGTTCGGTCGAGTACCGCTGGAGATGGTGGCGTTTCCACGACGTGGCCTTGTTCTATGACATCGGCATGGTGATGGATGATCTCCTGGTAAAGGAGAACTGGGAGGACCAGACCTGGCACAACGGTTACGGGTTCAGCTTCCGTATCCACGTGCCTCCCAAGGTGATCATAACCTTTGAATGGGGCTGGAGCCCGGAGGAGTCCGGCATGATGCACCAGATGAACATGGCCTTCTAAGGCAATTAAACAGCCATAAACTTATAGAAGAGGCTTTGGTCGCGGCTTATGGGTCCGCCCTCCAAGCGGGCAGCTCAGCAGGCACGCCCGCTCAGCTTTGAAAACCCTCTTTCATCATCTTTGCCGGGCCTTTCTTACT
>JAWOBU010000231.1:0-12337 GCA_046484135.1 bacterium
GCGACAGATCAAATCGGCCCTGGAGAAAGAGGTTGAAGAATTGAGCCTGGAGGTTTACGAGGGTCTGGAAGGTCTTTGCGGGCGACTACGCCGTCCGGTGGAGGAGCCGGCCATAGCTGTTTTTTTGGTTTCCGGCCGGGATGATCTTCAGGAACTTCTGAGCATCCAGAGGCTTCTCAAGAGTATGAGGATCATGCTGGTACTGGAGGAGGGGAACCGGGAGACCTTATCGGTTGCCCATCGTCTCCGACCTCGGTACCTGGGTTATAAAGAGGATGGCCTTACTGCGATACCGGCGGTAATAAACACCTTGGTTCAACGACTTCAAAAGGACGAGAGCATGCAAAGGAGATGATGGATATGAAACCGAAACCAATCAACAGGTCGGCTGCGGAAGAGAAAGGCAGTATAGTAGTGCAGACCACTCTATATGACCTGGTGTCTGCAGTGGAGCGGGAGATGGAAGGCGACAGTGACAATGAAGTGGCAAAGGCGGTATCCGGTATGCTGGAGAAACGCCGGCCGCGGAAGCCGTGGAAAGCAATGAGGAACTCCGGCTGTCTTCTGCCGCTGGAGAAAGCGGACGGGTAAGGACCGGCAGGAAAAATGGACGTGGAGGAGTTTAAAAAGCGGATCGAACAGGACCTTGCGGAATGGGAGGCCCGGATGGACATACTGCGGGCCAAGGCGGACAAGGCCCGGGAGGAGAACTCTCCGGTGGACCTGTACGAGACCAGGCTCTCGGAGTTGTCCGCCAAAAAGGACGCGGCCCGGCAGCGGTTCGAGGAGTGCCTGGAGCGCGGCGACGAGTCCTTCCGGCAGATGGCGGAAGAGCTGGAAGGGCTGGTGGAGGAGTTCAAGAAAAAGGTGGACAATGCCCTGGCCGAGCTTACCAACGTGGAGCCGCTCGAGATCGAAGAGCGGAAAAAGAAAAAGTAAATCTTATAGGCCTCTTGCAGGAGCAGGCTCTTGCTGAAAGGTTGCCGTGGCTGAGCAGGTGAAAACAAGAAGGGCAGGAAGCGGACATTCAGGATGGCCAAAAAAGGGAAAGCCCGTATCGGAACTTCGGGGTGGCATTACGACCATTGGGGAGGTACCTTCTACCCTGAGGATATCCCCAAGAAGAGGTTCCTGGATTATTATAGGCAGTGCTTTGACAGCGCGGAGATCAACAACTCCTTTTATCAGCTTCCTTCCGAAAAGACCCTGGCGGGCTGGAGGGACGCGGTGCCGGAAGGGTTTGTCTTCGCGGTAAAAGGGAGCCGGTATACGACCCACATGAAGAAGTTAAAAGACCCGCAGCAGTCTACGGACAAGCTTTTCGACCGGATCGGCGCGCTGGGGGGGAAGCTGGGACCGGTGCTTTTTCAGCTCCCTCCCAAATGGGGCTTCAACCGGGAGAGACTGGAGGAGTTCCTGGAAAACATGCCCGAGCATTTCAGGCTCGCGTTTGAGTTCCGGGACCGGTCATGGTACAACGAGACCACCTACAAACTTCTCCGGGACCATAACGCTGCCTTTTGTATCTACGAACTGGACGGACACGTCTCTCCCTTACAGGTAACCTCGGACTTCGTTTACATCCGGCTGCACGGCCCGGAGGGACCTTATGAAGGGAGCTATTCCAAGAAGGTCTTGTCCCGGTGGGCGGACCGGATCAAGGAGTGGCGAAACAAGGGAAAGGACGTGTATTGCTACTTTGATAATGACGAGAACGGGTATGCCGCCCAAAACGCGCTGGAGCTTAAAAAACTGGTCGAGGGGAAAAAGTGAAGAAAATGATGAGGGAGGAGCGTAAGCCGGAAAGAGTTGCGCCGCCCCTATAAGATATACGGTTATCATGGAAAAAAGACGAACCACGAAACAAGGGAAACCGGACGGAAAGCGCGTCGCGCAGTATAACGGTTTAACCGGCTAATTCAATTTTGGAGGGAAACATGTCTAACGCGCAGGAAGGTAACAAGGTAAAAATCCATTTCAAGGGAAGCCTGGAGAACGGCGAGGTTTTCGCAGATTCCCACGGCCAGGACCCGTTGGAGTTCACCATCGGAAGCGGGGAGATACTCCCTGATCTGGAAAAAGCGGTGGTCGGCATGGAACAGGGAGAGTCCAAGGACGTTACCATCTCCCCGGACGGGGCGTACGGTCCCCGCCGGGAGGAGTTGGTAGTGGACGTGGACAAGACCGAGTTCCCCGAGCACATCTCTCCCGCGGTGGGTGAGAAGCTCCAGATCCAGACCTCCAACGAGGAGACCGTGCTGGTGGAGGTCAAGGAGGTGGGAGAGGAAGCCGTGACCCTGGATGCCAACCACCCCCTGGCCGGAGAAACACTGCATTTCAGCGTGGAGCTGGTGGAAATAGCCGGCTGAGGCGGCAGAGGCATCAATATCGGAAACCCATAAAGCCGGGTCCGGGAAGAGCTTTCCCGGGTCCGGCTCGTTTTCCCTGTCTTAATAAGAAAAAAAGCCGCAGCAAAACGCCCTTTACAGAACCGGCGGGCATGATTAGGTTGAACAGTGAAAACAAAGTCCGTTGCCGAAAAAGGAGGAGATCATGATTAACTTGAGAAGCACTTCTTTCAGCCATAATGAACCGATACCGAAAAAGCATTCCGGCGAAGGCGGAGACCTGTCGCCACCGCTGACCTGGAACGGGGGCCCCCCCGAGACCAAGGAGTACGCCCTGATATGTGACGACCCGGATGCGCCCATGGCAGAGCCGTTCGTCCACTGGGTGCTCTACAAAATCCCGGCCTCCCAGAACTCCCTGCCGGAAGGAAGCAACGGCGGGGGAGTGGAAGGGCAAAATACCGCCGGCAAAAACAAGTACATGGGGCCCATGCCTCCGCCCGGCCACGGGGTGCATCACTATCATTTCAAACTCTACGCCCTGGACACCAAGCTGGACCTCGAGCCGGGCGCCACCAAGCACGACCTGTTAAAGGCCATCGAAGGGCACATCCTGGACGAAGGCGAGTTAATCGGGACCTATGAGCGATAAACGAGTAAGCGCTGTTTCAATCAAAAAGCTTAAAAACGTGATCATTTGCGGCTTACGATATAAGAGGAGTACAAGTCGAGTTAATGCCGTCTCATAAGTTGATTAAGCGGGTCAAGTCCCGCTATAAAAAACCGGCAGAAGAACATGAAGACCCGAACAGAATGAAGCTGAAATTCCTGGGCACCCGCGGATACATCCAGAGCTGGAACCGGAACCACCGGCTGCACAGCTCCTGCCGGGTAAGCTACAAGGACCGGTCCGTAACCATTGACTGCGGGGAAGACTGGCTGGACCGGCTGGAAGAGATGAACCCCCGGGTCCTGCTTGTAACCCATGCTCATCCCGACCACGCCGGCGGCTTGGCCAGGGGAGCGCCCTGCCCCGTCTACGCCACTGCCGAAACGTGGGAGTCCATCCACGATTACGACATCCGGGAGAAGAAAACCGTAAAACCGGCACAGCCGCTCAAGTTACAGAGCATGACCTTCCAGGCCTTCCCCATGGAGCACTCCAAAAGAGCGCCCGCGGTAGGATATAAGATCACCGCCGGCAGGATGAGCATCTTCTATGCGCCGGACGTGGTGTACGTAAAAGACCGGAAAAAGGCCTTCTCCGGCATCAGGCTTTACGTGGGGGACGGCGCAACCCTGCAGAAATCCATGGTGCGGAAAAGCGGCGATAACCTGGTCGGGCATGCGCCCGTCCAGACCCAGCTTACCTGGTGCCAAAAAGAAGGGGTCTCCCGCGCAGTTTTTACCCATTGCGGCACTGACATCGTAAACGGAAACGAAACCCTGGCCCGGACCAGGTTAAAACAGATGGCAGAGGAAAGAGGCGTAAAGGCGGAATTGGCCCGCGACGGAATGGAGATCACCTTGAGATGAAAAAAAGCGCGGTTTGGGGACATAACAAAACCCAATCCGTCTTCCAAAGGAGGTGGCGCTGTAAATGGACCTTATAAGCAGGGAAGAGTTGAAAAGACTGATGGAAGAAAGGGACGATCCGTGCATTTCCATTTACTCGACCCAGGAGACCAAAGGTCCCAAGACCAGGGAAAACCACATCCGCTTCAAGAACATGCTGCGGGAAGCTGAAAGCCGGCTTGCAAGCTACGGCTACAAGCTGCACCGGCTGGAGGACGTGCTCCGTCCCGCCAGACACCTGCTCGAGAACGACCTGTTCTGGCAGTACCAGGCCGGAGGGCTCGCAGTGTTCATCTCTCCCGGCCGCTTTACAACCTATCGCGTGCCCATGGCCTTCCATGACACCGCAGTGGTCAACGACCGGTTTCATATAAAACACCTGCTGCCGCTTTTCACGTCCAACGGAGTGTTCTATGTGCTCTGTCCCGGAAAAAAACAGGTGCGGCTACTGCAATGCACCCGCTTTAACTGCAAACAAATGGACCCGGCCCAAATGCCCCGCAACATGGAAGAAGCACTGGGAGAAGAAATAAAACCCGGACTCCTGGAGTTCCATACCAAGGCGGTCCGGGCTTCCTCCGGAAGAAGAGCTCCCCACCCAGGACACGGAGAAGACCCGGATGACGGAAACGACAAAATCCACCGCTACTTTAAAGAAATAGACAAAGGAGTTAAAAATACCCTGCAAGACCGGCAAGCTCCCCTGGTGGTGTGCCTGAACGAAGAAGAGACCGACCTTTATAAAAAAGCCAACACCTACCCGAACCTGGTAAAAGAAACCATTAATAAAAACCCGGAAGTGATCACAGACCAGGAACTCAAGGACCGGGCGTGGGAAATAGTAGAGCCCGCCTTTAACGCAGACCGGCAACGGGAAGAAAACCGCTATCACGAGCTTAACGGCACCGGACAGACCGCGGCAAGCACGGAAGATATAGTAAAAGCGGCCTTCGAAGCCCGCATCAGGACACTGTTCGTGGACCACACCGCCCAGGTATGGGGAGATTATCAGCCCGATACCCTGGAAATCGAGGTCCATGAAAACAGGATGCCGGGAGATTCCGACCTTATAGACCTGGCGGCTGTCTATACCCTGACCAACGGAGGGGCCGTCTACGCGGAAAAAACGGAAAAAATGCCGGAAAACTCCCCCGCCGGTGCCATCCTGCGATACTGAAGAGGACCTCCCGGCCCTGTCCATCCGTCCACGGAGGCCCGGGTGTCTACACCTTCAAACCAGGTCTCATCACGCTCGCACGCCCGGTTAAACCCGGAGAGGGCTTCTTGATAAAAGTACGATTAATTGACAGGGGAGCAGATACCATTTGAGGGTGAAGCGAGCGGGTGCTCGCCATCATCTGCAAGAGCCGGCAAAAAATCAAGGATGCCTGCCGAGCGCCGGGACCTTGCTCAAGGCATGGAAAGCACTGAAAGCGGCGTCCTCCGGCCGGGGAAGGCACTCCACCGACACCCACCCCCCGTATCCTCCTTCCACCAGGCTGTTTAGATGGGCCGCGAAATCCAGGTGACCGTGCCCCGGCGCCCATCGGTTCGAGTCGGCAACATGGAAGTGCCGGGCCTTCCCCCCAAACTTGGAAAGCGCACCCAAAGGGTCGGCCTCCTCGATGTTCATGTGAAAGGTGTCCGGTAAAAGACCGAGTCCCTGAGAGCCGGACTCCTCGATAAGCCGCCCCGCCTCCTCCAGCGTGGCTACCAGGTCCGTCTCGTACCGGTTGATGGGCTCAACAACCAGCCAAACGCCATGCTCAAAAGCGACCGGCCCCAGCTCCTGCAGAGCCGCGGACACCAGCTCCATGCACCTTTTACGGCCCATGCCCGGAGTGGAATTCCCCCGGATGAGACCTACTATTACCACCTGGATGCCCAAGCAATAAGCAAGATCAATGTGGTCCCGCAACCGGTCCCGGGTAGCCTTCCTGACCTGTTCTTCCGGGTCGGTAAGGCTCAAACCCTCGTCGCCGTATGCCTGGCCGGTGCCCAGCGCGGACACGGAAAGGCCGGTCCTCTCCTTCAAGGAAAGGACCTTGTCCCGGTCCACCCGCCCCGGATTGCGCACGGCAAGCTCGATCCCGTCATAACCGATCTCGGCCAGTCTGCCGAAATGCTCTTCCAACGGCCCGGCTTTCCCTACCGCCTCGAAAGCGGTCTGTTCCACTGACACGGCAAAGCTTAAAGGAAGGGACATGTCAAACCTCAGGTCAGGGTGTCCTGGCCGATCCTGGGAAGGGCGTACACCGACTTCCAGCCTTTGGAAAGCGGCTCTTTAAGAAACGGCTCCATCTCCTTTTCCGAACGAAGGGTAACCTCTTCCACCGGCGGGACCGTGCCCGGCGGAAAAGCCGCCAGCACCTGGTCCTGAAAAAGCGTCAGGTAGCGGAGTATGGCTGCTACCGGCCGCTTGGCTTTTTTCGGGTCTCCCTTTTTCGACTTGCCGACCACTCCTTCGGGGGTCGCCGACATCTCGATCGCGAAATGTCCCTCCCCTTCCGACCACCGGCTGGGACGGCCGAACGGGTCCACCGACTTGTCAAAGTGGCCCTCCGGAAGGTAGCTCTTGCCCTCGGTGTCCACTGCCGCGTTCATGTCCACCATCTCCGGAAAAAGCAGCAGCCCGAGCGAGGTCTCGGACTCGTCCGCGTGCACGAAGTCGGTGTCCCAGCACCCGCCCCGGTCAGTGGTCCGGAAGAACTCCCGCACCGCCCGGTGCCAGTCTATGACCCGGAAGAGCCCCGGAAGCTGGTACCGTTTCATGAATTCCTGGAGAGCAGACTCCAGCACCCACAGGTGACCGTGGTTGTTCACGATCACGATCTTTCGGAACCCGTCGTTCCAGAGACCCAGCATCACGTCTATCATGAGCTCGCGCACCACGCTCTCGCGCACCATCACCGTGCCGGGCATGCCCGCATGGTGGTAAGGATGGGCGCCGTAGTTCAAGGGCGGCAGGGCCAGGTTTACCGGCGCTCCCCTTTTGGCGGTATAGCGCCGGACCCCTTCGCAAATGGCGCTCACGAAAAGGGTGTCCATGGCGCTTACGGTATGTTGTCCGTGAAGCTCGGTGCATCCCACCGGCACCAGCACCACGTCGTTCTTCTTGCGGTTCGACTCCACCCGGTGTCGGATGGTGGTCTGGATGTACGAGCCCGGCCTGGCCCACTCCACCGGCGAGGGAATGCCGTACTCGGCAAGGATCGAGTCTATCTCCTCCTCGCTCGCTTCAAACACCGCTTTCTTCATCCGGCCGACTTCGTTGTCCTCGAAAAAAAGGTCCGGCTGACTACTGGGAAGATAGCCCGGCGGGCAGCTCTCACTCATCATGTCCTCCTCAAAGTATCGTCCATGCTCTATGGCTTTAATATGACCTTTACGGCATCGCCGCTCTGCATGGCGGCAAGCCCTTCGCCAAAGCTCGAAAGCGGAAGCCGCATGCTGATGAGCGGCTCCGGGTCTATCACTCCCTGCGCCAGGAGTCTCACCGCCTGGGGAAAGGTGTGGCGGGCGATGTAAGAGCCCAGCACCGTAAGCTCCTTCCGTGTGATGTCGTTCTGGCAGAAGTCCGCGCAAACCGCTTTGGTGTTCTGACCGAAAAGCAGAACGCGGCCGCCGGGCCGGGCGCGGGAGACAGCCTCGGAAAACAGCGACCCCACTGCGTCAATCACCATGTCCGCGTAGTCTCCCAGGTTTTCTTTAAACCTCGAATCAAAGTCCGCCGAAGCCGGGTCCAATCCTGCCGCCCCCAGCTTTTCCGCAAACTTCCTCCTGGCCGGGTTCGGCTCGCTTACGCCCACCGCGGCGAGACCGCTCGCTTTTAAGCAAAGCGCGAATAAAAGCCCGATCGGACCTCCTCCCAGTACCAGCCCGCTTTCCCCGAATGCAGGCTCCAGCCTTCGCACCCCGTTCAGCACGCACGCCAGCGGCTCGGTAAACGCCGCTTTGTCCGGCGCAAGCTCCGGAGGCAAAACATACAACTGCCGGGCGGGCGCGACCGTATACTTTGCAAAGCCTCCGTTAATAAAAATGCCCAGGGTGGTCATGTTCTCGCACATGTTGTGGAAGCCGTCCTGGCAGAAAGCGCAGCAGCCGCAGGTGATATTGGGGTCCGCGGCCACCCGGTTGCCCGGCGAGATGTGGGTTACGTCTTCTCCGGCCTCTACCACCTTGCCGGTGAACTCGTGGCCCAGTATGGTGCCCACTGTGCCGGGATGCCCCGGCGGGTCGTGCAGGATGTGCACGTCAGTGCCGCAGATGCCGGCGGCCTCGATCTCGACAAGCACCTGGCCGGGGGCCCTGATTTTCGGCGCCGGGACCTCCCGGAGCTCCCATTTACCGGGGGCAACGAACACCACCGCCTGCATGGTATCGGGCAAACTCATTGCTTTTTCCTCTCCTTGCAAGAGCTCAGCTCAAGTCGGTAACCGTTATCTTGCATTCCTGCCGGTCGTCGCGCAGCTTAGCGAGCGCATCCGGTACCTGGTCCAGCTTGATCTTGGACGTGATCATGGGGGTCATGTCCATTCCCGCGGCCATGGAGCTTATGACGCGGGGAAAGGTGCCGTGCCCGGAGTGGCCCTGGCTGCCCACTATCTGCGCCCGCCGGACCTGGAGCACCTCGCCGGTTACCGGCATCTTCTTGTCCGCCCGCGCCACCACCACCACGGTCGAGTTCAACGTCCTGCCGTTCCAGATCACCTTTTCAATGCCGGGATACACCAGGTCGGGAAGGCCGGTGGCCTCGAGGAATAAATCGGCCCCCATGCCGCGGGTCAGCTCGAGCACCGCGTCCCCGAAGTCGTCTTTCGTGGGGTCAATAACATGGTCGGCGCCCAGCTTCCTGCCCATGTCCGCCCGCGCGGGCTCCGGCTCGGAGAGGACCACCCGGGCCGCGCCTTCCCGCTTCAGGATGGCGCACGCGGCAACGCCGATGGGACCGCCGCCGCAGATCACCACGTTGTCGCCCGGCCGGATGCCGCCGCCCCGTTCGATGACCGCGGTGTAAGCCACCGAGGTCGGCTCGACCAGGCTTCCGGCCAGGAAAAGGTCGTCTTCCTGATACGCATGTTTCAGCTCTTGCAGGGACCAGGCCAGCCGGGCGGGCACGGCAACGTATCTCGCGAACCCGCCGTTTACGTTGAATCCGAGCTCGTCGAGCCGCTCGCAGTGGTTCGGGTAACCGTCCGCGCAGGGACGGCACGCCCCGCACCAGACCATCTCCTCCACGCAGACCGGCTCGCCTTCCCGGAAGCGCTCGCCCGTGCGCTTGTTCCAGGCGTTCTTGCCCGCCTCTGCCACCACTCCGCCGATCTCGTGGCCCAGGATCACGGGAAAGCCGGTCAGGCCGGGATACCAGATATAGCCGTCGTCGTCCGGCTGGGCCATGTGGACGTCAGACCCGCATATCCCCACCGCCCGCGTCTCGATCAATATCTCTTCGTCCGAAACCTTTGGCACCGGATGGTCTTCAATGGACACCCGAGGGTCTTTCCAGACCTGGCTGCCCAGGTAAGTCTGTTTTTTGTCCACGTCCTTGGGGCCGAGCGTAAAGCCGGGCCGCGGCTTCCAGTCCGCGAAAAGAGTTACTCCGCGCATGGTATCTGCCATCTAACACCTCCTGAAAAACCCTCGATGACATTCAAGTGGCCACAACCTACTTAAAGGCGCTTAAGCTCATGATACTAAATTCAAGCCGGCCGGCAAAGAATAAACGCAGGAGCAAACCTTTTCTTTAGTAAAGTTGCTGAAAGTTTTCTTCTTTTATTATCGTTTTGTCTTGAAGGCTTATTTTAGATAAATAAGTGCCATCCTTGGTAAATTCTGCGGGATTTGTAGTTTTCTCATCGGAAGACCACTTCCAGGCCTACGGTCTCTTTAAAGATACCGCTGGAGTGGTTAAGTCGGCTGACAATGTCTTCGCGTTTCGGCAAAAGCTCCTCTTGGCGCAGGAAATGATAGGTTGCTCCCTTGAACTGCGAGCGCAGTTCGGCTTTTTGGTTCCGGTCCGTTGCCCAGTCCGCCAGGACCTGAAGTCCCGACCTTTGGGTGAGATAGCGCATGGACTCGAGGTCCACCGAAAAAGTCAGCTCTTCCGGGTCGGGAATGGAGATGAATATCTGCGTCCCCTCCCGGCTGATGTCTTCCCTGGACACCTTCCCCAAATCCACGCCGTAGTATAGTGAGACCTTGGCTATCATATAGCCGTGCCGCTTCCCCAGAAAAAGGTTGTTCTCTTCCGATTCCACAATGGTCTGGGTCACTATGCGGTCGGTGACCAGAAAACTCAGTTGCTCTTGATGCAACACCTCCAGGGTCTGCTCCTGCACTTGCTGCCAGGCGACAAGGCTTTTTATTACAGGGGAGATGGATGGCGATAAGACCACCAGAGCGAGCGCGACAAGAAACGCAAGAAATACATAAACGGCGTATCGCGCTTTTTGACGGACCCCGGTTTTGCTTTGCTTTGAGCCGCTCATGTCCCGGCCGCACCCTTCCCCATCGTTGTGGATTCAGCAGGAAACAAAACGCATAATAATAAGAAGAGCTACCACACCCACCACGGCGCCGATGATATACTTATGATATTTATACATTGTCATTCCTCCTTGTTACGGTCCACCGAGGACTTAAAGTCCTCTTTCAGTTTCTCGTCACTCCTGTCCGCGTTCCCGCCAGTGAAGACCCATCCACAGACACTCTTAACTTACACAATACGCTTCACTCCTGTCAAGCGGGCTTCACCTTCCTTTAAGCCTCCGCTATCCAGCCGCTTTGGCGTCTCGATTGTGCCCCCCCGTTAACAGGCGCTCTTGATTTCTCGCCAAACATGGCCGCACGCCTTGACAAACGCGGTTGTTTCCGCAAACTTGAACTAAAGAGCTTGAACCATCCTCAAGCGGACAAAACGAGGAGAAGAGAAAATGTTAAAAGACCTGCGCCCGGTTTTCCGGGGCGAGATGCAGGAGGCGACCCTGGTGATGAGCTACCTCATGGGCGACGAGATAGAAGTGAAGATGATCCAGGACGTAACCAGCGAGCCCCTGCAGGGCAAGGTCGCCCACGAGACCAAGAGCCAATACACCCTCCAGGTGCTCCTGGTCCCGCCCGAGCAGGAAGAACGGGCCCGGGAACTCATAGACGATTTTCTCGAACGCCAGGGGGATGAAGAAAAATAAATACACTTTTTCCGCATGACTTTTTTCTCACGGGGCCCCTTGTAAAGGGGGGATAATTTTTTCCTTGTGGGGGCGCCTTCGTAGATACGCCGCCAGGAAGACCAGTACTCCCGCTCCGAATGCCAGCCCCGTCCACAGGCCTACCCGGAAGGACACGGGAACAAACCTCATGATTACCTGCCTGCCGGTGCCTTCAAGCTGCAAGCTTCGAAAACCCAGCTTTCCGGTCTCTATCTTGAGCTCTTTATCTCCCTGCCAGGCCCGCCAGCCGGGGTAGTAGGAGTCGGAGATATAAAGACGCCTCAAGGAAGGCGGCGCCTTGCGGGGAATATCTATCCGGACCGAATTGGGGGAAGGGTACTCAACCTCTGCCGGGACAAAGCCGGAGCGCTTCTCGCTCCAGAGCACCGCCCGCGGCATGGCGTTCTGGTTTTCATAAGCATACAAGCTCCGCCTCCTGGATGAGTTGTCCTTTAATACGGGCTTTAGCTCCAGGCCGGGAAGCTTGCCGGCCGGATGGCGGGACAGGATCATGCCCACGTTCATCCGGTTTAAAAGCCACGCCTTGTCCCGGTCCAGGTTGTCGGGATTGCGTAGTTCGTGTTGCACGTAATGAACGAGCCTCTCTTCCTTGTATTCCAGGAGGGCCGGGTATAAGAGCGCCAGCCGGCGGGCCGATTTTTCCGGCGGCACCCGGACGAATGTTGCAATGTTGTCTGCGTTCATGCGCAGGCCGAGATGAAAAAGAAGGTCGGTGTCAAAGATGCCGTTACTGGAGAGGATGTGATAGCGGGTCTGGCCCGAGGTATCGGACAAAAGGGACGACACCCGAGGGTCCACCCGGAAGACCGAGGGGTCGGTACGTGGCTCCCATCCTAACGCCAGGAAGTAGAGATCGAGCACCACCAGGGCCACCGCCACCGCTCGCTTGCGGCGGAGAAGAGGGGCGGACCAGCGGCTTTTCGGAAACAGCCCGGCAAGGCCGGTTATAACAAAAGCGGCCACAAAAAACAGCCGGAGCCCGGCCGCGTACCGGAACCAGTACAAAGACACCAGGGTAAGAAGCCCATAACCCAACAGGTAGGCGGCGCCCGTTCGGTTGAAGGGAAGCGGGAGCCCTTCTTCCTCGCCCTCTTTACCTGCTTCACCTTTCAGCCACCGGTCCAGGGAGTAGCAGACGGCCATGAAAAAGAACAGGTTTATTACCGGCAGGGCCCGGAAAGAAAG
>JAWOBU010000046.1:0-13817 GCA_046484135.1 bacterium
GGACATCCGGGTTTTAGGCTACGACAGCATCCGGACCTTGCCATGCTGGTGTTCGCCTGTGTTTATTTTGCCGCGGTGTGGCTGGAGAGGAAAGCCAAACTGAAGATACTTGCCACTCACGTTTTCAAAGCCGCCAAACGCCTGTTCGGCATCCCTGCTTGCGCGCAGCGCGCAGGCAAGCCCGACTTCCACTGTTACACGGTCTCCGACGGTATCAAGTCCATCCTCCAATGCGCCGGCCAAGGCCCGATTCATCCCCGAGGCCTTGATCCTCCCCCTCATCCTCAACTGAAGCTGTTCGATACCTGAAAAAAATGGGGGAACTTCACCTTGGGAGCCCTTGACAAAGTCTCAAGCGGATTGTGCTAAACTGGAACTTGTGGGGAACAAAGAAAACGGGACTTGGCGCAAGCCGGACAAACCGGCCGGATGAACGGCGAAAACACCATGTTATCCCCAAATACCAAGAGCACATTTTCTTTGTTCCCCAATAAAACAAACTTCAAACTCCATGTTTAAGTACGCTTAATCCTGATGAACCTTATTCGGCTCTTTGCACCACGTACTCCGCGAGCTCGCCGAGCGCCTTCCGGGCGGGGTTGTCCGGAAAGGTATCCAGCTCCTTTCTGGCTTTGCTGACGTAATCCCGGGCGCGGTCCATTGCCTTTTGAATGCCGTTTTGGGAGCTTATGATATGGAGGAGTTCTTCAAACTCCTTGCGGTTCCTTTGTTTTTTTTCGAACAGCTCCTTGATTCTTTTTCTCTGAGCGGAGCTCGCGTTCTTGTAGGCCAGGATCACCGGCAGGGTTGATTTTCCTTCCAGGAAGTCCTTGCCGAGCTGTTTGCCCCAGCTTTTTCCCGTTGCCGTGTAATCGAGCACGTCATCCACCACCTGGAAGGCCATTCCCAGGTGATAGCCGAACCTTTTCAGGGAGTTTACCTTTTTGCGGGAGGCGCCGGCGGCAAGGGCCGGCACCTGGCAGGCGCCCTGGATCAAAAGCGCGGTCTTGCTCTTTATGATCCTTTCATAGTCCGGCTCGGAGAGGTCCACCCGCTGCTTCAAGGCAAGCTGGTAGGCCTCGCCTTCCGCCATCTCCACCGAGATGTCCGCCACCAGCTTGATAACCTCCATGTTGCCGCCCCGGATGACAAGGGAAAAGGATTTGAAAAGAACGTAATCGCCCACGATGATGGAAGCCGCGTTACCCCACTCGCGGTTCGCTGAGCGCCGGCCCCGCCGGACGTCCGCCTCGTCAATCACGTCGTCGTGCAAAAGGGTCGAGGTGTGGGCGAACTCCATGGCCGCGGCGTAAGCGTAAAGCTCGTTCTTGCGCTTAAACCCCAGCATCCGGGCCGAGAGCAGGGTGAGCAAAGGCCGGAACCGCTTGCCCCCGCTGCCCAGAATGTGCCCGGCCACCCGGAGAACCACCCGGACGTCGGAGCGGGCCTCCGCCTGGAGAAGGTCCTCCACCTTGGCAAGCTCGTTCTCAACCAGCGACATGCCGGGAATGGTTCGGCTTCTGGACATAAACTTATATACTCTTTCCCCTGTTTAAAAAGGATTCGCGGAAGATGTTCCTGGAATTATAAAGGCTGGTGCTGTAGCTGTCAAAGACGGGGCTTCAGGTCTTCAGGCTCCCGGAAGACCGTCAAACCGGCCGGCCCGATTTTTCATTTTGGCAACAGGCCGTCCAGGATGTCCTTGCCTTTTTCGCCCAGGGCGTCCTCCGCTTTCTTTTGGAGGTCCTTTTTGGCCTTGTCCGCTTCCTTTTGCCCCTTGGCCTTTTGCTCATCGGTCGCGACCTGGTCTATGATCTCCCGGGCGCTCCGGTTCTTCAGGTTCCGTTCCACCGAGGCCGAGTAGGCCCTGGAGTCGAACGCGAGCTTCGGCTTGGGAAAGACCCCTCCCATGGAAAAGGGAAGCACCAGGCGGCCGTCCTCGAGAAGCACGTTTAGAATCCCGCTTTTTACCGAGCCCCCGCTCTGCTTTTCTATCCATTTGCCGGCTTCTTTCATGAGCTCGTCCGTGGTTGACTTATTGAGCTTGAGGGTCCCGTTCATGTCAATGGTCTTGTCCATGCCGACCGATCCCTGAAGAGAGGCCATTCCCTCGGACAGGTTGAGACTGCTTTTGTCCAGGTGAAACCTTCCCTTATTGATTTTGAGGGTGGTAACGAGGTCCTGGAAGGGGGTCTCCTCTCCTACCTCTTTTGAGATGGCCGGGTCCAGGGACCTTCGGACCACGTTTTTCACCGCCTTTGAGGACGCCCACTGGTTCAGGAGGCCGTCCACGAGGTCCATCCCTTTCAGCACACCCTTTTGCAGTTTTATCCGGCCCGATCCGTTTGCCGTTTTGGTCAGCTTGACCGAGTCGGTCCCCTTGAAAGTGAGGTTCACTCCTCCGAACACGTCGCCGGTGAGCAGGGCGGGAAACTCGGTAAACTTTTTAATGACCCGTTCCAGGGGGATTCCTTCGGTCGAGATGTCGAGGTCTCCTGTTAAGTCCTTTCCGGTAAAGTCGAGCTTGACCGGTCCTTTCACGGGAGCGTCGAACACCAGGAGGGAAGTGTCGGGCACGGTCAGTATGTCCTTTTTGAGCGACGGCGAGGCGTTTATGTTTTTAATTTCCATGTCCTTGTACACGACCCGGTCCGCCTTGACGGTTCCCGCGATCACGTAGTTGGAGCGGGCCGATTCCTTTCCCTCTTCTGCTTTTCCTTCCTCGGGCGCTTTCTCTCCTTTGGAGGCGGGGGACCCCATGACCTTGTCCAGGTTGAGGGAGCCGGCTTCCAGGTTAAAAGAGATATCCACGGGCGTGGTCATTTTTATGGAGCCGTTGGCGGAGAAGGTCGCCGAGTCGGAAGCCTGGTCGAGCCGGGAGAGTATGATCCGGAGGGTCTCCTTTTTGGACAGCCCGCCCTTTACGGCAAGTCCCAGGCTCATGTTTCCGCCCATCCTGTAGTTCGATAAGGAAGGGAACATGGCCAGGACCGCCTGGGTGTCCGACCTCCCCGATTCAAGGTTTATGTCAGTCGTCAACGTCTTGTCCCTCTGGATGCGGCCGGCCCCTTTGAAGTCGAGCGGTCCGAGAGAGAGCTTTATGTCATGAAGCTTGACCTTCTCTTCCTCCAGCGTGGTCAGCAGGGACAGCTTACCCGGCTTTCCGGCGCCTTTTTCGAAAGTGCCCGGCAGCACCACGGACGCCGGGCTCAGGTTGACCAGGACCGGCAGCACCGGCGCCTTGCCCGGCTTGTTTTTGAAATCAACCTTGAAGGACAAGGGGCCTTTCGATTCAAGGCCTGCCTCAGTAAGGGGCTGGGAGGCTACAGGAACAAGAGGAAGAAGTTTTTCTATAAGGACCGACTCAGAGGCCGCGCTCATCTCGATGTCCGGACCGCTCTCGTCCTTGCCTTTCTCATAGAACCCGGAAAAGTCAATCTCGCCGGCGGGAAGACCGATGGCCCCCGATTCGACCACGGCTTTCCCCTGGGCGCTGTCGAAGGACACAGCGCTTTTTACGGCCACGTCCGCGGGCTCGCTCTCGGGCCACTCGCCCGCCGTATCAGTATAGCTGAGTCCGGCCAGCAGCATATCGAGGTCAATGTGAAACGGTTTGCCGGAGTTGCCCTGCGCCCGTATCTTTCCGTTCATGGCCCCGGCCTTTATGTCAACCGGGACTGAGCCGGGAGGGGCGAAGTTGATAAGACGCCGAATGTCCATGTCCTTGAACTCGGCTTCCAGGTCCGCCGCCATATTTTTGACTGCGTCTTTGCCGAGCAGGGGGCCGGCCTCCCCTGAGAGCGAAACCTTGCCCGGCCGGTCCGCGAAAGAAGCGGCCACCTTTATGGAGGATGCTTTGTCTTCCCTTATGTCCTCGACCTCGAGGCTCCCCAGTCTGACCTTTATCGGTTCCCGGCCCGCGGTGGTCTCGTCCAGCACCTCCACGTACCCGTCGCTTACGATCACACTATCTATATGGAAGCCCCGGAGCCCGCCTTTGGATTCCTCGGTATCATCGCCGGCTCCGGCGGTGGAAGGGGCCGCGGTGTCTCCCTCCGCCGGAGAAGTGAGGTCAGAGATATTCCACTCTTTCTCTCCGGTCCGCACGAGACGCATGGAGGGCGAGTTCATTTCTATGGCGGTCACTTCCAGGCGGCGATCGAGCAACGGGAAAAGGGCGACCCTGAAAACAAGGCCGTCGGCTCTCGCCAGCAGGGGCGCGTCCGGTCCCCGCTCTTTCACTTCAAGGCCATCAACCGCAAGACCGATCCCGGGCCAGAGATCGAGCGACATGGGACCGAGAGAGACCTCGCGGCCGTTCAGGCCCGCTTCTGCCTTTTCTTTTATCGTGCCCCGGAACGTCTCCGGATTGACAAGCACGAAAAGTAAAGTCACCGCCGCCACAAACAGGAGCAGGGCGGCTCCGGCCACGATAATGAAAAACTTTTTCTTGTTCATGTCTGTCCTCATTTCGGTCCGTTCCGCGGACTTGCCGGGGCTCGTTTAGACCTCCCGGATAATAAAGCTGCCATCCGGATCGTTGCCGCCTGCAAAAATATATTGACCTTCATTGCCGTCCGGTTAACTTTTCCAAAAGCGCGGAAACCCTCTGCAATATATAGACAGTTCCGATCTTATAAACTTCGGGCTTTACATTTTCATCAAACTCGCTCGTCCGGATTACCGGGACTTACGATTTTCTATCATGTACTGTACCATATTTTTAACCGGACATCAGGCACTAAATAACTCCGGATTTGCTGCGTAATAGATATAAAGGAGGAAATTGATGTCGGAGAAGTTCGAGATAGGTTCGATCGGGATTATTCACACGCCTTTTGCGAGCGCTTCGGAAGCTCCCATCCAGGGCCCGCATCAACCTGCGAGCGAGGGCAGGATCGAGGTGTTTGCAGAGTTCGCCGATGGTCTGGACGACCTTGACGGGTTCGACTGCGCTTGGGTGGTGTGGTACTGCCACCGGGCGGGCAGGCCTTCCATGAAGGTGGTCCCTTACATGGACACCGAGGAGCGGGGACTGTTTGCCACCCGGGCGCCTGCGCGTCCCAACCCCATCGCGCTTTCGGTGGTGGGGATCGTGCGTCGGGAAGAGAACGTGCTGGTGGTCTCGGGCGTGGACATGCTGGACGGCACTCCTCTCCTGGACCTGAAGCCTTACATTCCGGGTGTGGATTCGAGGCCCTCCTGCCAAAAAGACGGCTGGATCCGCGGCAGAGAGATGGGGCGGAAAGGCGATGACAGGTTCGGCGCCTGAGCTTGTTGTAAAAGAGTTTTGCAGGAGTCGTTTTAAAATCGTTTGGGAGTAAAAGATGAAAAAGATATGGATAAACTTCTGGGTGGAAGCGGCCATGTTCGTGTCCATGCTGGCGCTCGGCGTTACCGGTCTCATAATGAAGTATGCCCTTCCTCCCTTGCGCGGTCAGAGACAAGGCACCGGCCTGGGCCCGGAGACGCTTTTCGGCTGGGACCGGCACGATTGGGGGGATTTTCATTTCTGGCTGGCGGTGATCCTGGTCGCTCTGCTGGTGGTTCACCTGATTCTGCACTGGCGCTGGATCGTGTGCCGGCTCCGGGAGTTCAAGTCGAACGGTAAAGCTTCCCCCAAATGCGACACAGAGTGAGCCTCTTTACTCATTCCTGTCTCTTCTCCGGCTTTTCGTAAAGGTTGGGCCGCTTTCTTAAGAATGGTATTATCTTTCGGTAACGGGAGGAGGGATGAGCGTATCCCGGCTTCGGTCGGACTATGCCGGTTTCATGGTGGGCTTCTCCGCCTTGTGGGTCCAGGTGGTCCTGATCCGGCGGCTTATAGCGGCTTTTTCCGGCAACGAGCTCACTATCGGCGTGGTGCTTGCCGCGTGGATGATCTGGTCCGGGCTGGGCGCTTTCGGCCCGGGCCGGTACGTTGACCGGTTAAGGCATTCGGGCAACTGGCTTTCGTTTGTTTTCATCCTGGTTTCCCTGGTCCTGGTCCCGGTCATGCTTTTCTCCGCGCGGGTGCGGCCTTTTCTGGGGGCCTCTCCGGGCGAAGTGTCTGATCTTTTGCGGCTCTTGATTGCCTGCTTTATGCTTTCTTTTCCCCTTTCCGCTGTCCTTGGTTTCGCCTTCAACCTTGCCGCCCGGATGCAGGAGGACTTCCAGCAGGCCGCGGGCCGGACCTACCGCTTCGAGGCCCTGGGAGCGTTCCTTGCAGGCGGCGTCCTGGCGATCTGGTTCGGGGGCGCGAGCAGTCCCATGTTGCCGGCGCTGGTCATGACCGCGGTGCTTGCCGCTTCCGCCCTCTTGGTCTGTAACCTTGCAAGCAGGGGGGGCAGGATCGCCGCCTTTGTTGCCGGGTTGTTACTTACGGCGCTTTTAGCGGGCTCGCTGTTTTTCAGTCTTCCCTCCCGCATAAGCCGCGCTTACGAGGCCCTTTATTGGGGCGAGCAGGATGTGGGCCGGTCGTTCGACTCGCGGCACGGCTACCTTGCCGCGGTCCGGCGGGGCGGCCAGGTCACCTTTTACGAGGACGGCAGCCCGGCCGGCACCTTTCCGGACGCTCCTTCCACCGAGGTCCTCTCCCACGTTTCTCTTTCCATGTGCGGCTCTCCGGAGCGGGTGCTCCTGGTGGGCGGCGGTCTTTCCGGCATGGGCGGCGATATTCTCGAACACCCGGTCGAGCGGCTTGACTACCTTCAACTCGACCCCGGCTGGATCGAGCTCGAGCAAAGCTTCACCAGCGAGTTCGAAAGACTCTCCAGCGACCCGCGCGTCCGGGTCAGGGTGGATGACGCCCGTCACTGGCTACGCGGCAAACAGGGCTTTTACGACGCGGTCATCATAAACCTGCCGGACCCGCTCACCGCGGAGCTGAACCGGTTTTATACCCGGGAGTTCTTCCAACAGGTAAAAAGGTCGCTTAGTCCCGGCGGAGTCATGGCCTTGACCGCAGGCTCCACTCCTCCGAACCTGAACCTTACCAGGGGAGAGCTCGGTCTGTTGGCGGGCGTGTCCGCCACGGTGGACGCTGTTTTCGACAAGCGGGTGATTTTACCGGTGGGAGACAACCTGGTAGTGGCGGGCGGGAGCAAAGCCCGGCTTTTTCGGAGCGCGGACGCGATCCACGAGGTCCTGGAGCGCCGCGGCATTGACAGCGAGTACGCCTCCCGCTACAAGCTGGGGGCGGAGCTTTCCCCTTATAACCTGGAACAGATCGAGGCCATGCTCGACGAGATCGAGGCCCGGCCGGACCGGGACCTTCATCCGGGCGGCTACCTCTACGGGATCATGCTGTGGGCGGAGCGCGCGACCCCGGAGCTGGCCCGGGCCTTGAGTTACATTACTTCGCTTCCGCCATGGTCTTTGCTTATTATTCCGGCCCTGGTGCTCTTTTCTGGTTTTCTTTGGTGTCTTTCCGGGGGCGGCCGGGCGGAAGCGGCGCTGGCTTCGGGAGTGTCGGGTTTTTGCGCTATCGTGATCGAGGTTTCGGTAATGATTTCCTTCCAGATGTTGGTTGGCGCGGTTTACTTTGCGCTTTCGGTTCTTACCGCCGCTTTCATGATCGGGCTTTCGGGGGGCGCGTATTTGCAGGAGAAGCTCACGAGACCGGCGGGATTGTTTTTCATGGAGTGGGTGCTGGTGCTCTGGTGCGCGCTGGTTACGGCGCTGGTATGGGGCATGACGAAGTTCTCGGGCGGCACGGGCGCTCTGGTTGTTTTTTCCTTTCTTCTTTTTGTGCAGGGTGTTGTTGCGGGCGCACTTTTTTACAGCGCGTCGCGGGCGGTGATCCTGAGCCGGGAGGAGGTCGGCAGGGGCGTTGGTCTGGTTTACGGTCTCGAGCTTTTCGGGAGCGCGTTGGGGGGGCTTATAAGCGGCGTTTTACTGGTCCCGGTGTTCGGTCTCTCAGGGGCCATGTTTTGCGCGGTTCTTTGCGCGGTTTCGGTGCTTGTGGTGTCGGCGGGTAGATATCGCAGAAGAGCCGGAGGATGAAAGAGCGTCGAGAGTCGCGGCTTTGGTCGCTTGCACGGGAGGCGGATTTAAACGCAACGGCGCAACGGCGCCACGGCGCGAGATGGTTTCACGCAGAGGCGAAGGGCGCTGAGGGAAGAAATTTTATTAGCTTATGGAACGGATGGTATGTCGCTATATTCGTCGCTCGACATAAACCGCTCGTTGAGAAGTCTCCCGCACGAGTTGTTTTCAGTCTGCCGGTGCTTTCTTTTCTTTTCCTGCGGTCATGTGGGCCAGTTCCTTGAGTGTCTTGGCCAGGTCGTTGATCTTGGTGAGCGACTCTTCGGTTTCTTTTGCGCCTTTCTCGACTTCGGATGCCACGTCCGCTACCTCGGTTACGGTGCCTACCATCTGCTCGCAGGCGGTGGTCTGCTGCCTGGTGGACAAGGATATTTCGGTGCTTGCCTTCATGGTGCCGTCCACCATGGTAAGGATGTTCTGGAAGCTTTGGTTCATGTTGTCCATAATTTTCTCCGCTTGCTTGGCGCTTTTCATGGTCTCCTCGGTAACCATGACCGTGGAGTTGGTCGAGGTCTGGATTTTTTCGATCAGCTCGACCACCACCTGGGAGGAGTCCAGGGTGCGGTTGGCCAGCCTTCTTATCTCCTGGGCCACCACTTGAAACCTTTTGCCGTCCTCGCCCGCGCCCGCGGCTTCGATGCCGGCGTTCAGTGCGAGCAGGTTGGTGTGCTCGCTTATCTCCCGGATGAGATCAATGATACCGGTGATCTTCTGGCTCTGTTCGCCGAGGCTGACAATCTGTCCGGCGACCTGCTCGACCTTGGATGAGACCTCCCTTACCTGCTCGAGGGCGGTGGAAAGCTCTTCCTTTCCCCGATCGGAGGCCTCCCTGGCCTGCCGGGCGTTCTCGGACACGTTCTCCGCGGTGGTTGCTATCTTTTCGGCGCTGGCTGCTATTTCCTTGCTGGTGGACGAAGCCTGGTACACGGACGCGGCCTGCTCAGTGGCTCCGGTGGACTGCTGGGAGCTGATGCCGTAGATTTCGTCCACTGTCTCGGAAAGCAGCTCCACGGTCTGCTCGAGGTTCTCGACCACCTCGTGGGAACTTTCCACCTGTTTTCGGGACTCGGCCAGAATTCTGTCCATGGAGCGGGCCAGCATCGAAATCCGTCCGGTATAGCCCCGGTCCAGGGTGTCGGGGTTTTCTTTGTCGCGCGCTTTTTCCAGGTCGGCGTGTAAGTCTTCAATGGGCCTTAACAAGTGGTACCTGGTCCACAGAAATGCGGCCAGCATAAAAATCATTCCGGCTACCGCCAACGGATACCCCAGCTTTCCCACTTTTCCGGAAGCGGACAGGACCTGGTCGGCATCGAAGCCAAGCCGGGCCCATGCTTGGATGCGGCCGGTCTCCGGGTCTTTGCCGATTGGCTTTATGTATTCCACTACCTCGTAGTCGGTGCCGTGAAGAGAAGATACGTTGTTAAGGCGGCCCTCCTTTATGCCGGCGGGCTCCGATAGTTGAAACTCGTAGGGCCTTTGTCCGGAGAGTAACCGGGAGAAAAGGGTTTTCCCTTTGCTGTCCTGGAGCATGAAGTACATGAAGCCCGGCTTTCGGGAGAGGCTTTCGGTTCTTTTTTCTAACTGTTTTGAATCTTTGTCTTTCCATCCCTGCTTGTAAAGAACGAGGTCTATGATGGTTTCCGCGTGTGCTTTAAAGTCTTTTTTTTCTTTGTTTTCCAGGCTCCCGGCCAGGAGTCCCGTCAAGAGGAGTGGCAGGACCAGCACCAGCAAAGCTCCGGCCGCCAGCAGGAGCGCAAGCTGTGCTCCGGTCTTTTGCCGAAAGTCTTGCGCCGCCTTCCGGATGTCGTTTTTGAACTCGGCGGCCTTCATGTTGGTTTTCCTCATGGCCCGAAACAGGGAGGGGACATCTTAATCCTCTTTATCCGAAGAAGTTCCTGGCCACGTCGTAGATTTCCGGTGGAATGGTCTTATTGGCATGTACGCTTTCGGAGAGGGGCACGGGCTGCACCTCGACCCCCCGGAGTGCGGCCATCATTCCCCATTGCTGTTCCGCCACCATGTCTACCGCGCAGACCCCGTACCTGGTTCCCAGGACCCGGTCGAACGCGGTGGGGGTCCCGCCTCTCTGGATGTGTCCCAGGATGGTGGTCCGGACGTCCATGCCGGTCATCTTTTCCAGGTCGCGGGCCAGGTTGTTTCCCACCCCTCCCAAATGGACGTGGCCGAACTCGTCCACCTTGTCGCTTTGCAGATAAAGGTCCTTCTTGTCGCGAGGGTGGGCCCCTTCCGCGATCACGATGATGGAAAAAGTCTTGCCGCGCTCCCGCCGGGCGTTTATGGCCTGGACCACGTCGTCCAGGTCAAAAGGCTGTTCCGGTATCAGGATCATGTCCGCGCCGCCCGCCAGGCCGGAGTAGGTGGCGATCCAGCCGGCATGTCTTCCCATGACCTCGACCACTATGACCCGGTGGTGGGCCTCGGCTGTGGTGTGGAGCCGGTCTATGGCTTCGGTGGCTATCCCCACCGCGGTGTCGAACCCGAAGGTGAAGTCGGTGCCGCCCACGTCATTATCAATGGTTTTGGGGATGCCCACGATGTGCAGGCCTTCGTCGCTGAGCTTGCTCGCCGCGCCCAGCGTGTCGTCTCCGCCGATGGCGATAAGAGCGTCCAGGCGGAGCTTCTTGTAGTTGGTTATGGTGAGCTCCTTGGTTTCCTCGGTCTTGAGGGGGTTGGTCCGGCTGGTGCCCAGGATGGTGCCGCCCCGGTGGACGATCCCGCTCACGTTCTCCCGCGTCAGGTTCATCCACTCGTAATCCAGAAGACCGGCCCAACCGTTCAGGATGCCGATCATTTTGAAGTTGTACTTGCGGATGCCCCGGACCACGATGGCCCGGATAACCGCATTCAAACCAGGGCAGTCGCCTCCCCCGGTCAATAGTCCCACTCTCTCGATCTTGCTCATTTAAGAACCTCCCCAGCTTCCAAGAAAATTAAAACAACCAAGCCGGCCCCCAAAAAAGGCCGACCCGGATGTGATATCAGCGCGAACCCGATGCCGCCGCTTACCAGAGTATTATATGCAGTGTTCGGGAGTTGTCAAAGGTAAGGAAAAGCGCCGGAAGCAAAAGAAGGTTTGGGAGAACGTGATGAGGGTCAGGTCTTGACATTTGATATGTTGACAAGAATGTTTTTTCCAGAGTGGGGGGCGCGGCGGTGCAGGATGGAAGCGAAGTATAGCAAGCCGGAGCATGGATTTTTATACTGCCGCACATGTCAAATATCATGGCCCCGCATGGAGAAGTCATCATTGCCGCAAACTTTGATGCGCAGGCCGGATGGTTACTCCCACCACCTCGGGCGGGCAAAAGAAGCGCAGGCGGGGCGCTCCGGCTCCTTCCAGGCCGATGCCGCGCGAGACCACCAGGGCGGTGCCGTTTAGGTGGAACTTTCCGTGGGCGTACTTGTTGCCGAAGCGGCTGGCTGTGTAGAGCGCTCCTGCGGGCGGGAACCTTACCTGCCCGCCGTGGGTGTGGCCGGCTATGTAAAGGTCCACGCCGAAGCGGGGAGCTACTTCAGCGAGGTCGGGTGAGTGGAAAAGAAGAAGGGCAGGCCGTCCGGGATTGGCCGCGGCCAGGCGCGCCAGGTGTTCGACCTGGTCGTTCTCTTCGCCCTGGAAGGTAACGCCCATGATGTAAAGCCCGGTGCCGTTCACGTTCGTTTCCACCGCCCGGTTGTGTAGAAGCTCGGCAGGCGTGCCGTGCAGTATGGAGCCGATCCACCACCGGGGGTCCACCTCGGGCGTGCCCAGGCTGACGTAAACCCGGGCCATGCTGCAGAGCTCGCTCACGAACTCCCTGGTCTGTCGGAAAGTCTCCGGGTCCCCCACAAAGGAGAGGTTGGTCAGGTCCCCGGGCATGGCGATTATGTGTGGCTTGAAGTCGCGGGCGAGCTCGAGGGTCTTTTCTTCGCGCCTGCCGCGGCGGTCGAGATGGAGGTCACTTATAACAAGGACCCGGCATTCACCGGTTGCGGATTCGAGCTCGATTTCTTCTTTACGAAGGGTCACCCGGAAGGGCTCGATGGTCGAGGCCCAGAGCATGGCCGCGAACAGGCCGGCCTGAAAAAACAGGTGCAGCCCGAGCATGGCGGCCGGCGCAATCGGCAGAAGCGGAGGCACGGCCGCGGCAGCCAGGTGCCCGAGCGCAAAAGAGGTAAACGGCCCGTTAAAAGGGGAGGGCGAAGAGTAGGTAAACCAGGTGCGGGCGATAATAGAGGCCTCGATCCCCAGCGCCGCCACGGACACCATCACCGCGAGCTCGCCGTGCACAGGCCAGATAAGACCGACCGCCGCAAGTGCGGCAAACGCTCCGGCAAGAATGGCGTAAGGATGGATGTCCTCGCTCCGGCCCAACAGCACCAGGAGGTTATGAAAGGGATGCCCTTTCTGATACCGGAGCTTCAGCGGGGGAAAGGATATCATGGTCGTTTAAAAAACAGCGGGTCCTGAAACTCCGCCTCTGATGGGCTATGATATTACAGAAGCCCGGCAAAGGCCAGCGGCTTTTTATCCGTAAGGACCAATCTCTGTAAAAGTAAAGCAACCCCTGCAAGCGGCGGAAGCCGCGATAAAGATCAGGCAAAACAAAGGCCGCGGGAAAAATCAGCGAGTGGCCCATGCAGTTTTGTCCGCAAAACTGCATGGGTGGCGAAAGCCACAGGATGAGCAATTGATGGATCGGTACCCCGGACAGCTCGCCTATCCGGGCGCTTGAAAAGCGTAGGATGGATTTAAACGCAACGCCGCCCCGGGACCGCCAGGCTCCAGCCTGGCAAAATTCCCCCGGGACCGCCTGGCACCAGCCTGGCTCTAAACGCACCGACACAACGCCGCAACGATTCTTCCTTTTGTTCAAGATGACTTTAGTGCGAGCGGCTTCATCACAAGCTTTCTTCAGTGCGAGCGACTTTAGTCGCGACACGCCTCCGCTTCATAAGCTAAAAAATCTCCTCTTCTCTTCACTTCGCGTCTTATCGTCTTTGCGTGAAACCCTCTTCCTCGTAGCGCCGTAGCGTCGTTGCGTTTAATCCCTCTTCCCCCATACGCGGGTGGCCCATGCAGTTTTGTCCGCAAAACTGCATGGGTGGCAAAAGCCACAGGCTGAGCGATAGCACACCAAGCCCACCTCTCAAGTCCCAAAGGGACGGCGGAAATTAGCCCGGGGTGATAACCCCGGGAAACAGGAACCCAACCATCGTTTGCGGCTTGAAAGGCCGCGGGAAAGCTCCGGCGTCCCTTCAGGACACAAATTCATCGGGACCAATTTCACCAGGGGTTAGCACCCCTGGCTAATCTATAACGCTCCGTTGGAGCTTGGAAAAAGAAAGGAGCCTGATTCACTGGAAGAAAAGAACAAGAAAAGAAAATCAACTGCGAGGTCTGAGGCGATAAACTTAATTGTAAAGATCTGACCCCTTCCACGCCGCGAGGTCTGAGGCGATAAACTTAATTGTAAAGATCTGACCCCTTCCACGCCGGCGCCCACACTCTCACCGCTCTCGATCCGAAGACGGGCCATAATTTCCCGCTTTTTTCGCTTATCGCTCCCGGCAATCACCACGACAGCCTGTTTTTGGAACAGTTAATGCATCCTCAGTGGTACAATGCTGTGAATGAGAACGGCCAGTGGAAACTCAACCTTGATTACTGGCGGACACCTGAATTCATATCCCAGTTAGGCTCGAAGAAAGCACTAGAATACGCGGACGACCTGATTGCCGAATATTGCAATATTTTTGGTATGCATAAGCTGACCCCCGATACTGTCTTTCGT
>JAWOBU010000048.1:0-11105 GCA_046484135.1 bacterium
TACAAGAATGAGTAAATATCTTATACTTTATAGACATGGAATTGCAGAGGATAAAGAATCTGCTGAAGAGGATGATTTAAGAGCACTTTCTCCTCGAGGGAAAGTTCTATTAAAGAAAAGTGTCGCGGGGTTCAAAACAATGATCGATAATTATGAAACTTTGAAAATTTATTCCAGCCCTACGGTTAGAGCAAAAGAAACGGCTGAAATGTTAGCGGAGGAATTAGATCTTGATGAACCAACTTACCTGGAGTTTCTTGCTACAGGTAGTGGTGTCAGTAGACTTAGAGAGCTTGTGGAAGAAATTGAACCTGGTGAAGCTGCAATCGTGGTTGGGCAACAACCCTACCTTTCATTATGGAGTCAGGAAATTTCTGGTACTTTTCTTCGTTTCAAGAAGGGAACCGCAGCCTGCTTTAAATTCCCTGATGAAGAATTAGGAGAAAGCAAGGTTGAACTAAGATGGTATTTGCAGACTCGTGACTTTGTAAAAATTAACGATAAATAACAATTAATAGAAACGATGAAATATAAACCTTTCATCGTTTCTATTTTTTTTGCATTCAGAAATTCCGGTCAAAATATGACTTGAAAAAAAGCAAAAAGAACCGTCCCTAATGCTTTTTGCCCCGTAATACTTAATAAATTCGTAACAGGATTGTAACCTACCAGTGTCATCCTCACTATATAATAGAGCTAATGATGCATAAAGGAGAGGAGACATAAATGAAGATTAAAAATATTATTGCTTTAGGCTTAATTTCAATATCATTAACGCTTTTAAACCCTGCCACAGAAGCAACTGCAATGCCTACAACCATTCACGAAAAGATCCAGAGGACACCTGTCTCATCAGGGGTAGTTCATGAAAGAATCCAAAAATTCACCTTAGGCGGCTGGTACAATATCAATGTACTGAGGATTAATTTAAACGATCAGTACACATCACTGGGTTCCTTGTACCATCGGGATGGACTTTCATCAAGAACTACTGTCAGAGGAATGGTTGAACAAAGAAATGCTGTTGCCGGTATTAATGGCGACTTCTACAATACAAACCCCATACCATCATCATTGGGAGTTCTTGTTGATAACGGAAGAGTATTGTCTTCACCAAATAATCTGCCAACATTCTTTACCACGCTTGACAACACGGCATATATTGATTACTTCAACAAGAACATGACAATTACAAATTACAATACAGGTAATGTACTTAACATCGATACTGTCAATAAGCTTCATTCTGAATTTATTACCATTACTCTGCTGAATTCAGACTGGGGAACGAAATCCATTGGTGCAAGATTCAGAAATGATCTTCATGAGGTTCTTGTAGTCGATGGAATGGTAATGGAAAGAAGAACTGGCGGAGAAGCTTTTGACATCCCCAAATCCGCCAACTCATATGTTCTGTCTTCAAAAAGCTCAAATCTTCTCCTTTTCAATCCTGGAGATAGAGTCCAAACGGATATCAATATATCACCGGATATGGAGTCCATAAGATTTGCCATCGGATCAGGAAGTATAGTCCTAAGGGATGGACAGGTAACAAATACCGATTTAAACATTTCGGGAAATCAACCAAGAACGGGTCTTGGTATATCCAGAGATCAAAAGGAAGTTATTATGGTAACTGTTGATGGACGCGACACCTACTTCAAGGGAACCACTCAGGAAACTCTGGGAAACCTGATGATGGAACTTGGAGCTTATAACGGAGTTAACCTTGATGGTGGTGGTTCAACCGCTATGGCCATCAAACCCATCAATCAGGCCGTAGCTGAATTTGTCAATAAACCTGCAGAACAAAGAAATGTAGTAAATGGAATCGGAGTATTCTCAACTGCGCCAACCGCGTGCCGGTCCATGCCTTCCCGGAGCTCGATGGCCCGCTCGTAGTCGGAAAGCGCGGCCTGGTAACACTCGCCCGCAATGTAAGAGTCGGCCCGTTCCTGGTAGCTGTACCATTCCTCGCGGAAGTTGCCTTCCACCACGCCGTACTCCTTGCCGTCCTTTACGCACTCGGGCGCCGCCCGGGTGTGGGCAAAGGACGCGAGAACAAAAGCCGAAAAGATAATGGCCGCGATGAACCTTACTCTTAACATGGGGCCTCCTTGGTCCGATCGTCTCGATGGGACCATTAATCTGCTATTATATACCGTCTCTCGCAAAAGTTGCCTTTGCCCGGCCGGACAAAGGCAACCAGAGGTGCCTTTAATGGTTCTCCTTTACTCTTTGACTTCTCTTACCTTCATGCCTTTTTTGAAGCCGGCGGGCTTTTCCAGGATCTCGGCCATGGCCACGTCCGGTCCCACGTTGTTTATCTTGACCGACCCTATAGTCAGCAAGTCCTGGTCCAGGATTTCCATCTTCATGCCCTTTTCCACTCCCGCCTTGGAGCCGATGTTGAGCTTTACCGAGTTGTCCTTTACTTCCGTGATCTTTCCTTTAACGGGGTACTCCTCGCGGATTTTGTCCATGAGCTTGTTTGCGGTTGCTTCTGCGATTTCGGCAGGGGACTTATCCGCCTCGAACACGGGAGCGATGGAGACCTTGGCCCGGGTGGTCTCGGTTTCGACCAGCCTTACAATCACCTGGACCTGGCCGCCGGAGCGGATATACTTTCCGGTGGCTATAAAGGCCGCTCCCATGAGCCTTCCGAGCCTGGTCCTGGTTTCTTTACTGGCGAGCGCGCCGGAGGACAGGTTCAGCTCCTGGAGGACCTTGTCTATCATCTCTCTTTCCAGCACTTCTATTCTTTCCTTGTCCTGGAGCTTCTGGGTAAGTGCTACCCTTATGAACTCGAACTCGCCTGCCATGGTCATCCTGCCGGTGGGCTCGAAGTCGAGCATGGTCAGGGTAAAGGGTCTCGAGGTCCACTCGTCGCCTGCGTTGGCGGGTTTGGGTATGTCCCCGGACTTGTACTTCTCGGCGAGCTCCCGCGCAAGCCGGTTTGTCTCGGCGCTCTTTTTGGCGTCCGCCTGCATCTCGATCATGCGGCTTACCTGGTGGAGCATCATCATGGCCACCTGGTTGTCGGGGTCCGCCTTTTTGGCCCGTGCAAAGGCCTTCTTGGCCTGGGCGGTCTTTCCCATGGACAGGTAGCTCTGACCGAGATTTATAGCGGCCTGGGCGTTGTCGGGAGAAGCGTCCAGGGCCGCCTTGTAGGAGTCCGCCGCGGCCTTCTTGTCGCCTTTGTTGCTCATGGAGAGGCCTCGCCGGTTGTGGACCTTGCCGAGCATCTCGTAGGCCTCCTGTTTCTGCCAGTCCTTGCCGCTGGTGGCCTGGGTGGCGCTCTGGAAGTGCTCTGCCGCCTTCTGGTAGTTCTCGCGGTTATAGGCGATCTTTCCCAGGATGACGTGGGCGTAGGATGATTGCGGCTCGACCTTGAGCGCTTGTCCCGCGTAATCGCGGGCGTCAATCAGGTTATTGCCTGCCAGGGACACCGCGGCCAGCCCCTCGAGCGCCATGGCCTGTCCCGGCCCTTTGGACTTGGCTTGGGAGTCGAAGAACGCTTTGGCCTTGTCCGGCTTTCCCTGTTCCAGTAGGGCGTAGCCCTTGTCCAGGGAGTCTGAAGGAAGCTTGTCCCCGCTTCCTCCCAGGAAGTACCAGCCCGCCAAAAGGGCCACCACGATCACCGCGGCGATGACGCCAAGCACGGACTTGGACATCCCCTGCGAGCGGGGCATGGCCTGGCTGTCCGCCCCCCGGAGCACCGCTTGCCTGCCGGGTGCGGTAAGCGGCCGCGACTCGGCGTGGGCGGCGGGCGCATGAACTTCCTCGGTGTCTTCCGCTTCGGCGACTTCTGCGAGGTAGGAGTAGGTCGGGTCTCCGTAGAGCATGTAGGACGCCCACACAATGGTGTCTTCTCCGTACTTGTCTATAAGATGGAGGCGGGCCCGCCGCATGGACTCTCCCACCGTGTAACCGGCGACCATCTCCTGGTAGAAGGCCAGTGCGAAGTCTTTCCCGGGGTCGTCCAGTATGTCCCAGAAGGTCCCGATGTAATGCTGTACTCCTGATACCAGGAAGGCGTTGGCCAGGCCGAAGATGTCGTTTTCATACCCGGAGTCTATCTTCCACTCCTCGGTCTGGCCGGACTGGCATCCGTTTGCGAACACGAGCGCGGGCATGGGTTTTTTTCCGGTCATGGTGCGGACGTCGCTGGAGGACAGCTTCCCGTCGGCCAGAAGCCAGCCGCTGTTGCCCGGGTCATCCCGGTCGTAGTCGGCGTGTCCGGCGTAATGGACGAGGTCGTAGTTTCTTATCTTGCTCTTTACGTAGTTTACCTGGACCTCGCTGGTTTTCAGGTTCACGTTGATGGACTCGTGCTCGCGGTCGAGCTCGTCGCGGAGCTCAACCCCCTCGGTCTTGCTGGCCGGCAGGTCGGAGCGGGGGTCTGCGACCACCAGCATCCGAAGAGGCTTTGCTATGTGCCGGTCGGTGACCTCTGCCACCTTTTGGCGGGTGGACACGATCCTTCCCATGCCGAAGCGCTGGCAGAAGAACTGTTTGCCGTCGAACAGAAGCTCCCAGGGAATATGCACCAGGCGGTCGTCCATCCTGATGATCAAGTGCTCGGCCTGGGAGTGGATGATCCTTTCCTTGGCCTCCTGGGTGAGCAGGTGGTCGAACAGTATCTGTCCGGCGGACTGGAGCTGGGTGAGGATTTCCTTGCTTACCTTGCCCCGCTTGTTGGACCGGTTCAGAAGGCTCACCACCTCTTCGCACTGGGTCCGGATGAGATCGTCGTCCAGCTTGACCACGTCGTACTGGCTGACGGTCTTCTCCTCTCCCCGCTGCCTCTCGAACACGCTGAGCTTCAGCTTGCCTTCCTCGCGGGAGGCCGCCATCTCCATCACCTTGCCGCGGGCGACCAGGCCGCGCTTGTCCGCACTGCGGCGGGTGGCCGCCTTCTTGAACTCGCCCTCGGCGATGAGCTGTTCCTCGCTCCAGATCACCCGGTAGAGCTTGACCGGCTCAGCCTTGCCCTTGACCGAGACCTCGCCGAAGAAGCGGACCAGGACCTCCTCTTCGGAGCGGACCTCCTTGTAGAGGCTCTCCGACACCAGGAGCTCGCCCGCGTCCGCCTGGGACTCGACCCGGGCGGCCACGTTCACCGCGTCCCCGAACACGTCGTTCTCTTCCACCACCGCGGGCCCGTAGTTGAGCCCGATCCGGATCATGATGCGCAGGTGCTTCTGGTCCTGTTCCTTGTTGTAGTCGGTGAGTTTCTTTTGCATCTCCATACCGGCCTTGACCCCTTCGGCCGGGTCCTCGAAGGTCGCCATGATAGCGTCGCCAATGGTCTTTATGACCTTGCCGCCGTGTCCCTCGATGATGGGGAACAGCATGGCGTTGTGGCGCTGGACCATGGCCCGGCCTTCCACGTCCCCGAAGGTCTCGAAGTAGGAAGTTGACCCTTTGATGTCGGTGAACATCACGGTGGTGTTCTTCTGGAACTTGTCCTTTAGCATCTTGTCCAGGGAGGCCTTCTCCTCTTCCAGCTTGAGCCGGGCCTGGAGGATGGAGTCCACGGAAGTGGGGATCTCCTTTTCTCCGCTATCGCCGGAGTCGGCGGCCTCTTCTTTTTCCTTGTCCTTGTCGCGGTGCTCGTCCGTCATTTCCCTTCTCCTTTCATCTCCAGGGCAATACAACAAAGAGGCTTGCCCGCCCCGGCTATCTCCAGTTGGTACCGGCCGTACCTCAAGTTTTCAAAGACCGCCTCTCCGCCCTCGAGCATGACGCTCTCCAGCTCCCGGTCTTCGTCATCTATCATATCACTTTTCCGGTACAAGGTTACCCGGACACCCCAGGGTGCCTTCTGCTCGGCGTCCGCAAGCCGAAGATGGATTTCCCCCCGGCCGGGCTTGATGGATTCCACGTCAACCTCTGCGGTGAAGTCGTCGAAATCCTTTTTAAAGGACACCAGGGTCTCGGAGAGTACCTGCCCGTTTTTCCGCACCTGGTCGTAGGCCGGGACCAGCCCCCCGGAGACGCTCTCGCTCATGGAAAGCACCCGGGCGGCGTTTCCGGCGAACCCGACCACCACCTCCATGAGGCTTCTCCGGGCGGGGTCGAGCTTCCGGGCCGCCTCCAGGGCCCCGGCGGGAATCCGGGTGCTCTGTTCCTTTTCAGGCTCGGCCAGGATTTGACGCAGGGCTTGCACCGTCGGGAGGCACCTGCCGCAGCGGGCCAGGTGGCCGGTGATTTCCTCTGCCTTCTCTTGGGCAAGACTTCCTTCCACGTACGCGGCCAGGGTCTCTTCCGCGGGGCATTGTCCGCGGGGCCTGTTTTTAAGCTCGCGTTGCAATAGCCCGGTTATGTTGTGATCAAAAGGTTCCATTGGTTTTTCCCGGATACGTGGACTTGACTCCCCTGCGTTTCATTAAGAATAGACGCAAAAGGACTTATTTTCTTCCCGCGCTTTCCATGTTCCGGGAGAGCTTCTCCTTTAGCCGGTTTACCCGGCTGTATACGGTTTTAACAGATATTCCGAGGACTTGGGAGACCTCTTCAGGGGAGAGCCCCCTGGTGTAATAAAGCTCCATGAAGTGGCGGTCCTCTTTGCCGAGTTTTTTGATTGCCCTCTCCAGGCTTTCTTCTTTTTCCCGCTCGGTATAAGCCTCGTCCGGCCTGGTTACCGGCGCAGCCAGGGAAGCCTCGGCAGCGATCCCCTCCTTTTCCAGGTCCACCTTCAGGGGGTCCCGGGCCCGGGCCCGCAGGAAATCCAGGGTGTAGCGGACCGTTACGGTCCGGACCCAGGTGGCCACCGTGCACCCTTCATCTCCCCGGTACAAGCGGAGCTTCTTGCAGTCGTCCTTTATAAAATGGACCAAGACCTCGCTGAAGAGGTCCTCCACCTCTTCGGGAGCGGGATGGTAGTTCTTAAGCCCCAAAGTCCGGTGGATGGCGTAGTAGATAAGCTTTCCGAACCGATCCAGGAACCGTTCCCAGGCCTGCTCCTCCTTCCGGCAGCAGGCCTTGAGGATCACCAGGTCGCTGTCCCCCGGCGGGATTGAGTTGTTGTTCTCCAACTTCCTGTCTTGACCTTCCCTGTGTGAAAAGTTTTTCTAAAGAGCCTTTTGGCGCTAAAGCGTTCCTAAAGGTAGCAGAAGCCGGCTTCAAGTGTCAAGAAAGCCGAGCCCGGCGTTTTATCCCCGCGGTTTTTTTTCGCGGCGGAGATTGGTTTGCTCTTGCCGGTTTTACATTTTGCACTTATCTTTAAGCATTACAATTTCGATGACGGAGAATGGAGGTATTATGAGCGGCCGATCCGACAGATTGAACATTGCTTTTGAGAGCGAGCGTCTTTCCTACAGCGACCAGGAGGTTGACCTTTACAACTCTGGTATCAACCAGATCTTAAGCGTGGCCGCGGCGCGGAGGCACTCGATCTGTCATTTCAGCATGGGCGATCTTTTCCTGCATGAGGAAGAGCCCTATGCCCGGGCGTCCATACTGTCTTTGCCCGAGGGATGGGAAGGAGACCCGCTGGAGTCTTACCTGGACCTCAAGAAGGAGGACGAGCGGCCGGTGCCTTTGTCCGATCTCGATCTTTGTTTCGCCAGGGGAGACGACATCCGGCATACCGGGACCCCCAACCTGGAGCTGCTTCGTAGCCTCGATAAAAGCGCGGTGCTCATGGAAAGCATCGAGGCCACCCTTTCCACCTGCGACAAGTACGAGCTGGTCCGGCGGCTCCCTGATATCCCCATGCCGGTTACCTTTGCGGCTTCCACTATAGAGGACGCCCTGGAGGCGGTGCGTTCTCTTCCGCAAGAGTCGGGCTTTTTCGTTTTAAAAGACAGGTACGGTTACGGCTGCGGGGACCAGGTGCATCTTCTGGAGTTCGCCGACCCGGAGCTCGAGGCCCTGGTGGCCATGTACCTTTCGATATATAACTACATCCTGGTCCAGGAGTACTGCCCGGAGGTCAAGGACGGTGACCTGGTGGTCACCTTTTTCGACGGTGAGCTTCTGGCCCCTCTCCACCGGATGGCGGGCTGGGGCGAGTGGAAGACCAACTTTTGCAAAGGTGGAAGCCAGCGGTATTTCACCTTGAACTCGGAACAGGAGAGCATCGCCCGCACGGTCATGAGCGCCTTTCCCGATTGCAGGTTCGCCTCGGTGGACATGCTTCTTTCCGGCAAGGTCATGGAGATCAACGCCTTTCCCGGCGGCCGGGGCCTGCTGGAGATTTACGGGATCTCGGTGGGCAACATCATCATGGACCGGATGGAAAAGGAGATACTGGGGAAGCCGCTCCGGCCTTCCCCCAGCTATGATTATGCGTTCTCGCCCCACGTGGGCGCACGGGGGGACATCAAAAAGCTCTATGAGAGTTTCGAGCCTTCCGTGCCGGTCTTTGACGTGTTCACCAATGAAAGACACGATATCTCCATAAAGAGCCTTATCGGGTTCTGGCCCCGGAGCGCCGACTTTGTCCTGTCCATTCCCCACTCCGGCGTACTGGTGCCGGTCCGGTACGCTGATCAGCTCGACATATCGAACCAGTGCCTCCTCGAGATTGACATGTACAGCGATATTCTCTACGGCGGCCTGGAAGGCATGCAGGTGATCTGCGGGCTGGCGCCCTTCTTCCTGGACCTGAACCGGGAGAGGGAGGGCTCCGAGGAGCCGGGGCTTCCCTGCCATCTTACCAATCCGGCGACCGAGTACTACTCCATCGAGAACAAGTCGCTTCTAAAAAGGCCCTACAGCCGGGACCAGAAAGAACACATCCTCGAGTACTACGACCTCTATCACGGCATCCTGGAAAGGCTTATCCGGGCCATGAAGGAGTATAAGGGGTATGCGCTTCTGCTGGACGGACACACCATGTCCTCGGTGGGACTGGGTCGAGTACACGATGAAGGACGGGAGCGCAAGGACTTCGTGGTGGGCACCTTGAACGATACCTCGGCGCATCCCGAGATCATAAACGCGTTCGTCGAGTCCTTGAAGGCGGGCGCGGACTCTCACCAGTTGGGTCTCACCTTCGAGAAGAACCAGCCTTACTCGGGCGGCTTCATAACCCGCAACTACGCCGACCCGGAGCAGGACGTGCACGTGATCCAGCTCGAGGTCACCATGGACACCTACATGTACGAGCCGGTGGAGGAGAGCCGCCTGAAAAGGTACGGGCTCAAACAGCTCCGGGTCCGGATTGTCCAGGACATCTTAAGGCACGCCCTCCAGGCAGCCATCCACACCGCCGAGCGGATTTACTCGGGTCCCCGACAGGAAGCCCCCTAAAGCAATCAGTGGTCCTTCCCGATCCTTCCTTTCTTCCACTTGCCGGACCTGATCCTTACTGCCATGAGCAGGATGCGCATTATAAGATCGGGGTACATGGACAGCCAGATATAGAAGATGGGCGGGTGGAAGAGCTTGTATACGATGACCGCGATCATGACCCGGCCCGCGTAAACACCCACCGTGGATGCGATAAGCGGAGGAATGGTGTCGCCGGACCCGCGCAGTCCCCCGGCCATGGAAAAGGACACCCCCATAAGCGGCATGACGAACACGAGCAGTACGGCAAAGGTGCGGGCGTAATCAATGGACTCGGCTGACAGCTCGCCGAAGACCCTGGCGAGGACGTCTGGGGTCGCCACGGCGAACACGGCCGCTCCGATAACCACCATGAGCCCGAAGGCCAGGAGCGCGCAGTGGCGGAACACGCTTTCGGCGCGCTTTAAGTCTTTTGCTCCCACCGCCTGTCCCACCAGGGTGGCTGCCGCGGTCTGGAAGCCGAAAGACGGCGCCTGGGCAAAGGTCAAAAGCGCGATGCCGGTGAAGTAGCCTGCCGCGGCTTCAGTGCCGTAGCGGTAGATGAGAAAGATATAGATAAGGATTCCCAGTTGGATCAGGATCCACTCGGTGGCGGACGGGAGCCCGATCTTGAAGATGGCGAGCCCGGTTTTCACGTCCGGCCGCCAGCCCCTAAGCGGCAGCTTGATGATGGTTTTGTTGGCCAGAAACAACGCTCCCAGAAAGAGCGTAAAGGAGAAGAAGGTGATGTCTATGGCAAGCGCCGCTCCCCGCGTCTCCATGCGGGGCAGACCCAGCTTGCCCAGCACCAGCCCGTAGGTGAAAAAGAGCGACAACAGGCTCATGATAACGCCGGCCCACATGGGCGTGCGGGTGTCTCCCGCGGCCCGGAGTCCGGCGGCCAGGAAGAAGCCGATGGCGATGAGAGGAAGGGCCACGAACAGCCATGTCATGAACTCCGTTCCCTGGGCTATGGTCTTGGCGTCCGCGCCCAAAGCGTGGAAAAGGAGCCTCGAGAGCGGCATTCCGGCCACCGCTATTACCACGGTTACCATGAAGCCCCACATCACGCTCTGCTGAAGGACCAGCCCGGCCTGTTTGCGGTCTCCCGCTCCCCAGTACTGGGCCACCAGCGCCGTCGTCCCCACCGCCACCGCGGCGATCACGGTGATGATCACCATGAAGATCATGAGTCCGATGTTCACGCTGTTGAAGGCCTGGTCCCCTAGCTGGCCCACGATGGCCCTCGAGACGAACATGACCACCGACCGCAGACCCTGCGCCACGAACACCGGCCAGGAAAGGTACCAGATACTGCGATAGAGCTTTCCAAGCTCCGGGCCGTCCAGGCTGTCTTTGAACAGCTTCATCCGTTCCGGTGCCTGTCTGTCCTTATGGTCTTCCATTGACATTGAACCGGAATAATAGCAAAAGGTGGAGTTCCCCCAAAATTTCTCGTTTAACTTTCTCGTCCTCTTTGAAAACGTACAGATGCTTCGGGGCCAAAGTGAAAATGGAAAAACGCACAAGCTGCCGGGACGTGCATGAGCCGCGGACTTTGGCGTAGGGCATGATTTCTTTCTGCAAGCCGGCCCGCATAACTCTCTCTGCGCCGTGCGAGCGACTTTAGTCGCGATCATACACCCCGCCGCAAGATGGCCCGCACAATCCCCGGACGATGGCCCGCACAACCCCCGGACGATGGCCCGCACAACCCCCGGACGATGGCCCACACAACCCCCCGACGATGGCCCGCACAACCCCCGCACGATGGCCCCCACAACCCCCCCACGATCGCCCCCACAACTCCTTGTGTGGGTGATCGA
>JAWOBU010000049.1:0-7618 GCA_046484135.1 bacterium
ACCACCACCACCGGCGCCATGAAGAACGCTTTCGGCGGCCTTCTTTACAACCACCGCCACTACACCCACACCTGGATCCACGAGGTCCTGGTGGACCTTCTGGCGATCCAGAAGGAAATCCACCCCGGAGTGTTCGCGGTCATGGACGGCACCATGGCGGGAGACGGACCCGGCCCCCGCACCATGAAGCCCTACGAGAAAAACGTAATACTCGCCTCGGCAGACCAGGTGGCCATTGACGCGGTGGCCGCCAGGATGATGGGGTTCGACCCCATGAGCATTGACTACATCCGGATGGCGCATGAGGACAAGCTCGGTACCGGAGACCCGCGCGAGATCGAGATCGCGGGCGACTCCATCGAGGGCGTCAACTGGGGCTTCCGGGTGGGAAGGAACTTCCACAAGTTCCTGGCCTGGCTCTCCTGGTACGGGCCCACCCGCGTGTTCCAGGACCTTATCTTCAAGACCTGGCTCGTCAATATCCCCATCTTCGTGTCCGAGTTCAACCACGATTACGTGCACTGGCCCCTGGTCGAGTCCAGGGTCTACAAAAGATGGAAACAGGAGTCTCAGTGGGGGAAGCTTTTCGTGGAGTACAAGAACAAAGGGGCCTTGAGCGAGAAGTGCCTGCCGGAGAAAAAATAAGGACCAGGCCGCGGGGAACTTGCCGGGTTTTGACGCGGGCGCGCGGCTTGTTATAATTGCGGAAAATCCGACACAAGGAGGGACTGCCATGGATTGGGGAATGAAGAACCGCATGTCAAACATAATTCAGCCGGACTCGGGCAGGTGCTTGATGCTGGCGGTGGACCACGGCTACTTCCTGGGACCCACGAGCGGCCTCGAGAAGATGGACGAGAACATAGACCCCTTGGTGCCGTACGCTGATGCGCTCATGTTAAACCGGGGAGCGCTCCGCAACTGGATCAGCCCGGACCACAACACTCCCGTCATCCTTCGGGCCTCGGGGGGCACCAGCGTGTTGACCGACCTGTCCAACGAAGGGCTGACCCTGTCCATGGAAGAGGTCATGAGGCTGAACGCGTCCATGGTGGCGGTCTCCATCTTCGTGGGCGCAGACTACGAAAGGCAGACGCTTCTGGGTATCTCCGAGCTCATAAACCAGGCCGAGGATCTGGGCATTCCCGTGCTCTGCGTTACCGCGGTGGGCAAGGACATGGCCCGCGACGCCCGCTATCTGTCGCTCGCCTCACGCATCGGCGCCGAGCTGGGCGCCCGCATGATCAAGACCTATTACTGCAAGGACTTCAAGAAGGTGGTCAACTCCTGCCCCGTTCCCGTCGTGATCGCCGGCGGCAAAAAGATACCGGAAAAGGACGCGCTCCAGATGGCCTACCGGGCCGTTTCCGACGGAGCTGTAGGCGTGGACATGGGCAGGAACATCTTCCAGAGCGAAGACCCCATCGCCATGATAAAGGCGGTCCGGGCCATACTCCATGAAAACTACGGACCAGGCAAAGCCCACAACTTATATCTCGACGAAAAGAAGAAGAACAAGAGCAGGAAAAGCAAGAAGAGCACATCATCCAAAAAGAGCTCGTCGAAAAAGTAGTGTCCAAAAGATAAAACGAACTCGAGAAATTTTATCACGCAGAGGCGCCAAGACGCAGAGAATCGAGAATTTCTTTTGAAATTGAAGAGCTGAAGATAAAACCGCCTTAGTAATACGGCGAAGTGGGGGTTTTAAAAATCGAGTCCCCCGGACAGGCGGGCCGGAAGCTGCTTTCCATAAAATCTCAACGGACCGAATCTCTTTTTTTTATCTTTGCGGTTTTGCCCCCTTGCGTGAAACAAAGATTTATTTTGGATAAAAGTGTGAAATATATGACTTCCACAAAAGGATGAGCACGTGCACGTAGCCATGTATTACAATAACCGCGACGTCCGGGTCGAGGAGTATCCCGCGCCAAAGATCGGCCCGGACGAGATACTGGTCAAGGTCATGGCCAGCGGCATCTGCGGCACTGACGTGCTCGAATGGTACCGCCTCAAGCAGGCCCCCCGGGTGCTGGGCCACGAGATAGCCGCGGAAGTCGTGGAAACGGGCTCCAACGCAGACAAGTACAAGCCGGGCGACCGGGTGTTCGTCTCCCACCACGTTCCCTGCAACACCTGCCACTACTGCATGCGCGGACACCATACCGTGTGCGAGACCCTGCATACCACCAACTTCGATCCCGGCGGCCTGGCCGAGTACGTCCGGGTCCCGCCTATCAACGTGGACAGGGGAACATTTGTGCTGGACCCTTCCATGAGCTGGGAGGACGGCGTGTTCATCGAGCCGGTGGCCTGCGTGGTGCGCGGACAGAGGCTGGCGAAGCTCTCGCAGGAGCAGACCGTGCTGGTCTTGGGCTCGGGGCTGTCCGGTCTTTTGCACCTGGCGCTGGCCCGGGCTTCGGGCATAACCCGCGTCATCACCACCGACGTGAACGAGTATAGGCTGGACATGGCAAGGCGCCTGGGCGCGACCCTGGCGGTGGACGCCAAGGACGACGTGCCCGCCCGCGTGCGCGAGATAAACAACGGCAGGCTGGCGGACATGGTGATCGTCTGTACGGGCGCGGAAAGCGCCTTCCACCAAGCCCTCGAGTCGGTGGACCGCGGAGGGACCGTGCTGTGCTTTGCCACCACCGAGCCGGGCGTGGACCTGCCCGTGCCCATAAACAGGTTCTGGAGAAACGGCATCACCTTGATGCCCTCCTACGCCTGCGCCGCGCTCGACATCCAAGTCGCCATGGACCTGATCGCAGGGGGAAGGATTCCCGTAAACGAGCTCACCACCCACGTGTTGCCCATGGAAGAGGTGGGCGAAGGCTTCCGGCTGGTGGCCGAGGCCGGAGATTCCATGAAGGTGATTATAAAACCATTCGATTGATAACCCGCCGTTCTTTTCAAGGAGAGAACCATGACCCGCGAAAACCAGGTAAAGAACAAAGGCACCACCCGCCGGGTGTTTATCAACCGGAGCCTGACCGCGGCGGGCAGCGCGGTGTTTCTCTCCCAAGCCCATGCCTGGCCGGCGTGGGCCTCCGAAGGGGTTACCGGAGACATCGAGCGCATGGGCAGGATATGTTACGACCCCGAGACCGGCCGCAGGCTGGTAAGCTGGATGCGGGTGGAGGTGACCACCAAAGAGATTCAAACCAGGTGGGGACCCACCCGCACCAGCGAGGCCACCGACCGGATCCTGGTGAAGACCAAGGACGCCGCGGTTTACGGCCGGCCGGTCGAGGTGAGCGCAGGACAACCGCACGCCAAGCTCGACCCCCGCATAGACGCCCGAAATGGAAAAGCATGCCTGGCCTGGTGCGCCATGGACTACAAGGACCGGAGCTGGCGGGTTTACGCGTCCTACTCGAGCGATGAAAAAAGCTGGGGCAAGCCGGTGCAGATCGCGGGCGGAGCCCGGCCGGCGCTGCATCCCGAGGTGGCCATGGACCCGGAGACCGGCCGCGCCTGGATCGCTTACGAGGACTGGAAAGACGGCTCTGTCCGGCTTACAAGCTTCGACGGCAGATCAAAGACGAAGCCGGTAAAGCTGAGCGAAGGTGAAAACAACTTCCGGCCGCGGCTTATCGTAACCCGCAAGTCGGGAAGACACGAGGGCGCAGTGGCGATATCTTGGGACTCTTACCGGGACGGTCAGTACGACGTGTTCCTCCGGCTCGTAAAAGGCAGAAGCCCCGGCCCGGAGCATCGCGTAACCGAAAGCCCGCTCTGGGACTGCGACACCTCAATTGCAGAGGACAAAGACGGAAACATCTGGGTGGCATGGTACCGCGCGTCCAACGAGCTCAACGAGTTTTCAAAGCACCGGGTGATCCACGCCCGGTTTTACGACGGCGAAAACTGGTCCTGGCCGCTCCAGCCGGAAGGTCTTCCCGAGCGCGACAACGGCAGGCTCACCGGTTACGGCCAGTGCATCCATCCTTTCTTGCAGGTGGACGAGCACAACCGGGTGCACCTTTTCTACCGCGACCACAGCGAGTTCATGTGGGGGTTTGTCCGGCATATAATTTACGAGGGAGACCGGTGGACCGAGCCGGACAAGGTCCACGAGTACCGGGCAACTGACGCCTTGAACTTCATGTGGGAGTACTCGGTAACCCTGACCGACAACGACATGATCGAAGGGGTCTACGACAGCCTGTACGTGAAAAGGCTGGGGTTCGCCTCCGAGCTCCACCATCTCCTGCCCACGCCCGTGCCCGCAAAACCGGGCGCGCGCTACCGGACCCGGGGAGAGAGCTACCCGGAGAAAACCGGCAAAGGCTGGCCGGTCCTGGAGAAAGCGGAACGGGCCACCATGGAGCTTGGCGTAAAGAAGCTCACGCTTCTTTACGGGGACACCCACTCCCATAGTTGGACCAGCGATGGTGTGGACCCGCCGGACTGGTACTATCACTTCGCCCGCGACTTCGCCCGGCTCGACTACTACGCGATCTCGGACCACGACTTCACCATATCCAACACTCCGGGCCTCGAGTGTTACATAGCGTTTCTACCCAAGATGTTCGACAGCCCGGACATGGTGTGCTTTCAGGCCTACGAGTTCAGCTCCCAGAAGACGGGCCACCGGGTGGTGCTGTTCGAGGGGGACTACTATAAGCGGACCTTTCCGCTCACCTTCCCGCCCCGCAACAAGAGCAACACCAACCAGTACCTCTACCCCTTCCTGCACAAGTTCGCGGTAAGCCCGGACTCGCGAGTGCTGGTGACCGCACATAACATGTATAAGCTCGGGAACAACTTTATAGGACACGACCAGTCCCTCGAGCCCCTCTACGACGTAACCAGCAACCACGTGCCCGCGGAGAAGCCGGTTGATAATTATCTCGACAAAGACGAGCTCAAGAGCGGAGGCATCTGGGTAACCATCGGCAGCATCCTCAAGGTCGCCCGCACCAGGAAGCAGAAGGACAACTGGCACATGTGCTGGCGCGATTGTCTGAACGCCGGACTGCCGCTGGGAGCCTACGGGACCTCGGATACCCATTCCGCCAACGGCATCGGGTACGTCACCTCAGCGGTGTGGGCAAAGAAGAAAGACCGCAAGCACATCTTCGACGCCATGTTCGAGAGGCGCTCCCTCGGCCTGGACAGCAACGTCCGGTCCGCCCACATGGCCACTCTCGAGCATCCGAGCCCGTTCGAAGACCCGGCGCCGCCCATGAACCGCGCCGACGTCCGCTTTTATCTTGACGGACACCCCATGGGAAAAAGCGTAAACCTGGACTCGGCGCCTGTGGCAAGGGCCTATGCCCGGAACACCAACCCGGCCGACCCGGTCCGGGCGGTGGTCTTCATAAAGGACGGCAAAGAGGTGCGCACCGAGTTTGTCAAAGGCAACCCTGCCGACATCAAGTGGAAGGACAAAGACTTTGACCGCGGCCGGCATTATTACTACGTCCGGGTCGAACTCCAAAACGGAGGGCTTGCCTTCTCCTCGCCCGTGTTCGTGAATTACCGGTCCGGCCGGAGTGAGTAATATGAGGTGTCGCCGTGTTACAACGGGCGTTTACGCATAATGATTTTCTTGACTATAAAGGATGAATGAAATGCGGGACGTAAGCGTAAGAGAGATGGCGGACGGCAAGGCGGTGGGGGTGAGCGCCAAGTGGGACAAAGGCCAGTTCTGTTTCATCCTGACCGAAAAGGGGGTCCTGGGTTGCGCTATTTTCAACCCGGCGATCTTTGACGAGGAGAACTTCGCCGGCGCGTTTCTGCGGGGCACGCCGGGCCACTATTACGTGGAGCCGGAGGACCTTCTGGAAGGCAGGGTGGACATAGTAACCAGGGAGGCAGAGAAGCTCGGCATCGAAAAAGGGATGAAAGGGGACCGGGCCCTCGAGAAGCTTCTTCCCTGAAGATGTTCCGCCTGTTTCGGTAATATTGATTCAGGAAAATGTAATGCCGGAGATGGTCGCTTTCAGGTGCCGGGGGCTTCGCGGCTTACGCTGTTCGCACCTGTTCCTTTTTACAGGGCACACTCACGGGATAGAGGCACGGCTTGTGCCAGCAGAGAACAGAGAGGCTATAAGTCGCGCTGCTGCTCCTTGCTCTCCTGTTGTTCCTCCGCCTGTTTCTTTTCTCCCTCCAGCTTTTTGGACTCCTCCTCGTCCTCGTCCTCGGCGTCGGTAAAGGAACGGCGGAAGTTCTTGATGCCCTTGCCCAGGTTGGCCCCTATCTCCGGTATACGGCTGGCGCCGAAGATCAGGCCCAGCACTATAATTATAACCCCTATCTCCCAGGCGCCCAGACCCTGGAAAAATCCTATCACGCTCGCTGTTATCATCTCGTGTCCCTCCACTTTCAAAAATATATCATAAACAAGGACGACCGACAACATCCGGGTTTTTTCTTTAAGGGCAAAAACAAAATAAAATAGAATAGTGTAGGGTTACTCGATCATGGAGTCCACGGGCAACAACAAAGAAGTCCTCCTTTCCCGCGGGCTTGACTTTCAGGGGGTCCGGTACATCCTGCGCGAGCTTTTGCAGATACTGGTTCACTTTACGGTGCTTCTGGTTTCGGCGCGCGAGTTCGGCTGGGCCAATGCCTGGCTGGTGCTGGGCCTGGCCCTGTTGCTTATAATCTTGCAGGCCGCGGTCTTGCAAAGGTATAACCCTGGTCTCATAAACCGGCGGGGGAAGGTGATCCAGAAGGAGACTAAGGGCTTTGACAAAGTTTTCGTGGCCTTATATATTCCGCTGGCCCTCCTGGTGTCCCTGGTTTGCGGTCTTGACGCGGGAGGATACGGCTGGAGTGCGGTTCCGCCCGCGGTGGTGGCCGCCGGGGTGCTTCTTTACATGCTCTCCTGGGCTTTGGGGTTATGGGCCATGGCAGTCAACCGACACTTCGAGGCCACGGTCATTATAAGGGACAAGGAGTCCCACCGGGTCTGCTCGGCAGGCCCTTACAAGTGGATAAGACATCCCGGCTATGCCGCGGCTGTCTCCGGCACCGTAAGCTATCCCCTGGTGCTGGGGTCGTGGCGGGGACTGGCCGTGTCCATGGTTTTGATCCTGCTTTTTATCGTCCGCACCGGCTTCGAGGATAAAGCCCTGTTGAGAGAGCTGGAGGGCTACCGGCCCTATGCCGCGGATACCAGGTACCGGCTCTTGCCGAGGGTCTGGTGAAGGAGGTAGTGTAATGCGAAGGCGTGACTTTGTAAAAGGGAGCGCTCTGGGAAGCGCAGGAGTGCTTCTCGGAAGGAGTGCGCGGGCCGGACGATCACTCCCTCCTTACATGCCCGTCATGGAAGAGAAGATGGAAAGCGGGGACTACGTCCGGCATTACCACGAGCCGGAGATAACCCGCCCCGTGCTTTTGTGTGACCGTAAAGGCGAGCTGAACCCGGAAGCGGTGGGATGGGCAAGACACCCGCTCATCCGGGCCAACCTGCACGGACACTGGCCCCGCAAGAAGAAATGGAACTTCTGGAACTGGATCAGTCCCCGCTTCGTGTTCTCCGTTACCCTGGCGGACATTGACTACATGGCGTTCTGTACCGTGTCTTTTATAGACTTTAAAACCGGAGAGTCAGTCTCGACCATGGCAATAAAACCCGGCGGCAGCCTGGACATGCCCGAACGGG
>JAWOBU010000130.1:0-5143 GCA_046484135.1 bacterium
GAGCGGGAGTTCCGGAACGAGGTCCTGGGCTTTACCACCGGCGAGCCGGACGACATACTTTTTTCCTCCATCCAATGGGGAGTGGCGCCGGAGGCTTTCTTTTTCTCGAGGTCGTTCCAGGACACGCTTTCGGCTTCCGCCATCAAGGTGGACCTTCCGCCCGACTTCTGGCAGAAGGGCCTTCCCCTTCGTAAGGCGCTCTTTTTCCGCCGGGTGCTGGAGGGATACCTGCCGGTGAAGATTTTGGACGGCGAGCTTATTGTAGGCTCTTACTTCAACACCGCTCTTTCCAAGACCCTGAACCGGGCGGAGACCAAGAGATGGAAGAAGCGGGAGAAGAAGTGGTTTCGAAAGAGCTTGTATCTTAACGCGGTCGGCATCGGCAACTGCGGGGCCATCCCCGGGCACTTGATACCGGACTATCCCGCGGTCCTGCAAAAGGGCTTCAAGGGACTTGCCGAAGAGTTCCGTTCCCGCAAAGAGGGCGCGGGAGCTGCGCACCGGGAGTTCCTCGAAGCGCTTATCCAGTCGGTGGAGGCGGTGCCGGGCCTGTCCTCCCGCTATGCTGACGAGGCCCTTCGTCTGGCGGAAGAGGAACCTGACCCGGCCAGGAAAGCCGAGTTGGAAGAGATAGCCCGCATCTGCCGCAAGGTGCCGTGGGAGCCGGCCGAGACCTTTCACGAGGCCCTGCAGGCGTTGTGGTTCACTCACATGCTGGTCATGGCGTGCGAGTCCTATCCGGGGCCGGGCCTTTCCCCCGGCCGGGTGGACCAGTATTTGTACCCCTATTACCGGGCGGACCTCGACCAGGGACGGCTCACCAGGGACGAGGCCCGCGAGCTTCTCCAGTGCTGGTTTATAAAGCACAACTACGCTTACGACTTCATGGGCAGGGTGGGTACCAACCAGGGCATCAACTCGGGGTTCGGTCAGCTCATCACGCTGGGAGGCATGGGCCCGGACGGCGAGGACCGCTCCAACGACCTGACCCTGTTGTTCCTGGAAGTGATCGAGCAGATGAACCTTTTGGAGCCCAAGCCCAACATCCGTCTCCATCAGAACATATCCGAGTCAGTCCTTGACAAGGTGGTGGACCTGGTGGCCAAGGCCCAGGGGTCACCCTTTCTGATGAACTTCGACGAGATATCCATGAGGGCCCTCGAATGGGCGGGCCTGCCTAAAGAAGACCTGTGGAACTACGCGCCGGTCGGGTGTCTCGAGAACACCCTGCAGGGAAACGACCGCTCCGGCACGGTGGACGTAAACCTGAACCTGGCCAAGCCGGTCGAGCTCGCCATGAACAAGGGCAGGGACGCCCGCATCAAGTACCGGGTGGGCAAGCGCACCGCCTCGCCGGAGAGCATGAAGACCTACCGGGAGTTTCAAGACGCATATCTTGCCCAGCTCGAAAAGCTCCTCGGCACCATCCTGGACATGGCATCGGAAGCGGACGCCATCCGGGCCGAGTTCGAGCCCACCCCTTTCCTGTCCGCGCTGGTGAAAGGCTGCGCGGAAAAAGGCAAGGACGTAACCGCGGGGGGACCGGAGTACAACTTTATAACAGTCGAAGGCGTGGCTTTCGCGACCGCGGTGGACTCGCTTGCCGCGGTAAAGAAGCTGGTTTTTGACGAGGGCAAAATAAAGATGTCCGAGCTTTCGCGGGCGTTGAAGAAGAACTTCAAGGGCCACGAGCCGCTCCGGCAGATGCTTTTAAACCGGGCGCCCAAGTACGGGAACGACGACCCCGAGGTGGACCGGATCGCCCGGGACGTAAACCACTTTTTCTCCGAGACCGTGATAAAGCGGACCTCGCCCGCCACCGGACGGAGGTTCCGCTCCGGCTATTTGTCCTGGAACTACTGGATACTGTACGCCGCCCAGACCGGCGCCACCCCGGACGGCAGAAAGCGCGGCACTTACCTGTCCAACGGAGTCTGCCCCACCACCGGCTGCGACCACAAGGGACCGGTGTCGGTGGCCCGCTCCGTACATAACATGGACCTCGAGGTGGTGCCGAACGGGGGCTCGCACACTATCTCCTTCAACCCGCACATGGCGCGCACGGAAAAAGGCAGGCGGAACCTGAAGGCGTTTTTAAAAGCTTACGGCCGGGAGGGAGGATCAGCGCTCCAGATCAACATGATTGATCCCGAGACCTTGAAGGACGCTCAGAAGAGGCCCGATCAGTACCGGAACCTCCTGGTGCGGGTCACCGGCTACAACGCTTACTTCACCACACTGGGCCGGGAAATCCAGGACGAGATCATATCCAGGGAGAGCTTCCGGCTGGGAGGATCAGAATGAGCCAGGGATTGCAGGGCCGCGCCGCCCGGGCTTTCAAGAGCCAGGCGCACCTGAAGTTCGCGGCCACTATTGACGAGAACAAGGTACCCAACGTGGTGCCGCTTCTTTCCGCGCGCATGATAGACCCCGGCACCATTGCTTTCGTGCGCTTCATGGTGTGGAAGACGAGAAGGAACTTCGAGTCCAACCACCGGATCACCTTTGCCTGCCGTGGCCCACGCGGCCGGGCCTACGTGGCCCGCTGCCGGTTCGACAGGTGGGTTACCGAGGGGCCTCTCCTCGAAGAGTTCGAGAGAGAGCCCATCTACCGCTACAACGCCTACAGCGGAGCCAACCAGGTGGGCGTGGTCAAGGTGAAGGACGTACAGGAGTACAAGACGCAAGGGTATCTTAAGACCGTGTTCTCTCCTTTGCGGTCGGTCAATAAACTGATCGAGAAAGGCGGAACCATGCCGCTCCAGGTAACGGAAAAATGGGCCAGGCGACTCGCGTCCAAGTTCCTGGGGTTTGTGGACGAGGAAGGCTTTCCCCTGGCGTTGCCACATCCCGGCTTGTTCGCCCGCGACCCCGAGACTATGCTTTTTCCCATGCCGCGTGATGACCGCCATCCGTTGCGAAAGGTCCCGGCAGGGGAGTACATGGCAGCCTCGGTCCTGACATGGGAGCCTTCCGCTTACCAGGTCAAAGGCAAGTTCGCGGGCACTGTAAGCCGCGACGGCAAGCCGATGGGTGTTCTGGAAGTGGATGAGGTCTTTACCGCGGCCCCTCCGGTCCCGGGCAAGCGCATCTACCCTGCCGGGCCTTTACCGGGAATGGCGTGTTAAGATTTTGACAGCAGATCAGAGCTTTTGATATAGTAACCTCGGGAGTCATTCGGAAAAAGCATGAGTGAAGGTGCGGTAGTCGGCATAGACCTGGGAACGACCTATTCGGTATGTGCCATAGTCGAGAACGGTCGGGCCCGGGTGATCTCGGACACGGGCGGAAGCTACACCATCCCCTCCATAGTGGCGGTGGACGACAAGGGCAATCGTCTGGTAGGACAGTCAGCCAAACGTCAGAGCCTTACCAATCCCGTCAACACCGTCTACGGCTCGAAGCGGCTGGTGGGCCGGGACATTCATTCTTCCATAATTGACAAGGTCCAGGATTACTTCAAGTACAAGATTGACGAGGGCGAGCAGGACGAAGTTCTGATCCAGCTTCGCAAGGACGAGTACGCTCTCGAGGAAATCCAGGCCATGATCCTGGACCACATCCGCAACACCGCCCAGGACATGCTGGGGCGGGAGATCACCAAGGCGGTGGTTACGGTGCCGGCCTACTTCAACGACCGGCAGCGGCAGGCCATCCGGGAGGCCGGCAAGATAGCCCAGCTCGAGGTACTCCGCATCATAAACGAGCCTACAGCCGCGGCCCTGGCTTACGGATTCGCTAAGGGCCTTCACCAGAAGCTCTTGATTTACGACCTGGGAGGCGGGACGTTTGACGTGTCCATTCTCGAGCTCCGGGACAACGTCTTCGAGGTCAAGGCCACCGGCGGCAACACCTTCCTGGGCGGAGTGGACTTTGACAACCGGGTCTTGAATCACGTAATCGAAGACTTCAAACAGAAGCACGACATAGACCTTTCCAAGGACCCCATGAGCCACCAGCGGGTCAAAGACGCGGCAGAGCAGGCCAAGATTGATCTGTCCTCCCTGCCGGAAACCAGGCTGAACATTCCCTATATCACGCAGGGACCGGACGGCCCCTTGACCCTGGACCTTTCTATACGCAGGGAGAAGTTCGAGGAGCTGGTAGAACCTGCCATCGCGGAGACACTCGAGCTTTGCGAAAAGGTGCTCAAGGAATCGGGCCTGAAAAAAGAAGAGATAGACGCCATCCTGCTGGTGGGCGGATCAACCCGCGTGCCCATGGTCGCCAAGAAGGTCGCCGACTTTATCGGCAAGCCCCCCTCCAAGAACGTGCATCCGGACGAGGCGGTGGCACTGGGCGCGGCCATACTCGCCGACTCGTTGATCAACAAAGAGAGCGACATCATGCTACTCGACGTGCTTCCCATCAACATAGGCATCGGACTGCCCAACGGAAAGCTCCTGCCCGTGTTCGAGAGAAATACGTCGGTGCCGAACCAGAAGATGAAAGTGTTCACCACATCACGAGACAACCAGGAGTCCCTGAAAATTAAGCTCATGCAGGGAGACAGCGAAAATGCCGAAGACTGCGAGCCCATAGGCGAGTTCGTCTTTAGGGGAATACATCCCGCTCCCAAGGGCAAAGCCCGGGTCGAGGCACTCTTCCAGATGAACAATGAAGGAATACTCTCAGTAACCGCACGCGATCCCGACACCGGCGTCGAGCAGTCCGGCGAGCTCAAAGTGGCAAGCACTCTCCAGAAAACCTATAGAAAAGACCTGATCCAGCCCAAAAAACCGGCGGCCCAAAAGGAAGCCCAAAAAACCGTAACCAGGACCGTAACCCGCGAGAGGACCTTTAAGTCCACCCAGGAGAAAAAACCGGACGCTTCCCAATCAAAACAACAAGCCGCGGCCCAAAACGCCAAAACCAATAAAACCGCTGAAAAACCCGCGGACAAGACCGCAACACCGGAAGCAAAGGCCGCTCCTCAAAAACAGTCCGGCGGCACCGCACAACAAGAGGCCTCATCAAAACCGGCCTCAACCACTCCGCCGCTACCCCAGAAGCCCCCTCCCAAGCCCGGATTCTTCGCCAGGCTCTTCAGAAAAGACAAGAGCGGGAAAAAAGCCAAGAAGCAAAAGAAAAAGAAGTAGCGCCCCGCCATTACACTGTAGACCCGGGACCGCCAAGCGGAAGC
>JAWOBU010000169.1:0-9786 GCA_046484135.1 bacterium
GACGATTCTCCGCCTCGGGAGCCGGGCGGTGTATAAGGCGCGGGCGCTCCCGCTCTTTTGCGCGCTTTCTTTATTTCTACCATGTCATTGTTTTGGGGGACCTTGAACTCCTGTCCCGGGTAAATCCAGTCTTCCTCGTTCTGGTCGTGTCCGTAACGGTGTGCGGTCTTGTCAATCATTTTCTGGTTTTCCCAGTAGATCAGGGGCCACTGGAAGGGATCGCCGTACACCTCGTTCTCTTCGGCAATCCACCACAAGCAATCGCCCTTGACCACGGTGCGGGTGGTGTATTGCGGCTCCGGCTCCGGCTCGGGCTCGGGTTCTTCCTCGCATTCCGGCTCCGGCTCGCTCTTGGCTGCGATGGCTTCGCGCTTGGCTTTCATGGCGTACTCGTAAGCCTGTTCATACTCTTCGCGTGCCTTGTCGTAGCGGAGAGTGTCCACCAGGTCGTCTCCTTCGGTCAGGGCGTCCTCTGCGCTCCGGAGATCGGAAGGGGCGTACTCAGCCGCTCCTGCGGATTCCGCTTCCTTGATGGCGTTTTCGGCCCGCCTTTTCTCCGCGTCCGGTTTCGGGCACCCGTAAACCAGGGCTGCAACAGCAAACACCAGAAGAGCACCGACCACCCTATTCATCCGATAACTTTTCACGACAAACCTCCTTCTTTGCTTGTCAAAGCTTTATTTTCCGCTTGTTCGCTTATAATCATTTTCCCCTTCACACCATAATTATTATGGCTAAAAAACATCTTTGTCAAGAGCGGACTTCAAATTTTCTCCGAAGTCGTCCGCGCGTCCGAGATAAATCATAGCTTCTTTTACACCTTATTTCAATCTTCGTCAAGGTCCAGTTTGAGGTGGAGCTCTTTTAACTGCTCGTCGCTCACGCTGGTGGGCGCGCCCGTCATGAGGCAGGTGGCGGTCTGGGTCTTGGGGAAGGGTATGACCTCCCGCAAGTTGGGCGCGTCAAGCAGAAGCATGACGATCCGGTCCAGACCCAATGCGATGCCTCCGTGAGGGGGCGCGCCATACTCGAGGGCCTCGAGCAGGAACCCGAACTTTTCTCTTGCTTCTTCTTCCGAGATGCCCAGTGCCCGGAACACCCGGCTTTGCACCTCGGGGCGATGGATGCGGATGCTGCCGCCGCCGAGCTCGACTCCGTTCAATACCACGTCATAGGCGTTGGCCCGCACCTTGCCGGGGTCTTCATCCAGAAGACCGATGTGGTCCTCTTTGGGCGAGGTAAAAGGATGGTGCATGGAGTAGTATCTCTTGTCTTCCTCGTTCCACTCGAACGCCGGAAAGTCCAGGACCCACAGGAAGTCGTGCCGGTCCGGATCGAGCAGCCCCTGCCGGCGGCCCAGCATCACCCGGAGCGCGGCCAGGGCGTCATGCACCACCTTGGGCTCGTCCGCCATTATAAGAATGAGGTCCCCCGGCTCTATGCCCATTCTTCGTTGAAGCTCGGCAAGCTCGTCCTCGGAAAAGTACTTGACCGCGGGCCCGTGCCACCCCTCTTCCCGAAGACGGAAGCTGGTCAGTCCCTTAGCGCCGTAGTCGTACATGGACTTGGTGAGCTCGTCCGTCTCCTTCCTCGAAAGCGACGCCATGCCCTTGGCGCAGATGCCCTTGATGATGCCGCCCGCTTCTGCCGCCTCTTTGAAGAACCGGTACTCGGAGCCTCCCATGAGGTCGGTAAGCTCGACCAGCTCCATTCCGAACCTGGTGTCGGGCCGGTCGGTTCCGAAGCGGTTTATGGCCTCGTCATAGCTCATCCTGGGGAAGGGGGTCTTGATCTCGACACCTTTTATGTCGCGCCACAGCTCGGCCATCATGCCCTCGATGATCTCGAACACGTGGTCGGGCTGGACAAAGCTCATCTCCACGTCAATCTGGGTGAACTCGGGCTGCCGGTCGGCCCGGAGGTCCTCGTCCCGCATGCACCTTACTATCTGGTAGTAGCGGTCGAACCCGGAGACCATGAGTATCTGCTTGAAAATCTGGGGGCTCTGGGGCAAGGCGAAGAACTTTCCCGCCTGGTTGCGCGACGGCACCAGGTAGTCGCGGGCACCCTCGGGCGTGCTCTTGGTAAGATACGGTGTTTCCACGTCCACGAACCCGAGCCGGTCGAAGTAACGGCGCACCGTGCTGACGGCCTGGTGTCGCTTTATGATCCGGTCTTGCATCTGGTACCTTCGCAGGTCCAGGAACCGATAGCGCAGGCGGACCTCTTCGCTGCTCCGGACGCCGCTTTCCAAGAGGGCCTCCTTGACCGAGTCGGCTATCACAAAGGGCACGGTCTTGCAGTGGTTCAGGAGACGCAGGTCGTCTCCCACGATCTCGACCTCGCCGGTGGGCCGGTTCGGGTTCAGGGCGCCTTCCGGCCGCTTTTCCACGCGGCCCTTTATGGCGATCACGCTTTCGTTGCGCACGTGGCGGGCCTTCTCCATGACCGCTTCGTCAATGCCGGGGTTGTACACGATCTGGGTTACGCCCCACCGGTCGCGCAAATCGAAGAACACCACGTCCTTGTGCTCCCGGTAGTTCTGCACCCAGCCCATAAGAACCACCTCGGAGCCGATGTCGCCGCTCCGGAGTTCGCCGCAGTTATGGGTCCGGCTCCAGTCTCCCAATAAGTCCAGGTTCATTCGGTTACTCTCCACGGATCTAATATTTTTTTAAGCGATTTAGAAGGCTCTGCGTTGTCATCTTTTATAAAAGGCCCTTCAATACTTTTCTGCTCGCCGGTTTCCAGGTTTTTGACCGTATAAAGGGACTTCTCTACTTCTTCCTCTCCCAGAATGATCACTACCTTCGCTCCCTCCCGGGAGGCCGCTTTCATCTGCGACTTCACGCTCCTGTCAGCGCCGTCCGTGAGCATTCCGGCACGGACGCCCCGGTCGCGCAAATTGTAAAGAAGCTCTACTGCGGCCCTGCGGGCTTTGTCCCCCCACGATACTATGAAAAACTCCGGCCGCGGCTCGTCGCTTTCCTTCATGAGCATGGCCACCCTTTCCACTCCTAAGGCAAAGCCGATGGCCGGCGTGGGAGGGCCCCCGAACTCTTCGACCAGGTCGTCGTACCGGCCGCCCGCGCACACCGCGTTCTGGGAGCCGAGACCGTCTTCCGCCAGGTGCTCGAACACGGTCCTCGTGTAATAGTCCAGCCCCCGGACGATGCGCGGGTTTACTTCGTAGCTTACGCCCGCGGCTTGCAGGTCGTTCTCGACTCCCTGCAAATGATCGCGGCAATCGTCGCACAGGTGATCAATGGGCGCCGGCGCCCCCTCTATGGCCTTCCTGCATCCTTCCACCTTGCAGTCCAGGACCCGCAAGGGGTTTGTTTCCATGCGGCGGAGGCAGTCGGGGCAGAGCTCGTTTTTTCGGGACTCGAGATAATCCACCAGAGCCTTTCTGTAATCGGGCCGGCACTTTCTGCATCCCAGGCTGTTGATATGCAAGCAAATGGTTTTATGTACTTCCAATCTCTGGAAGAGCCGGTCGAGCATGACCAGTATCTCTGCGTCCGTGCCCGGTCCGGGATAGCCGATAGCTTCCGCGCCCACCTGGTAGAACTGGCGGTACCTTCCCTTCTGCGGCCTTTCATAGCGGAACATGGGGCCGGTGTAGTACCAGCGCACCGCTTCGCCCTTACCGAGGCCGGCGTTCAAGTAAGCCCGGACCACCGACGCGGTCCCTTCCGGCCGGAGGCTTAACGAGCGTCCTTTCCGGTCCGGGAATGTGAACATCTCCTTTTCCACGATGTCGGTGTCTTCGCCTATGCTGCGGGCGAAAAGCGAGGTATACTCGAGCAGGGGAAGCCGGACGGGCCGAAAGCCGTAAAGAGAAAACAAGGACCCCGCCTCCTCCTCCAGCTCTTGCCATGCTTCGCTCTTCGGGGGAAGTACATCCTGGAAGCCTTTAATTATCTTGAATTGCCCGGCCATCCGCCATACCGTCCGCGCTTTACCTTGAAGATCAAGCTATCAAATTTAGCACAGCAGTTTTCGCCAAGCAAATTAACCCCGCTTTCCTGTCGCCATGGCCCAGGCTTGAACCCGGCTGTTTTCATTCCCCCCGTGCCGGCAGAGGCCCGCCCGGCCATTATGGTTCCCTTTGGCGGCGGGGGTTGACATGTCCGCTGAAAAAATTATATCAAAAGATAGACGGTAATCCTGCTTGAAAGCGCGCTTTACGAAAAAGCGAGTGTCGGGGGAAACTTTTAAGAAACAAGAGGTTTGCCGCAAGACGCGGCGAAAAAAGGAGGTTGAAAAATGAACCGATTGAACACAAAACTGGCGGTATTTTTGGCGCTGTTTGCTCTTGCCGGGCTGATAGTGGCGCCGGGAGTTGCTGATTCCAAAAAGAAGGAGCCCGAGATCAAGACGGAGGAAGACGCAACGGTCGAGAAGGAGGTCATGGACGATCTTTCCGACGCGGCTTACCTTCACTTGGACGAGGCCCGGGAGCATTTCAAGAAGGAAGAGTTCGAGGCTGCCGCTGAAGACTACCGCACTGCTGCTGCTTTCCTCCGGCTGGAAGCGAACCGCGAGGCGGAGAAGTACGAGGGCGAGTTGAAAAAAGAAGCGAAGCGGATGGAGAAGTTCGCTGAGGAGATCGAGCAGGAGGGGGTCAAGAACGTAAGGGAGTTCGACCGTGAGGTCTCCCATGCTTACCAGAACCTGGCGGAGCACCATTACGAGCGGGCCATGGAACAGTGGGCCGAAAAACAGTACCAAGAAGCGGCCAAGAGCATGAGGCAGGCGGCCCGCCAGATGGAAAGAAGCGCCGAGCAGGGCGAAGGAAAGATTGGAAAGGAGTACGAGAAAGCCATCGAGGACACGCGGGAGGCTGCCCGCAAGATTGAGGAGAGGTCGGAATGGACTGTTGACCGGGTATCGAACAACTTTAAAAAACTGGGCGAAAAGATCAAAAAGTGGGGCAACGAGATAGACAAAGAGATCAAGGAAGACTGAGAGTTTACTGAAATCATATCTAACCCTGTCTTGACCGGCCGTCCGTGCCCACACTTGCGGGAGCGGCCCCTGCCGCTCCCGCAAGCACCCCCCCCCCAAAAAAATCCTTTTTTGGTGCCGAAACAAAACCAATGCTCATGCGCGGGCATGCCCCTTGACAAAGTCGCGGATTGTGCTTTAACGGTCTGCCTCAACACGAAAGTACGCTTAATCCTGAAAAGCCTTTATACTTGGCTGGCTGCCACAAAACCGGAAGGCCCATATCCCCTCTTTTATGACCTCGGTCTTTTCACGTTTGCAATATTGAGCTCTGATGTAGCGTTAGTGCACGCTATTGCAATGATGAAGCGGGGCAGTTGCGGCTGGAGATCGGGGGAGCTGGTCGGGATTTATTTCGGATCATCCTGTTTTTATTGAGGAAAGATTTGAGTCTCTAATTTGTTTTTAACATTGGCATGCTGTCTGCTTGTGTTAATGGCCAGGAGGTGACGACTAATGGACAGGCAAGACAAGGAATTCCAGGAGACAGGCTATTTCATGGTTTCGGTGTATCCTGCGGACCGCAGCCAAAGTTTTGGCGAGGTTTCGGGCGACCGGATGTACTTGAACGCACGGGGCCAGATCGCGTACCAGGGATTTCCGGAGTCTATGGAGCTTCGGCCCGGTGTGGAGGTTGAGGATTACCTGTTGCGTCCGGACTCGATCCACGGGATCATCGTGGTTTCGGACTGCCCCGAGCTCTCGGAGTGCGACAAGGAGAGCCGCGAGTGCATCGGCAGGAAGACCACCTGTTACGCCCTGGTGCCGGGCGAGATTTCCAAGCCGTCCACCCGGCTCATCGAGTTCATGGTGGACCATTTCAAAAGTGAAACCACCCGCAAGATAAGCATGGCCGAGGGCCAGGAGATAGCAGTGGAAGCTCTCTGGCAGCTCGGATACTTCGAGAAGCCGATCCGGAACCGGAAGGAGCTCGATCTCTCCATGCAATTCCTGCGCAAGGGCCCGTCTGAAAACGTTTTTACCCAGGTATCCTCCGAACAAATGGCCCCCAAGTGCAAATCCTGCGGCCAGCGGATCGCCAAAACCGGCTGAAGAACCACGGGTTAAACGCAACGGCGGGAAGAGTACTCGTGTAAAGTCGCGAAAAAGAAAGAAAGCGCCCTGATCGGGAAGCATAGGGGGGGTCGGTCCGAAAACTTAAAAACCGTTGCGGCGCAGCGACGTGTCGTTTAACAATCCATTACCTCTTAACTATTCGGATATTCCAAGCTTTTTCATTTTCCTCCACAGGGTGGTCCGGTGGATGCCGAGAATGTCGGCCACCTTTCCCTTGTCCCAGTGGTTTTTCTCGAGCAGCTCTTTAATGGTCCTGGTCTCGGCGTGCTCGATCGGGCTTTTGGGGGAAGCGTCTTCAGCCGGTTCCGTTTCGGTCTCGCGCATGTCGCGGGGCAAGTGGTTCAGTTGAATAAGCTCGCTTTTACAAAGCACGAAAGCATGTTCGACCGCGTTCTCGAGCTCCCTGACATTGCCGGGAAAATCATAACTTAGCAGGTGTTCCAGGACCTCTTCCGAGACCCCCTTTATGTTCTTTCCCTGCCGCTGGTTAAAAGTCCGGATAAAGTGATCAACCAGTATGGGAATGTCCTCCTTGCGGCGGCGCAAAGGCGGGATGTCTATGTTTATGACCTTGAGTCTATAGAACAAATCCTCCCGGAAGCCCCCTTCTTTCACCATCTTTTTCATATCGTAGTGGGTCGAGGCCACCACCCGAACGTCCACGTGGATGGTCTTGGTCGAACCCAGCGGCTGAATTTCTCCATCCTGCAATACTCTCAATAACTTAGCCTGTAAAGACAACGGCATGTCGCCGATCTCGTCCAGAAGAAGCGAGCCGCGGTCGGCAACCACGAACCGACCGGGCTTGTCCCGCTTGGCGTCGGTAAAAGCGCCCTTGGCGTATCCGAACAGCTCGGACTCGAGAAGCGGCTCCGGTAGAGCGGCGCAGTTGACCCGGATGTAGGGCCGATCACGGCGGGAAGAGAGCTTGTGGATGGCCCGGGCCAGGAGCTCCTTGCCCGACCCGGAAGGACCCTGAATAAGAACGTTGCAGTCGGACTCGGCCACGTCGGGTATAAGGTTGAAAATCTCCTGCATCTCCTTGTTGCGGCTCACCATCTTTTCAAAGGAATCAGCCTCGTGAAGCTGCTTTTTGAGCTCCTCCAAGGCGGACATGTCCCGGAATATCTCCACCGCGCCCAGCGAGCGGCCCTCCCGGTCGTAAAGAACCGAGGTGCTGACGCTGATCGGAACCTTGACCCCTTCCCGGTTCATGATGTTGACCCGGACGTTAGACACCGGCATCCCGCTCTCGAGGCTGTAACGCAAAGCGCACTTGGTATGACAGAGGTCGGTGCGGAAAACGTCGAAGCAGTACTGGCCGATGGCCTCCTGGCGATGGAAACCGGTGATGGCTTCCGCAGCCCGGTTGAAAGAGGTGATGCGGCAGTCCTCGTCAGTGGTGAAAACCCCCTCGGTGATGCTGTCGAAGATAAGATCGCTCCATTCCCTGGCGAACGCCTTGCCGTCGTCGGCTTTACTCATTCTTCCTCTCCGCCGGATGTAAATTTGCAAACACTTGTTGCATGTCTTCCTCTTTCTGCCCATTATTGCCTATTTGCAACAGCCTGTCAAGTGCCCGGAGCCTCGGCATAAAAGGTGGGTTTCGAGAGTTGCGCCTGCTGAGAGGGGGAGGGACCTGTTGTTCATGCTAATTATTATTAAGCTGATGCTTGGGGGAACTCAAAAGAGGTGGCTGTTCCCAAGACCCAAGGCGCTGACTTAAGGCTTCTTGTATTTGTTGCTATGGAAAATCCATAGACCGGACGAAAAGACGCTATCAAAGACCGGCCTCCCAACTTGCGACCGCGGAGGGCTAATCCTTCAGGAAACCATCACCGGGAGGATCGGGACCATCAACCACACCACCGCAAAACCCGCAGCATTTAAGAAGCATGAAGGAATAACCGATCAGGCCCTTTAGGCGCCAGAAATTTTTTATGATATATTTGCCTTCAGTCAGGGCGGCCTTCTCCAAGGAGTCAAGGAGTCATTCTTTGCTTGCGGATGTTCTTACAATGGTTTAAAATCAATGCGATCTTAGTTGGAAGTCAGCGGATGGTTTAACGGAAAATTTTATTTGTTAAAGGAGTATTGCCATGGCGTACAGAGAGTACAAGGACCGTATTGGAGGGATGAACCACTGGTTGTTTGCGCAGGACGATTTTCATCACCTGATCTCCCGCTCCTTTCGGGGAGAGGATTACGACCGGGTCATCAACGGGTCGGGGGTAGTCAAGGGCGAGCAGAAGTATCCCAAAGGCTACCAGGACGTTCTCATTCCCGAGCTTAAGCGCCGGTCGGAGTTCCTCTCCGAGGTTTCCGCGCTCAAGGACATCAAGCCTTCGGACCACAAGGTCCTTACCGTGCTGGTGGGTGACAAGGACGACCCTGCAGTCGCAGCTTCCCGGAGCTACGTGGGTATGAAATCGAAGACCACCGAGCTTTCCGGTCTTTCCAGCATGGTCGAGGAGTTCCCCTCCACCGTTACCTCGGCCGAGCTTCACCAGAAGCTGGACCAGTGGAACCAGGACGACTCCATCTCCATCCTCATGTTCCAGCTTCCCTTCGGCGGCCAGGCGGGCAAGGAAATCAACACCCAGAACCTTTGCAACCGGATCAACCTGGCCAAGGACGGCGACGGGCTGAACCAGATGACCCTGGGGCTCATGTCCCTGGGGGCGGACCGTTACTTTGACTGCTGTACTCCCCGCGGGATGCTGGACCTCGCCAGCGTGTACATGACCCGGGAGAGAAACGCCAAGCTCCGGCCGGACGGCTTCACCGACTTTGCCGGCTACGAGATAGTGGTGGCCGGCAGGAGCAACATCGTGGGCGAGCCTCTGTTCAACATCTTAAAGCGCTTTAACGCAACCGTCTTGGGTCCGCTCCACACCAGGAACGGCACCGGCGGGTCCTATGACAAAGAGACCCAGTACAAGGTCTACAAGGACCTGTCCCTGCGCGGCGACATTGTGTTCGCCTGCATGGGCTTCCACCCCTACAAGATACACTCCGACACCGAGTACTTCTTTACCGCGGACATGCTAAAGGAAGGATGCCTCATAATTGACGCGGCGACCTCATTCCGCAAGGACGGCAAAAAGCCCTACGGCGATACCGACCCGCCGGCGCGGGCCAAAGCCGACGCATACACCCTCGAGACCGGCGGCGTGGGACCGGCCACTGTAACCAAGCTGGTCCACCAGGGATGGCTCGGCATGATGTACCAGAACGTGGACAAGGTCAGAAAGGCCCTGGAGGACAACCAGGACCTGGTGAAGTCGTCCTTCACCAAACTCCTGGCGTCCTACGCCGGAAGCGCCGAGTCCGAAGCCAAGGACAACGCGGACACACTTTTCAACCGAGCGGTGGACAAAGACAGCCACCCGGTCCACGCAGTGGACGCCCTCGAGCTCATGCTGCCCGAGCTCATGAAGTAGATCCTTAAAAAACGTAAAACACCAAAGGCCCGGCGGGTTCGTTTACCGCCGGGCTTTCTGTGTGCCAGGCATGTCGCGTTTGTTGGGGGTGGAAGTCCCCTGCGGGCCGTAACGAGCGGAACCGCCAGCCTAGGCAAGGGTCTCCGCCGCGAGGCGGAATCTGAAGGAAGCCGATGGCAAAACGCAGACCCGACGAACAGGAACCGGATACAAGGCCGGGACGGCGGGGTAACCCGGCAGCCGATAAAGGGAGTGA
>JAWOBU010000212.1:0-3724 GCA_046484135.1 bacterium
TCCGCCGGGAAGCTTGCTTCCCGGAAATCTGCTCCATAAAAGGCTCACAGTTTACAAGTCGTCTTTTTTAAGTTCCGGCAAGCCGGAACTTATGAAAGCGAAAGCAAGCTTTCGCACTCCTAAAGGGAATTTTGCAACAGGCACTAATTATTTTATAAGTACGGCCGCTGCCCGCGTCAAGCAGGTGAAAAAGAAGATGAAAAGGATATGTCTTATAAATCGCATAAGGCGATGCCCTGATTTGCACAAACAAACGGCTCGGATTAACTTAAAACTTGAAAAGATCCCGGCTGGAGAAGTTTAGCAGTTCTCCGGCCAAGGAGGCGGCAATGGAAAAAAGACAGACACAGCATATGGCGTATCTATGCGGGCAGTGGCCCCTTGATGAAAACAAGCCGACCCTGGTTTTCGTCCACGGCGCCGGAGGCTCGAGCGTTCTCTGGGAGGACCAGGTGGAAGGACTGAAAGACATTGCCAATACGGTGGCGGTGGACCTTCCGGGCCACGGCGACAGCCCGGGACCCGGCAGGGAAAGCGTGAGCGCTTACGCCGAAGAGGTCGCCGCCCTGGTCCGGGAGCTGTCTCCCCCGGCGCCGGTGATCGCGGGGCTCAGCATGGGAGGGGCCATAGCCCAGCAGTGTCTGCTTGACTACACGGGCCTGTTTCGCGCCGGCGTGCTCATGAGCACCGGCGCCAGGCTCAAGGTCATGCCCGCTATCTTCGAAAAGGTCGAAACCGACTTTCCGGGCTTTCTTGAACTGCTGGAGTCGTTCGCTGTCTCGCCCGCGACCGATAAGGACCGGCTTTCCCGCGTCCTGGAAGACAACGCCCGACGGGACCCGGAGGTAGTGCTGGGTGATTTCCGGGCCTGCGACGCCTTTGACGTCATGGATCGGCTCCCTGAAATCAAGGCTCCGGTGCTTATCATAACCGGGGAGGACGACAAGCTCACTCCTAAGAAGTACGGTGATTATCTTTCGGAGAACATCCCGGCCGCCCGCCGGGTCCATCTCCAAGAGGCCGGTCATCTTTTATGCGCGGAGAAGCCGGAGGAGACAAACAGCGCGATTTCCGGCTTTCTTGCCGAGGTTCTCGGCTGAGTTTTAAAATGTTTTTTGATTTCCCTGCTCAAGCGTAAAGAAACGGCGGTCGTGTTATAATTAAGAGGAACTCATCTACAAGGAGCGCCTCATGCCCACGGCGGAAGAATATGAAGAGCAGATAGCCTCTCTGAAAGAAGAGCTTGCGCGGCTGAAGAGCGGCGTCAACTCTTTGATGACCCTGGGCGGCGGCGCTACCGTGGCGCAGGACCAGCGGTTCACCATCCAGGGGCTGGAAGAGATGATCATGGTGGTGGCCAAGGACGGCCGCATCACCTATGTGAACGACCGCATGGCCACCTTGTTGGGCGTCCCCTCGACCGAGCGGAACCGGGTCCTGGGTAAGACCCTGGCAGAGATGAGCCCCGACCCGCTGGCTGACGTTCTTGACTCCATCCGGGGAGCGGTGAGCGGCAGCGGCGAGGACTACGTGGCAGAGCGGGAGTTCCCGGACCTGGGGCCGGAGCGGCTTCCTTCCCTGGCCGAGCGTCGGGTCCAGGACGTGCCGCTTTTGCGCTTCTCCTGTTCCCTGGTGAAAGACAAGGTCCAGATAGTGGCCCAGGACGTAACTCACACCAACTGGCTTTATAAAAACTTCTCGAGGTTCGTCTCCCCCCGCGTGATCGAGCAGATGCAGACCATACCCGAAGACGAGCTCATGAAGACGGAGAAAAAGGAAGTGACCGTTCTCTTTGCCGATCTTTCCGGGTTCACCTCCGCCTGCCAGCGGCTAACCCCGGATGAGGTAGTGGACATGGTCAACTCGTTTCTAACCAATGCAGTCAACGCAGTGGACCGCTATGAAGGCATGGTGGACAAGTTTGTGGGGGACGAGATCATGGCGGTGTTCGGGGTCCCTCTTTCCTGTCCCGACCACGGCATTCGCGCCCTGCTCGCGGCCAGCGACATAAAAAAGCGGCATGACGAGTGGGTCAAAACCAGGCGGGAGCAGGGCCTGGTGGCTCCAGGGGTCCACATAGGCATCGCCAGCGGCGAAGTGGTAGTCGGCAACATCGGCACCACTCAGAGGCTTGACTACACCGTGCTCGGCCACGTGGTGAACATCGCCTCCCGGCTCTGCGACGAGGCCCGCGACGGAGACATCCTGACAGTGCGCAGCACCCACCAAGCGGCCAAAGAAGGGCTGTCCCACTACACCGGCGACGAGGTCATACCCCGTTTCCACTTCGAGGTCAGGGGAAGCATCGAGCTCAAGAACGTACATGAGCCGGTGGAGATCATCACCGTGTCCACCCGCGAGCCGGAGTAGACCTCTTTTGAAAGCCGTTTTTCTTTCAAGCTCCTGCTGAAACGTGCCAACGATTTCAAGTCGCGACTAAAGTCGCTCGCACGAATAATATCTTTGTTGGAAGCGAAGAAAAATCTTTGACAGAGCGTTAGAGGAGTTGTCTTAATGCTTCCCGGAAGGCGCGGGCCACCTCCGGAAACTCTCCCAGGGCCTCGGTTACTCGGATGTCCAGGTCAGGAAAACGCGCCCTTGCAGCCTCGACCGCCGCGGGCACGTCTTTCAACACGTGCCCCCTTCCCGATATGAAAACCGGCACCACCCGCACGGATTTTACTCCCTCTCCGGCAAGCTCGGCCACAGTTTCCACCAAGTCCGGCCTGCAAAACTGGAGGCAGGCGATCCGGACCTCGGTGTCAGGGGACATCTCCTGCACGTCTTTCTTGAGCTCCTGGAAAGGGTCCATCCAGGCCGGGTCCCGGCTGCCGTGGACCAGCAGAACCAGAGCTTTGGCAGTTAATGACATAAAGCGCACCGTAGAATGAAAAAGTCGGACTGAGAGCTTCCGATCTGTTCCGCCTCACTGTACCATATCTTTAACCGGCCAGCACCCAGACAGGCTTTAATAGAGGCCACTGAAGTTGCCGCTATTTGCAAGGCTCGACTTTTAATACTGGAGAGCACCGGCTCAGGAGAAGAACAGGGGCCTTGCAAGCACTGCGCCGGCCATGAGCAGGAGGGTGAACACCAGGAGCCGGAAAGGTTTCTGGGGGATGCGGTCGTGCAGGTAGATGCCTGCGGCGGTTCCCGCGGCCACCGCCGGCAGTCCGAGGAGTATTAAGGGCGCCATGGCCGGCTTCCACACACCTGCGATGGTGTATGACGCGGCCAGGAAAGCCCCCAGGACCACCCAGACCAGGGACAGGGTCGCCCGGAACTCGGACTTGTCCTTGATCATCCGGGCCGCGTAGATGACGAGGAGTGGTCCGCCGGAAGCCAGGGCCCCCTGGACGATCCCGCCGGCGAAGTTCAGAAGGTAGTAAGCGGGCTGCGGCAACTGCCGGGAGGTCTCGATTCCCGACAGGTTCCAGAGCGCCACGAAGATGACGAACAAGCCGAGCGCGATCTCGAGCCATTTGGTAGGGAGGTAGCTGAACACGGCGAACCCGAAAGGGAAGCCGATGGCTGCCAGCACCAGGATGGAGGCGGCGTGTTTGAACTGAATGCGGTCCCACTGCGTTATAACGAACCATCCTACCTGGAAGAAGCTTACGACCACCATGACCGGCAGTATGATCTTGACGGGAAACAGCAGGGACAGAAGCGGCAAGGCCAGCACCATGGCGCCGAAGCCGGTTATGCCGTGCACCACATGGGC
>JAWOBU010000223.1:0-12090 GCA_046484135.1 bacterium
GAGCGCCAGGCTGGTGGCTATACAGCGGGGAGGGCCGGACACGTTCCGGCCTTTTCCCTTTCCCCGCTGGAAGCCCGAAGGCGATAAACGCATCTTCGCGGCCTCCGCTAACCATATGATGAACAAAGGTTTTTCTTGCATCAAAGAGCCTATTTGCATCGTAGGTACCATTAAACCGGAAGAGCCATAAAAGATAACCGGCATACCAGATAAAGGGAGGGAATAAACATGGAGAGATTGAAAGACCGGTTGTGGAGGCGGATGCAGGAGCTCGATTTGAACTACGAAGACCTGGCCCGCCGGATCGGTGTCAGCGGGGTGTACGTATCCAAGATCATGCAGGGGGCCGTGCCTTCCGACGAGGTCATCCTGAAGCTTTCCCGTGCGCTTTCCTTGGACCTTGCCGAGCTTATCATGTCCGCCCATTACGAGAAGGCGCCCGACGAGGTCAAGTCAATATTTGCTTCGGTGTCGCTTCCTGAAGGCCTGCCCCCGGACGCGGAGCCGGACAACATCGAGAGCGCTTCACTGGGCAGTGGCCGGAAGATACCGGTGGTGGGGATGGTCCGGGCCGGAGAGTTCACCCCTGCCGAGGACGGCGAGTACCCGCCCGGGGTGGCCGACTCCTACGTCTACACCGACCGGAAGGGAAAAAACCTCTACGGCGCCCGGGTAACCAACGACTCCATGGAGCCGGAGTTCCATGAAGGCGACGTCCTGGTCATAAACCCCAACCTGGACGCCCGAAGCGGAGACTATGTGATAGCCAAGCTTTTGGACGACAACGAAGCGACCTTCAAAAAGCTCATCATCCACGAAAACCTGATCATCCTGCGGCCCTTGAACCCACGCTACCAGGACATCGTGATAACACAACCGGAAAAGGTCTCGGTGAGGGGAAAGGTGGTGGAGAGGAAGACCCTGTTCTGAAGGTCTTGTTACAAGCAGGGCCGTCCGAGAGATGCACCTTTGTTCATTAAAATCACGTAATACACAGCATCCGACCGTATCCGCCAAGACCTCAATCCCCCTCACGACTACCAGGAATATAGACTGAAGAGCCTCTTGCAAAAAGGCCGGAGAAAAGGTGGGAGAGACCTCCAGGTCTCGATGATAGCGAGCTGGAGCTCGCTCCCACCATCCAAAGCCTTTACTACCACCTCGATAATCAGAATTTTGCAAGAGGCTCTGAAGTCAAGCAGAAACTTAATTGTAAAGAACTGATATTATGAACCCTGACTTCTGACTCAGGGGTTGTCGTAAAAATGCCTCCTGATGGTAAGATTGAGTTTGAGGTAAGAATCTACCAAAAGGAGGCAAGAAAGGAGGTACATTGGTGTGGATTTTCACAAGGCAAGCTCCTAAACAGAGTTTTTGCAAGAAGCCCTTGACTCCGAAAAAGCGCCTGGATATGATTCTCTTTGAACAACGGCCCGGCTTCCCGCCGGGCTGATATTAGCCTTGCGGGGAGACAGGGATGAACGAGCTTAACGTTACCGAAACCGAGAAGCAGTACGTCACCGCCAACCAGGTGATCCGGGGCGTGCTGGACCATCTGCAACAGGGCCGGATGGAAGAGGCCGCCCGGCTTTACAGCCATTGCCAGGAAGACGTGGGATACGTTCTTATCCTTAAGTCTCCTTCTGACAGGGCGCTCCGCATGAGCCTTGCCAAGATGTTCTTTAAAGCCAAGGACTATGAAAAAGCGGCGCAGGTGTTGGAGGAGGCCGGGGACTACAAGCGCGCTGCCGAGCTTTACGAGCGGACCGACCAGTATGAACAGGCCGCGGAGATGTGGGCCAAGCTCGAGGACCTTCCGCGCTCCGCCCATTGCTTTGAAAAGGCGGGCCGGTGGCAAGAGGCGGCTGACTTTTACACCCAGAGCAACAACTTCGAGCGGGCCGCCTATTGCTTCGAGAAGCTGGTCAACCACTATCTGGCGGGCAAGTACTACTTCCAGACCAAGAAGTTTCAGAAGTCCATGGAGCTTCTCCAGAAGGTGGGCGAGGAGGAGGACCACTTTCTGGACGCCACCGTACTTATCGGCAACATCCTTGCCATGCACGGCTACCTGGACATGGCGGTGGCCAAGTACAAGCTGGTGACCAAGACGGTGCCGGTTTCCGCGGGATCATTGAGCGTCTATTACAACCTGGCCCAGCTTCTCGAAAGAAAAGGCGACCTGTTCGAGTCCATGAAGGTGTATAAAGAGGTCTCTTCCATAGACCCGGCTTACCGGGACGTGGCCGACCGGATCAAGAAGCTGGAAGCGCAGATGGCCGACCGGGTAGAGGTCTCCGACGCCACCGGTGATGAAGACGTGGACGTGATCGAGGACCTGGAGCCCTTGGAGGAGGAAGTCACGGCGCCGGCGGGACCGGAGCAGCAGGTCATGCCCAAGCCGGCGCGGATCGTGAGCGTAATGGAAGGGTTCGAGTTCCTGAAAAACACCAGCCTCTTCGACGGGCTCTCGCTGGCGGAGATGAAGCAGCTCTGGAACATCTGCGAAAACCGGACCTATGAGCCCGGCGAGATCATAATCGAGCAGGACCGGCCCGGCCAGGGTCTTTACATCATCAAAAAGGGGACCGTCAAGGTGCAAAGGGTCGAGGGCGGCCAGGTCTCCGAGCTGGTCGAGCTTGGTCCCGGCTCCCACGTCGGCGAGATGTCCCTGGTGGACCGGGCCCCCACTTCCGCCCGGGTTGTCGCCGGCGACCAGGGCGCAGAGGCGTTCGAGATCGCAAGCGAGAGCTTCGAAGAGCTGCTCCAGTCGGACGACAAGATAGCCATCAAGGTCTACCGGGTATTCACCGAGACGTTTTGCGAGAGGCTCCGCAAAACCACGGCCGAGCTTTCCGTCTTGAAAGCCGGCGGATAAACCCCGCTCTCAAGACCTCGATGAAAAAGGGGTCATTTGCCGCAAGATATGACGCTAGCCTGTCTTTTGGTTCCCCGGTTCGAGGGGAAAGCTCACGGTGAAGGTGGTTCCATGGCCGGAGCGTGAGTCTACATCCACGTTGGCTCCGTGCCTGCCTGCGATGCGGTTGACGATGGCGAGTCCGAGTCCGGTTCCCTTTCCTTTTCCCTTGCGGGAGAAAAACGGTGTAAAGATATTGGGCAGATCGCTCTGGTCTATGCCCTGTCCGTTGTCGGAGACTTCGAGGACCAGCTCGGAGTCGCGCTTCCCGGTCCGGATTCTTACCACGCCTCCGTCCGGCGAGACTGCGTGGAGGGCGTTGATGGCGAGGTTGGACACCAGGTTAAAAAGCTGGTCGGGAGAACCCTGCAGGAGGGGCAGACCTTCTTGAAGCTCGAGCTTGAAAGCCGTCCCCGGTGTTTTTTCCAGCTCATGTTCAAGGGAGTCCTTGACCTGGGCTATGATTCTGTTCAGCTCGACCGGCTCGGAGCCGGCGGTCTGGGTGGAGGAGTAGCTTGACAGGCTTTGCAAGAGGTTTTTGATCCTCTCTCCCGCCTCCCGTATCTTTCCCGCCCGGGCGCGGGAGTCCTCCGGCAGGGCCGGCTCGCTCTCGAGGGCCTGGGCATAGAAGTTGACCGCGGTTATGGGGTTGTTGATCTCGTGGACCACTCCCGCGGCCATTTCTCCGAGCGCCGCGGCTTTCTCCGCCTGGGCCAGTTGTTCTTCCAGTTGCCGGCGCGTCTCGTGCAGCTCTTTATCGCGGGTGATGTCGTGGATGCATCCCACTACCGCGGTGATCTCTCCGGTTACGCTTCGCAAAGGCGACAGGGTGATCTCGTGCCACACTCTGCCCGCGGGAAACTCCGCGCAGAACTCCTTTTTCACGGGCTCGCCGGTGTTGAAGACCTCCTGCACCAGTTGAAGCCGCTCTTTGGCTTCTTCCGTACTGAAGAGCTCGAAGAAATCTTTGCCCGTTACTTCTCGGCAGTTAAACCCGTATCTTTGTTCCATGTCCGCGGAAGCGCAAACAAACTGGTGGCGGCCTTTGCGGTCGAGGACAACTATTATGGTGTCAGCCAGGGAACTCAAGATGGTCTTTACGTTCTCTTCCCTTTCGCGGTCGGCTATTTCGGAAAGGCGGTTTTCCGTAACGTCGCGGCTGGTGATCACTATGCCTTTTACCGCGGGGTCATCCAGAAGGTTTTTGGCCATGCTTTCCTGCCAGCTCCAGGAGCCGTCTTTGCATCGTACCCGGCATTGATTCCGGACCACGGTTCCCGGGTTGTCGAGGGCCTGCTTGAAGTTCCGTCGGGAGGAGTCCGTATCGTCGGGATGGATGAAATCGAACATGTTTTTCCCCTCGAACTCTTCCGGCGAGTAGTCCAGTACCGCTTGTATGGAAGGGCTGCGATACTTTATGTCCGCGTTTTCGTCCACTGTAAGGATGATGTCGCTCACGTTCTCGATCAGGGAGCGGTAGTATCTTTCGCTCTCTTGTAGAGCTTGCCTGTCCTGTTTTTCCCGGGTTATGTCCCTCACGGTGCCCTGATAGGCTATCACCCTTCCGTTCTCGTCCCTTTGCACGCTCGAGGTTATCAGGCAATCGGCGACCTCTCCGGTTTTCTTCATAAGCTTCAGCTCGTAGTCCTTGACCGAGCCGGTTTCTTCTATCTCGCGCATGAAGCTCTGCCGCTCTTCCGGCCGGCAGTAAAGCTCGGACACGTTCATACCTATAAGCTCGTGCCGCTCATATCCGGAGACTTCGATGAGGGCCTGGTTCACGTCCAGGAGGATGCCGCTTTTGGTGACCACGTATACAGGGTCGCGGGAGTACTCGAACAGGGTCCGGTAGCGGTTCTCGCTTTTCCGGATTTCCTTTTCCGCCCGGTCGCGGCGGCTCATGTCCCGGACCACGGCCACGAAAGCCGCGGGTCTGCCCTCTGCGTCCCGGATCACGGATACGTTCACCTCGGCGGGGTAGGTGGTGCCGTCCTTTCTCAAGACCTCGTAATTGAGCCCGTAAACAGCCCCCTCTTCAAGGGCCTTCTCCAGGTACCTGGCCGCCCTTTCACGGTCCTTGAAGGCGATAAAATCCAGGACGTGCCTTCCTATTATCTCGTCTTCCGATTGCGCTCCGTAAAGCTCCGCCCCCCTCCTGTTTACCATGAAGATGGTGCCGTTTACGTCGGACACGGTAATGCTGTCCGGAGAAGTCTCCACCAGCTTCCGGTACCTCTCCTCGCTCTCGCGAAATGCGTTCTCCGCGGCTTTGCGCTCGGTGATGTCTATTATGCAGATCAAGGTCTGGTCGGTGAGTGGCTCGAACCGTATGAACCATTCGGTGCTCAGCACGGCGCCCGACTGGTGTTTTATTTCGATCTCGAACCGGGCGGGCGCGTCATATCCTTTACACAGGAGGTCCATGTAGTGTGCGATCCTGGAGGCGTAGGCTTCGTCTTCAATAAGGTCCGGCAGATAAAAGGACCCCTCCGCGCTTTGGGAAAGGCCGGTCAGGGAGTAGAAGGGCTGGTTGGCCGACTGCAACACTCCGTCCGTGTCCAGCCACGCCAACGGCACGGCCGCTTTCTCGAACAGGCTCCGGTACCTTTCCTTGGCCTCCTCCAGCTCAGCGGTCCGCTCCTCGACTTTCTTGTGAAGGTCCTCGGAGAAGCTCCGGACCCGCTCTTCCAGGTCCCGGCTCTTGGAAACATCCAGAAAAGACACGGCCACTACACGGCCCGGCTCTCCGGCGTTTACAGGATATGCGTTGATGTCGGCAAAAAGGGGGTTCCCCTCTGCAGGTTCCAGCCGAAGGCTCCTGGCCTCGATTCCTTGTCCCTGCAAGGCGTCCTGCAGAAGTACAGCCAGGTCCGCGGCTGTGGTGGCGCTGAAAAGCTCGGAGACGGCCATGCCTTCCAGGCCCGGCCCGACAGGGCAGAAAAGATCGGCAGCAGGGGGATTGGCCTTAAGTATCTTCCCCTTGTCGTCAATGATCAAAAGCGCTTCCTGAATGACCGACAGCAGCGACTGTCCAAGCTCGTCCAATTTAACCATGTGCTTCCCTGTGCCTGCTTAGGGACAGCCTTCTAAGGCTTTTTACAAAGATATGAGTCAGTTCTAAAAGATTATTGGTCCCTTGTTTCGTCTTCTTTGGTTCCGTCGTTATTTTCCGGTCCGGACGGCTCTTCTTCCTGAGGATCACCAGCCGGTTGTTCCCCCTCAGTTTCAGGGTTTTCCGCCCGGTCTTCAGAGCGCTCTTCTTCAGGCGTGGCCTCTCCTTGACCTTCCTCTTTCTCATCAAAGGGCAGGTCTGCCTGGGACCCCCCCTCGGAAAGCCGCTCTTCCTGGATGTCCTCCATCTCCTTTAAGGTGGGAAGATCGGCCAGACTCTTCAAGCGAAAGAACTCCATGAACTTCTTGTCCGTGGCATAGATCAAGGGCTTGCCGGGAACGTCCTTCCTTCCCGCTATTTTGATGAAACCGTACTCGAGAAGCGTCTTTAACACGCCGCCGCTGTCCACCCCCCTGATCTGCTCGATCTCCGCCCGGGCCACCGGCTGCTTATAGGCCACAATGGCCAGGGTCTCGATGGACGCCCGGGAAAGCCGGACCGGGCGGGACTGGAGAAGCCTTCCCACCCAGGGTGAGTTTTCCGTCCAGGTCTGGACCTGGTATCCGCCGGCAACCTCGCTGATCCGAAGGCCCCGCTCCGGCGCGTCCCACTTTTTTATGAGCTCCTCCAACGCCTCCTGGATTTCGGCGCGGGGGGCCTCTGATATCACCTCGTCCATCCTCTTTAAAGAGAGCGGCTCTCCCGCCACGAACAAAAGGCTCTCCAGGATGGACTCTATGCGGTCCCTTTCCACTGTTAACTCCTCTGCTCCTCTATCTTGGGCATGTTTTCCGTAAGCCACTTATCGTCAATGGTTACCGCCCGGACCAGGTAAATGGCGGCAAACGGCTTCTCCTGGTGGGCCTTTATCACCCGGAGGCGGACCAGCTCCAGCAGTGCCAGAAAGGTCGCCACGATCATGGGACGGGAGGTGGCGTCGGTGAAAAGCTGGTCAAACGTTATGCTCTCCTCGTCCTTGAAGATGGCAAGAACATCATTGATCCGGTCCATGATGGAGATGCGGTTCCGGCGGACCTCGTGCCAGGAGTCCAGGTCCGCCCTGTCCAGAACGTCCTTGAAAGCCTCCAGAAGCTCGAAGACGCCGACCTCGGCAAAGGTCGTCTTCTCTATGCCCGCTTCATTGGCGGCCTCCTCCATCAGCTCCCGCGAGGGAGAGCGCGTAAAAACCTCCCGGCCCAGTATCGGCCGGGCAATAAGGTCCTCGGCAGCCTCCTTGTAACGCTGGTAATCAAGAAGACGGCGCACCAGCTCATCCCGGGGGTCCTCCTCTTCTCCCTCCTCCTCCAGGTCATCGCGAGGAAGAAGAAGACGCGACTTGATCTGAGACAAGGTCGCCGCCATCACCAGGAAGTCGCCGGCCACGTCCAGGTTCAGGCTCCGCATGAGTTCCAGGTACTCCATGTACTGCTCCACGATCATGGCGATCGGGATGTCGTAGATGTCCACCTCGTTCTTCCTGATAAGATATAAAAGAAGGTCCAGCGGGCCCTCGAATATCTCCAGCTTTACCCGGTATGTGTCCTGGTCATGCATGATCAAACTCTGAGCTCTTCAAAGAGCCCTTGCCGAGTGCAAGTTAAAATTGGGGGTGCGAGCGACTTAAGTCGCGATCATACCGCCGCCTTGTCTTCCACGATCTTGAAGAAACAGGCCTCTCTTACCCATTCTCTCCAAATAAGAACGGATTGTCCACTTTATGGCTTAGAAAAAAGCTGCCTGCCGCGTCTCAGGCCATCTTCATGGCCTGCCGGACCATGTCCATGGTCTTTTCCGCGAAATCCCTTGCCTTTTTATTTCCCGCCTCCAGCACCGCGGTGATCTTGTCCGGGTGCTTCTGGTAATAGGACCTTTTCTCCCGCACCGGCGAAAGCGAGTCCACGATCCGCGGCGTGAGCGCGTTCTTGCACTCGATACAACCGATGCCCGCGCTACGGCATCCGTCCGCGGCCCACATCAGGGTCTCGTGCTCCGAGTAAAGCCGGTGCAGGTCATAGACCGGGCAGACCTCGGGGTCTCCCGCGTCGGTCCGGCGCTGTCGGGCCGGGTCGGTCATCATGGTTTTAATCTTCCTTGCGATCGAGTCCGGGTCCTCGGCCAGGTAGATGGCGTTTCCGTAAGACTTGCTCATCTTGCGTCCGTCCGTGCCCGGTACGCGGGAGGCCTCGGTGAGAAGCGCTTCCGGCTCTGGAAAGACCTCGTTATAGAGTCCGTTGAAGCGCCGGGCGAACTCGCGGGCAAGCTCGACGTGGGCGAGCTGGTCCTCCCCCACCGGCACTGCGTGAGACCGGTACATGAGGATGTCCGCGGACATGAGCACCGGGTATCCCAGGAACCCGTAGGTGGACAGGTCCCGCCCGGTCTCCTCCTGGAACTGCTTGTAGGAGGGGACTCGTTCGAGCCGGGCCACCGAAGCCATCATCCCGAGCAAAAGATAAAGCTCGGCGTGCTCTTTTACCGACGACTGGATGAAAAGAACGCTCTCGTCCGGGTCAAGACCCACCGCCAGCCAGTCCATCACCATCTCGGCGATGGAGGGCCGGATTATCTCCGGCCGCTCGAACTCGGTGGTCAAAGCGTGCCAGTCCGCTACAAAGTAAAAACACTGGTAGTCCTTCTGAAGCTCGACCCAGTTTAAAAGCGTGCCCCAGTAATGGCCCAGGTGAAGCGCGCCCGTGGGACGGGCCCCGCTGAGAACTCTGTTCTTGTCCAATTTATGCGCTACCTCTCTTTCCGATCATTTCTTATCAGGACGAGTGTCTTGTCTGTTTAAACTCTGCGAGCGACTTTAGTCGCGACTGAACTCGCTATAACGAAAAATCATTTGACAGAGGACTAGATCTGGAACTGGTCCAGGTTACGAATCAGAAACCCCAAGGCCTGGTTCCCCAGCACCGCCTCCATGACCAAGTACATGGGAAGAATGATTATATAGGCGAATATCCTCCATCCCAAAAACACGGAAGCGAAGATCAAACCAATAAAGATGTAAGGCCCGTACTGGAGATAAGGCTCGAGCTTCCGGCCGAGTTCCGGGGGAAGCAGGGCCTCTAGAATATGGCCGCCGTCCAGGGGCGGTATAGGAATGAGGTTGAAAAAACAAAGCCCGATGTTGAGCTGGGCGCCTATGAAAACAAGTCCCAGCACCATCTTCATGGTCTTGCCGGTCGGATCGGCTCCCCCTAATAACATTCGGGCGACCAGCAAAAGGAGTACGCCCAGGACCAGGTTCGAGCCCGGTCCGGCCAGGCTCACCAAGAGGTTGTCCCGCCTGGGATTCCCCATACGCGAGGGGTTCACCGGAACCGGCTTGGCCCACCCGAAATGAATGATAAAAAAAGCGATCAGCCCCAGCGGGTCTATATGTACAAGAGGATTAAGGCTTACCCGGCCCTCCAGCGCCGCGGTGTCGTCCCCCAGAACATACGCCGAGCCCGCGTGAGAGAACTCGTGAATGGATAAAGCAAAAAGCATGTTGGGTATGAAAAGAAGATAAAAAAGTATATCGAGGTTATCTAACATAGCCGCTCCAAGTGGAGTGAAGATACCAGAAACCGGCACCGGTTGCAATTTAAGCCATGTTTGCCCGGGCCTTTAACCGCGTCGTGGTGCACCTTTTGATCTCTTCTGCGCGAGCTATTATACTTCTTTTTGCGATGAAGCCGGCGCTTATTATCTGTCCTTTTTTTACCAACGGAGACTGGCCGCCGTTAGGGATCGCCTGCGTAAACGGAGCATTGCGGGAAGCGGGAGAGGAGCCGGTTTGCTTTGACCTGAACTACCAGGCGCTCCAGGAGTTTCCGGCCGAGCTCAACCTTTACCGGCAACTTGTGAACATGGGCCATGCCGGCGAACAGGTGGTGTTCGTTCTCCGCCCGGAGCTGCTTATCAGCTTCTTGTATCGGGAGGACCATCCCGGCCTGAAGTGGGGAGTGGGGCCGGAAGAGCAGCCTGCCGCAGCCTCCCTGTACCTGGGCCTTAAGTGGGCGGTATCGCGGCAGGCGGACCATATCCTGGCGCACCGGCCGGAGGCGTTTTTGTTCTCGACCTACATAAGCAATCTTCTCTGGAGCATGATGCTGGCCCGGGAGCTCAAGGCGCGCTCTCCCGGCACTCCCATTATCTTCGGCGGTCCCGGTGTGGGGCTTCCGGAGGTTCAAGGTTTCGTGCTCGGCGCCGGTTTTGCGGATGCCCTGGTTGCAGGCGAGGGAGAGCGCACGGTGGTTGATCTGTGCCGGGGGATCGGAGAAGGCCGTTACCGGGAGACGGCAGGAGTTGCAACCCTTGCCGATGGCGCGGTCAGGTTGAGTCCGCGCACTCCCGGTTTCCTGTCCGAGCTCCCCTCTCCCTCCTTTACCGGGTTTCCGCTGCCGGGCCTCGAGGTAGCAGATTATGCAGCCAACCGGCCCAATCCCTTCCGCACCCCCTTTTTCACCGGCCTGCCGGTATACAGCTCGCGGGGATGCGTTAACCGCTGTGCCTACTGTTCCGAAAGCGCTTACTGGAAGAGCTTCCGCTTTCGAGAACCGGAAGCCGTGTTCCGGGACTTGGCCCGGCTCAGCGAAGAGCACCGCGAGGACCACTTTCTTTTGGGAGACAGCGCCGTTAACTTTAAGCACGACTGGCTCCGGAGCTTTACAGGGCTCTTGTCCGGCTCGGGTCTTGATCTCAAGATTTGCGCGTACATGTTCGCCGACCCGGCGCTGGACCGGGACATGGCAGAGTCCCTTTTCAAGGCAGGATTTCGATACGTCACCCTGGGGATCGAGACCTTTTCCGGACGCCTTAGAAACAAGATCAACAAGCGTTATGACGGAGATGATCTTTTCCGGCCAATATGTGCTTTGACGGGTGCAGGCATCCATGTCAAGGCCAACCTGCTGGTGGGTTTCCCCGGCGAGACCGAAGAGGACCTGGAGGACTCGCTTCGCTATATAAAACGCTGGCGGGAGTTGAGTGACTCCGAACGCGGGCCGGGAACGCTGTACTGGGACGCAGGCCACCCCTTGCGCCTGGAGGCCTACTCGGACCTTTACAACCGGCCCGCCGAGTACGGAATCCGGCTCATACAGGATACCACCCCTTCGCTTCCTGACGAGATGCAACACTTGTACCCTTTTATCCGGCCTTTCTTCCAAAAATGGACAACCCCCGCCCGCGCCGAACTTATCGCCCGAAGCAACCTGATGCAGGAACTGGCCGGGAGCGAACGAAAGTGAACGCTTTTTGAAGTCCCGCCTTCCAGCATACCTCGTTACTGCTTCTCGTTTATTCTCGACCGGCGATTGCGCCACGCCGGGACCGGCAGCGAGGGCAGGTCCGATCATTGCTTGATTCACCGCCCTGTCTTCCAAAATCGTTGGAACTCCTGAAGAGAATCTGCGGAGGGGGATTTTTCCTCCCGGGGTGAACTTCCCCCAAAATTTTTCGTTTTACTCTCGCGTCTTTTTTGAAAACGCACAGATGCGTCGGGGCCAAAGTGAAAATGGAAAAACACACAAGCTGCCGGGACGTGCATGAGTTGCGGACTGTGGTGTAGGCCATGACTCCCTTTCGCAAGCCGGCCCGCACACCCCCATCTGCGCTGTGCGAGCGACTTTAGTCGCGATCACACACCCCCCCGCAAGATGGCCCACACACCCCCCCGCAAGATGGCCCGCACAACTCCCGGACGATGGCCCACACAACTTGTTGTGTGGGTGATCGAAGATCATGGGAGAATGCGCTTCGTTTGGTAAAATACACGAAGAAGGCCGGGTTGTTTGATGAGGGAGGGGTGCGGCAAACATCTTTTACAATGTTCCTGCAGACCCACTTCGTGAGTCTGCCCACACAACAAGTTGTGTGGGCTATCCGGATGGCTGAGTTGTGTGTGCTATCCGGATGGCCGAGTCGTGGGCAGTCAATGGCCGAGGATGGGCTATCATGGTGGCTGAGTGGTTCAATCCATTTGACAAAGAGTTGTATGTTCCCCGATTGGAAACAAAGACAAATGTCCCGATTGCCGGCGACGCTTATGGAGGGACTGACCGGTCATAAAAAA
>JAWOBU010000235.1:0-4539 GCA_046484135.1 bacterium
TTCCGGAAGGGTCCGGATGCCGAGCTCCTCCTCGAGCTCGTCGGCAAAGGGCATGAGGTCTATCCCGGTCTGCTCCTTTATAAAGGCCGCGGGACGGGTGGCTGTTCCGCAATACAGGACCGAGGACCCGCCGGTGGTGAGGCCCCGCACCATGGTGGCGTGGCCGAGCGGCACCGCGTTCTTGAGGTCCACCTTGGGAAGCATGGAAATATGACTGCCGACCCAATCGCTGTCCGAGCCCCGCTCGAGCATGACCACGCTCTTGCCCGACCGGCAGAGCTCGCGCGCAACAGACGCGCCGCCCGGACCGGAGCCGACCACCGCCACGTCACATTCAAGCCTCATGTCGCCCTCCTTGACGGGATGAAAAATGCAAGCAGAGGAACAGCCTGCTTTTCACTTTACAACCTGATCCTACTTTACCTTACTGCTTTCCGGAGTGCAATACCGAAATGGAAAATACAGCCTTTCTCCGCCGTGGTGCTCACTCCCTCCGGTCAATACCCAGGAAAGGGTTGTACACGTACTCAGCCGAGAAGTTCTCGGGAAACCGCCAGGCGCTTTGCACCAGGTGCGCCGGGTCCGGCGTGAGATGTCCCCACGGCACGCCCGCGGCGTCCGCTCTGCCGGAGTCTCCCGAGGTGTCGCCGTCCAGGTTGAATGGAATGGTGCCGTCCTCGCACAAAAGCTCCGCCGGTATGCCCGGTCTTCCCTCCGGTGGATCATATTGGCGGTAGCCGTCAAACGCGCGGCGGTCGCAACGGCGGGTCCACAATCCGCGCTCGCCTGCAACGGAGATGAGGTCATAGCCCGCGTCGCGGTCGTCCGGTCCTTCCGGCGTGCCTGCCTCTCCTTTGTACCTGTACACCACGCCGGTATCGGAGGCGAACCCGTGTCTTATGAAAAAAAACTGCTCGCGGGCGTGGAGCGCGTATGGACCGTGTCCGCCGCGCTGGATGTAGACCTCGGGATGACGGCCGTCGCGCAAAGAGGGTTTTTCCAGAAGCTTGGGCACGGCAAGCCGGACCCGTGGGTCCTTGGCGTAGTAGCGGGTGTAGCCGTGGGGATGGGTCTGCATTCCCCGGAAGCGGCCGAAGCGGCTCTCGCTGGATTTTCGCACGATAACCATTATGGCTTCGGTGTCGTTCTCATGGTGGGTCCCGCCTATCGGCTGCAACAAAGGATGGTCATAGTCAAAAGGATGGAACACCTCGTAGATCAAAAGGTAATGGGTCCTGGTCTCCATGACCGCGTAATAGAGGTAAGCGCGGTAAGGCTCGAACCTGCCCGCCCGCAGGCTTTCGAGGTTGTTCGAGCCGGTCCAGTCGCCGTCCCCGTCAAAGGCGGTGATGTAGTCGGCCTCCGGATAAAACCAGGTGTCCTGCCACAGGTCCGGGCTCCAGTAGGCGGCCAGGTCGCGGTAAAAGCCGTCCTTGTCTTGTCCGGACATGGACGTGCCCGGGACTTGGAGCACGAGAAGAAAGAAAACGGCAATAAAGAGTGTTCTCGTCATACCTTGTAACCTTGCCTTTTCAGAACTCGAGCCGGTTCCTGCCGGGAAGGACGATCTTGCCGGTTGCGGTCCGGGCTGCCGCGGTCATGATCTCGCGGGCCCGCCGGAGGTGCGGCCTGGACAGGTCGTACCCGCAGGCTCTTTCGAGAAGCTCGACCAGGTGACAGGTGCGCAGCTTGGACGAGGAAAGCCTCTCCGCCATGGTCAACATGAGCAGGCATCCGTTGCAGTAAGTCGCGATGCCCTCCGCCTGTAATGCCTCCGCGCTCCGGAGACGGCGCACCCCGAGCCGGTACATGTCGAGCGGGTTGTATCGTCTCGAGGCCGCGGCAAACCCGCAGCAGGCCCGGTCCTCTTCTTCGCTTGCCGGCTTTAGCCGCCGGACACCAGCGGCTTCCAGGAGCAAGTCCACGTCTTTCAAAAAAGGCTCGCCCAGGACGCGGGAGTGGCAGGAGTGCTGGACCATGAGACTCTGGTCTGCGCTTGTCTCCGGCTTTACACCTCCTGACTCGACCTGTTCGGCGAGCCACTCGAATACGCCGATTACGGGAAAGCCGGGTGTCCGGCCGGGAAGGTTCGGGTACACGTTCTTTATCATGTTCAAGCAAGGCGTGCAGAAGACCACCATTCGGGAGGGGGAGCGTTCCTCCCAGTGGTCGAGCCAGGAGCGGGCCGCCCTTTCATAGGACTCCAGAAACCCCATCCGGTAGTATGGCTCTCCGCAGCAGACTCCGGGAGCGGCCGCTGGAGAAAGCGATCCGAAAAGCGGCGAGTCCGTAAGATACGGGTCCAGAAGCTGGTTGCAGCCAAGATAGAGTATATCCTTGCCGGAAACGTCATCCTCGAGCCCGGAGTAGAGCTCTTTCTCGCCGGGCGTGAAGTAGCGCCGGACCGCGCTCCAGGGGTTGGGCGATACCTGGTTCGGCAGGGCCGCCCGCACGTGAGCGGGAATGCGGTTCCTCCTCTGGCGGTGCCAGAGCGACATTATCAGCCCGTGCACGTCGAGCCGGTTAGGACAAGCAGCGGAGCAGGCAAAGCAGGAGATGCAGGCTTTCAAGACCGGGCTGGTGAGGTCCCCCTGTTGAAGCCGGTATACCTCGGTCTTGGCGTCCTCCCGGCTTAAGTCAAGCACCGGGCATGCTTCCAGACAACTGCCGCACAGCTCGCACACGCGCGGGTCATAGGGTATAAGCGCCATCCTCTTTTCTCAGTCCGTGTAAATGATCTCGTTAAAGGCCTGGCCGGTGGTGGTGATTTTCTTTCCATGCACGTTGAGCTTAAAGGTCACGGGCGCCACTGACCGGTAGTACCAGGGTTCTGCTATGAAGGCGTTTATGGCCGCTTTGACCGGCCTGCCGTACCACCGTTTGTTTAGCTTGGCCAGGACGTCGAACTTCTCCGTTATCTTCGAGGTGTTCATGGTCGCCCGGGCGCTGCAATCGTCTCCCGAAAGCGTGTAATGCACCTTGGCGGGGTAAGCCTTGCCGGACTCGGGGTCAACCTCGACATCCTCCTCTTTCACCCGAACGTCGGTAAAAGAGCAGAGCACCTTTTCATCGTTCGTGATGACCCCCAGGGAGAAGTCCCGCTCATACTCTTCGGGCGTGGTAAAGCTCGACACCAGCACCGTGTAGTCAGGACTGTGGAACTTGATGTTGTGCCAGACGTCCTCGAAAGAAGCGGGATTGCTGTTGGAAAGGCTGTGGTCTATGTATCCCCATCCTTTTACCGGCACGGTCTTGCCCTTTACAAGAAAGCTCCCGGTAACGTCCGGCCGGGGACCCGGATAGTTGATGTAGAAAAACTTCTCCCCCGACTCGCCGAACACAGCCTTGCCGTCGCCAAGCACGAAGCCGGGCACTCGGTTCTTAAACTCGAGGTCCATGCCCATGTCTTCGTGCCGGATGTGGAGCTTGTAACCTTCGTCCGTCTCCTTGAAGTAGTTGTCCTTGATGCGGAGCTCGAAGTGGTCCTTTGCGCTTTCCAGGTCCGCGGCTTTATAGTCCAGGTCCGTTACCAGCCGCTCGTGCTCGGGCGTGACAATGGTGAACGAGATCCCGGGCTGGTGCTCCTCCAGGCCGGTGTTCGACACCAAGAGGTTCACGTAACCGTAGTAGCCCTGGTCGGTCATGGCGATAAAAAAGTAGTTCTCGTTGTAAAAGAACCCCTCCATGGGATGAAGCTTTTTATCGGCAAGGCTGAGTTCATGGATTTTGCCGGGAGAACCGTCCGGCTCCTGGAAAAGCTGCACCGGCTCGCCGGGCGACGCCAAAACCGGCAGAGAGATGACCATGACAAGAAGTATCACGCGAGTTTTTTTCATAAGAGACCTCCGCGGTAATAGTTAAGATATCGCCCATAATAAAGCATATGCAGGCCGGTTGTACAACCTGAAAGATTGTGATAAAAACGTATCCATTCATGCAGGAGCGAAAAAATCAAGGAGGAACGCAAGATGAGCAGCGCTGACACGGCCCGCCTTGCCACGAGCTTCAAAGCCAAGCGGACGTTGGTGAAAACCTCGCTTCTGGCCCTGGCCGCGGCCTTCGAGATGGTATCGAGAAACAGCCCCGACATGAAGGCCGAGCTCGCCGAGTGGGACTCCGGCCGGGTCTTTACGGTGGGCGTGCTTCCGGACGGGCCATCCATCACCATGCGCAAGGAGTCGGACGGGCTCCATTACCTGGGAACGGGGCAACACGACGCAGACCTCAAGATGCTCTTTAAAAACGTGGACTCGGCGCTTATGGCACTCATCGGCATGATCGGCGCCCATACCGCGTTCGCAGAGCACCGGGCCATCATCCACGGAAGCCTTTATGAAGCCATGCAGATAAACCGCGCCATGGTCATCGTGCAGAAGTTCCTCCTGCCGGGGCCGGTACTGAAGAGGATAACCAAGCGGCCGCCCGTTATGTCGGCTCATGATTATGTAATCAAAGCCCGGGTAATGACGGGCCTGGCTGCCGTCATGCTAAAGAACGCCAGAAAGTGAAAGAGCAAAAACAGGAGGATGATATGGTCAC
>JAWOBU010000041.1:0-15895 GCA_046484135.1 bacterium
GGTTGATCCTCTTTTTTGTGATTATCACGATTATGGATGTGGCGTTACGATATTTCTTTCAGGCGCCGACCCTGTGGGCAAGAGAACTGGTCGCCAGGCTGTTCGGTCCCTTGTGGATGCATGGAAGAGTCGGTGCTGGTTCCGCTGGAGGCCGCGGCCATTATCCAGTACTTTGACGGCAGCCGCAGTATAAGGGAAATCCAGGAAGAGCTGACCCGCCAGACCGGCCAGCTCATTGACTCCGACCTGATCGAAAACCTGGTCCGGCAACTGGATGAAAAGCTCTTGCTCGACTCGCCGCGCTTTCACGGCCACGTGATGAAGCTGAACGAGGAGTGGGCCGCTCAAGAGGTCCGCCCCCCCCTGCACGCGGGAAATTCCTACCCCGCAGAAAAGGAAAAGTTGAAAAGGTTCCTGGACGGCTTCTACACCGCTCCGGACGGGCCCGGCGAGTTGCCGGGAGAGAGGAAGACAAGCGACCTCAAGGGAATAGTCGCGCCTCACATGAGCATAAACGACTCGGGTGCGTGCACCGCCCACGCATTCAAGACTCTGGCCGAGAACACCGACGCCTCGCTCTTCATTATCTTCGGCACCGCCCACATGGAAGACCAGCGCGTGTTCATCATGTCGGACAAGGACTTCCGGACCCCGCTGGGCACGGCCCGCACCGACAAGGACCTGGTAAATCGCATCTGCCGGCTCCAGAGCAACAGGAACCCGCTCCATGACTACATCCACAAGCAGGAGCACTCGGTCGAGTTCATGGTGGTCTTTCTCCAGCATGCACTGGCCAACCCCGAGGTCCGCGTCCTGCCCGTCTTGTGCAACGGGTTCCAGCCATCCATCATAAGCGGCATGTCCCCTCAAAAAGAGCCCGGCTTCAAGGACTTCATGACCGCACTTAGGACCGCTCTCTCGGAAAGGAACGAAAAGGTCTGCTTTATTGCCGGCGCTGACCTGGCCCACCTCGGGCCCAGGTACGGGGACCAGGAAAACTACGGGCCCGCCCGCATGAAAGAAGAGGAGGCGGAAGACAGGAAGATGCTCGACCATCTTGCGCAAGGGGACGCCGAGTCCTTCTTCCTGGAAGTGGCGAAACAAAAGGACAAAAGAAGAATCTGCGGCCTCCCGCCCGCCTATGCCGCGGCCACGGCCTCGGAAGCCCGGAAAGCCGAGCTTTTAAAGTGGTCCTACTGGTACGACAACCAGACCTACTCGATAGTAACCTTCGCTTCCCTCGCCCTGTATTAATTCGCGGAAACACTCCGGTGGGCGCTGCAAAAATAACGAAACAGGTGGGAGCGACTTTAGTCGCGAGTGAACTCGCTCGCACATATCACAAGAGATTTCCTTTGACAGCATACTAGATCGAACTACCGAGCTTTGCCGCCAGAAAGCCCCGTGCAAGGTCGGTTAACCGGGTCGCAAGCGGTCCGCTGATCCCTTTTTTGGCGAGCGCGTAAGTGAGAGCCATGGGCGGTATGGGGCATCCGGGAATAAAGGTCCCGAGGTGGCTGTGTTCTTTGGCGCAGTCTCCGATAACAAAGGTCTTTCTTTTGGAAAGTCCCGGCGGGATGTCCTGCACCGGCTTTCCTATGATAAAGGCGCATCCTTTGATCGGCTTCCACCTGTGTACCTGTGCCCACCTGTCCAGCGTACCCCGCACCATGCCCAGGCATCCTTCCGGGCAGGCCAGCTCATGACCCACCAGAAAACGAATGGAGCGATGATACCCCTCGAAGCCGGTGTGCGGCCGGAGCAGCCTCCGCGAACGCTCTTCCAGTAAATTCTTGCCTTGGACCTCGATCTCCGACAGCTCGATGGGGCCCAAGCCCTGCTCGTGCACGTAAACCAGGTGGGGGACCTCGGAAGGCTCAAAGCCCATGAGCCGGCAGCAGACCGTGTCCACCGCCGGACCGTTGTCGCCGGCCACCAGAACTCCCAGCGGCGATGGCTCCGCGTGCATGGGGCCCTGACCTTCGCCCGCCATCACGGCGTCGGTAACGATGAAGTCCGGGACCCGCGCCCGGTAGAGGTCCGCGATCTTTTTATGGATGTTGTAATGGTGGTTGGAAAGCCGGTCCTGTCCGAGCAGCAGGCCCACGTGGTTTTTCACGGACAGGGTAACCTTGGCGTACATGTTGACCTTGAGCTTGGGAAGGCTTATGAACAAGTCCGCGTCCATGAGCTTTTTGGGAAGATAAAAGGTGTCCTCTATTTGTGCGTTATCAACCTTGACCTCGACCCGGTCCTCGTCCTGGAGGTAGACCGGCTCGGCAACCCCCTTTAAGTACGGCATGACCCCCATGGCCGCGAACCCGCACTGGGAAGGGCCCACCAGGCAGTCCTCGCCCACCCAAACCTTGCGCGCACCCAGGTCCTTTAACGCCCGGGCCACTCCGCCTACCACCGCGGGCTGGGTGTTCACACCCTGGTTCAACGGCGGCCGGGCGGGATAGACAAAGCTCGGCTTTACGAACACGCTCCGGTCCTTGACGGATGGCGCGAGTTCTTCCAAAGCTTGCCGCACTTGGGAGTGAATGGACTCGATCTCATAAGAAGGCTGGTTTATAAGTCGGACAGTCGGTTTCATGTGAAAAATAGTACCAGCCAGAAAGATGAATGGCAATTGCAGCCGGGATGCTGTAAGGCGCCGCTGCCGCGCCGGTTCTTACCACGACGCGGCGACGGCCATGCCGTACTTATCGTCCCGGTAGAGGGGCATGGCCAGCACGTCCGCCTCATGAAAGCGGACCTTGTAGGGGTAGGGGTCGTAGTTTTGGGACACGGAGTAGCCGGTAACCATGGCAATGGTCGCTCCCATGACCACGTCGGAGACCCAGTGGGCCTGGACGTCCATGCGTGCCAGGCCGGTGATGACTGCGAAGGTATAGGCGGGCGCTCCCAGCTTCCAGCCGAACCGGTCGTGAAGCACGGCCGCGGTGCAGAAGGCGGTGCCGGTATGTCCGGAGGGAAAGGACTTGTAGCTTGACTCGTTGGGCCTCTCCTTGTGGGCGATGGGTTTTATGATGTTGATGATGGCGCCCTGGATGAGCTGTGCCTCGAGCAGGGCCTCACCTGCGGAGGCGACCTCTTCGTTCTGGTAGTGGTAGCCGCCGGTCATAATGGAGAGGGCCAGCACTCCCTGGAAGATGCCTTCTCCCCACCAGTCGTTCCCGAACTCGGCCATTCCCCAGGCCAGCTCGTGGTCCTTGTAGTAGTCGTTTACCTGCCAGTCGTACTGGTGGGCCACCACGGAGAGAGCTCCTCCCGCGGCCAGGTATCCCCAGTTCTTCGGCTCGGTAAAGGTGGTCTTGGTGTCGTACCACAGGTGAGGAAGGAAAGCCTCCTTGAAGTAGAGCTTCATGCGGGAGCCTATCCTGCTCTCCGGATACGCGGTGGCCGGAAGAAGCAAAAGAACCGCGAGCAGCAGTATTTTCGCTTGACGGGACATGGCGATCCTCCTTTGGAAGGGGGGTAAAGCCTTACTCCTTTTGCCCTCCCCGCTGGGAGACCACTGCGTTTATCTTTTTGCCGGAGGATTGATCGGCCGCGGCCACGGTCAGTATGCCGTCTGCGTTCACGGCAAAGGTAACGTCAATCTTGAGCTCGCCTTTTCTGTGGGGAGGCAGGTCTTTAAGAGAGACCTTGGCCAGGAGCTCGTTCTTGTCCGCCTCTCGGTGTTCTCCTTGCCGAACGGTTATCTTGACGCTTTTCTGGTTGTCCTTGCCGGTGGAAAAGGTTTCGGTACGCTTTATGGGGGTCTGGCTGTTTCTTTCGATCAGGCTCTTGAACCGGTTGCCGGGCAGCTCCAGCCCGATGGACATGGGCACCACGTCCAGAAGCAGGATGCCGGTCTCTCCCCTGGACATGATGTCGGCCATGATGGCCGCGCCTATGGCCACCGCCTCGTCAGGATGGACCCCCTTGGAGGGGCTCTTCCCGAAGTGGTTTTTTATCTTCTCCCAGATAAGCGGCATCCTGGTCTGGCCGCCTACCAGCACGATCTCGTGGATATCGCCGGGCCCCATGTTGCCGAGCTCGAGCGCCTGGTTGCAGATTTCTATGGTCCTGTCCACCAGCGAGGACACCATCTTGGCGAAGGAGTCCCTGGTAACCGAGTACTCCATGTTATGAGGCCCGGCCTCCCCGGAGGTGATAAAGGGAAGGCTTACCTGCGCCTCCTGCCGGAGGCTCAGCTCTTTCTTGGCCTCCTCCGCGGCCAGCTTTACCCGCTGCATGGCGATCCGGTCGCCGATCAGATCAATGCCGGTGTCCTTCTGGAACTTAAGCGCCAGGTTTTCCGTCAGACGGTTGTCGAAATCCACGCCTCCCAGGAAGGTGTCGCCGTAGGTGGTGATTACCCGGTAGACGTCCTCCGATTGCTCCAGGGCGGAGACATCGAAGGTGCCGCCCCCCAGATCGTAAACAAGTATCTTCTTCTCCTTGCCCTTCCGGTAGCCGTAGGCCAGGGCCGCGGCAGTAGGCTCGTTTATGATCCGGGCCACCTCGAGGTCGGCGAGCTCGCCAGCCAGCCGGACCGCGGACCTCTGCCGGTCCGTAAAGTGGGCGGGCACGGTGACCACCGCTTTGATGTCATCGTCCTTTAAGTACTCTTGGGCGGACTGCTTGATGGTCCGCAGGATCAGGGACGATATCTCCGGCACCGTGAAATGCCGGCCGTTGCCCAGGACCTCGACTTCTCCGCTCTTCCCTTCCACGATGTGGTAGTAAAACAGCTTCTTGACCTGCTGCACTACATGCGAGCTGTAAGGCCGCCCCAGAAGCCGCTTGGACCCGTAGATGGTGTTCTCCGGGTTCATAAGGGCCTGGCGGGAAGCGTCCGTCCCTACCAGCAGCTCGTCCTTTTCCGTGAAGGCCACCACCGAGGGAATGTTAAGGTATCCCTTGGAAAACGGTATTATCCGTGGCTGCCCGTTTTCTACAATAGACGCGCACGAGTTGGTGGTCCCAAGATCAATGCCGATTATCTTCGTCATTTTTGCGCTTACGTTTTTCCGGCTGCCAAGCGCCGATAGTCTTTCATCTAAAAGCCGGCGGAAACCGGCCGCTCACTTCACCGGCGGGGCCAGGCCCAGAAATTCTTCGATGGCCTTGTGTTTCTCCCGGTCCATTTCCAGGAACCGGATGCCCATGCCGGTAACGCTCCCCGGCACCTGCGGGTCTTCGGTTGATACCCGGACAACCTCGCCGGGAATCTCCAGCTCCCGGCCGGTAGTGGGATGCACCAGGGTGAGAATAAACTGGTCTCCCACCTGGCGGGCCTTATTGGTCTGGATAAATATGCCCCCCCGGCTCATGTCTTCCGAGTAGTCCTGCTGTAGTACGTCTTCGCTCGGAAACCTTACTTTAAGCCGCACCGCCCTTCGGCTGTGACGGCGCCGGTCCTCTGTGCGGGTGTCCGGCTCTTCCTTGTAAAGGCTGGCTACGTACTCCTCCAGCTCTTGATGGGCGCCTTCCTCGAAGTCAACGAACTGAACCCCTATCCCCGGGTCCCAGCCCTGAGCATCAGCGGTCTCCGGGTCAATAACGTGAACAACCTCGCCCACCAGGTTAAGAGGGTCCTCCCGCTCCGGAAGCTTTAAGTTGATCTCGATTACCGTCTGCGGCTTAAGAGGGTTCCTGGTCTTGATGAAAAGACCGCCCTTGCTTATGTTCTTGGTGTACTCCCGGTAGAATTGATCAAAACTCTTAAAGACCACCTCTACCTTGGCGTCAATACGGAGTAGTTCCCGTCTGCCCATTAAACCCGCCTGTTCTGCTCAGAAGAAATAAATAAGTTAACGAAAATACGCACCGCTTATTCAGTTTAAAAGCTATATATAGTGTAATCCGCTCCGCTTACCATTGTCAAGAAAGTTAAAAACAAGGTAACGGCAATTCCGGAAGAAAGTACTCTTCCATGCTTTGTCCGAAATAAATTTTCATCTTACGCAGAGCATCCCTTCTTCATCCCTTCAGCTCTTTTTAGCCGAATTTTTCAAGGGCTTGCGACATGTAAGGGGGTTTTAGGGAACTACACCTGCTTTAGAGTTGGGAACGCGGCCGTCTAGGCCGCAGATAAAAGCGGGCGGGGACATTGGCGGTTTACTTGCCCCTCTTCATGTCGCAGGCCCAAATTTTTTCAACTCCTCCTTTCATTTTTGATCGGGGTGTGATAATATAGAAAACGGTAAGGGTAATTTGTCCGAACGCGATTTCTGAAGGTGGAAAGCGGAAGATGCGGAGGTTGTCGTGGCTAACAAGAAGCAGGACGCACGGGCGAAGAGCGGAAAGAAGAAGAAGGGCAGCCTGGGCGGAAAGCTGATTAAGGCTTTACTTTTGGTTGCCTTGTTTGCCGGCTCGGGGTGGTGGCTGTTCTTCAGCGACTCGGACTCAAAGGCGCGACAGATATGCCTGGACAAGCTGTCCTTTATGGTGGACCGGCTGGACGAAGCCTCTCATGCCTGGGAACAGCGCTCTTCTCCGGCAAAGGAACAAGGCGGGAAAGATGTCCGGCCGGAAAAGGCGGCGGAGGTCCCAAAAGAGAAGAACCAGGGGTCCGCTGTCAAGACAAGCGCTCCGGAGCCGACAGCGAAGAAGGGGTTCTCCGGACCGGAGGCATCCCGGGACAGCGGGTCCGAAAAAGAAGGGCAGCAAAAGCCGGCGCCCGCGGGCGAGGTCTCTGAAAAGGACAAGAAGGAGCTGAGGAGCCTGTTAAGAAAGCTCCAGTCTGAGTAAGATAAGGCTTTGTTGCCCGCGGCCCGGAAAATTTGCAAGGTTTTCCTGCAAAGACCGTCTCTTAAAAAAACGTTTGCAAGGACCCCGAAAAACGCGGTATTCAAGAATCCGCGATGAGAGCCGACAGGCAGAATTTTCGAAACCGTTTGCGGGTTCAGGTGTCATAATAATTGACAAGGCTTTTGGAGCGGGCGTTTTAAATTTGTGGTATAATTTTATCTACAGCGTGAGGATGCCGTACAAGGCAAAACGGCCATGGAGCCGTGAAGGGAGACAAAAATGTTAGAGCCGAAATCGCCGCCAATCGAGAAGGCTTACGAAGACCTCAAGGCACGGTACTTTTCCAAGAAGGACGAGTACCTGGAGCTGTGCTGGCGCTATGACCTTCCGCCCCGCGACATGGGCCTTCTGCTCATGGGCAATAAAGAGATCGAGCCCACTGACAGAATACGGCTCATCCGTCTTATCATTTCCCTTATGGACATGGAGAAAATGCTGGGTCCGGACAGGATCAGCGATTTTCTCTTTCCTTCCGACGAGTCGCACTACTTGAACAGCGCCATGTTCGACTTGCAGCTACACTGACACAGGACGTAAGCTCCCGGCAAAACAAACAGCCGGTCGCGATCTTCCTGCTCAGTAGTTTACCCCCTCCCGGAAAGAAAGCTTAAGCACGGCCAAAGCGGACGCCAAAAACCTCGCGTTCTTGGGCACGTCCCGGGCGATCCTTCCTATCCTTCCCGGCGAGAAATAGAACCGCCGGTACGCTCCTTTGCGGAGCTCGGCGATTTCCCGGTCGGTGGCGCGGGACAGGTTTATAGCGGCCTGGGAGGCGTCCCGGAAGTCCGTCTCCCGCACGCGCCGGCTGGTTTCCGGGTCGGACTCCGCGATCTCGGTGCCCGGAAAAGGCATGAGGCAGAAGAAGCTTCCGATGTGGTTTTTCAGGGACGCCGCGAACTCGACGGTTTTTTCCATCTCTTCTTTTGTCTCGGTAGGGAAGCCGATCATGTTATAGGTCCCGGTGATGATCCTCTCCCCAGCGGTCATGTTCACCACCTCGCGGGCGCGGTCAAGGTCCAGGTTTTTCCGGATCAGCTTCTGGACGCGGGGAACGGCGCTTTCGATGGCATAGTCTATCCTGTAAACTCCCGCCCTTTTCATGAGAGCGAGAAGCTCGGCGTCCATCCGGTCGGCCCGGAGGCCGTTGGTAAAGGCCAGGGCCGCTCCCGGTATCCGGTCAACTATTTCCTGCATGGCCGCCTTGGCATGGTCGAGCTTCAGGTTAAAGGTATCGTCAATGATCTCGAACTCCGTAACTCCATAGCGGTCCCGGAGCATCTGCATCTCGGCCGCTTTTCCGGCCGGGTCGAAAGTGCGGTACTTTCGGCCGAAGATATGGTGGCAGTAGGCGCAGCCGAAAGGACAGCCGCGGCTGAAGAAGATCGGCAGCCGCCGACCGGAGCGGGCCACCGTGTTCATGGCGTTTCTTCGCCGGAAGCCGAAGTAACTCTCCGGGTCCAGGACCTCCCAGTCCACCTGTAAAGACTCCATGTCCTCGACCGGATCGGGCGGGCCGTTATAGACGATCTCTTTGCCGGAGCGGAAAGCCACGCCCCTCTTGTCTTCCAGCGTGTCCTTGCCTTCCAGGGAATCGAGCACATGCACCAGGGTCCTTTCTCCCTCGCCCAGCACCAGGTAATCGGCACGGCAACGACCGAGAAGCTCCGGGCCGTAGCCGGTGGCGTGCGGCCCGCCCAGAAGAACGGTTACGGAAGGCGCCGCCGCCTTGAGCCGGTTGATATGGTCTATGACCTCCCGCGCCTCGAAGCTCATAGCGGTAAAGCCCACTACATCGGGAGACCACGCCAGAGTACGCTTGATGAACTCCTCCAAAGAAAGCCGCAGATGCCGGCCGTCCATGACCCGGACTTCATCCCCTCTAGCCTCTTTGACGGCATGGGACAGGTAACCAAAACCCACCGGCACCGGAGTAACCACCAGCGGAGAGTTCGGCCTGGCAAATAGTATCTTCAATACACTTCCTTAACCGTCCCAGTCGGAGCGTTTCCAGGGCGCCTTGACCCGTTTGGGCTTGTGCTTTTTATCCTTGCGCTCCCGGGGAGTCGGTGCCCGGTCCTTGCCGGATTCCTTTTGGGCCTTGCTCCTGGGCTTGGAGGCCGGCACGTACTCGCCTTTTTGGGCGAGCCGTTCAATAAGCGCTTCTCTCTCGCGGACCTCGCGGGAGGTCAGCTCCGCTTCCATCCGGGCCAGGTTCGTCAGGCCGAGGCCCTCTGATGACTTGTAAAGAAGCGCCTCGCCCCGGAGCGCCACCTGGTCGAAGTTTACCAGGCCGTCTCTCCATCTGTCCGGCACAGACTCTTCACCCCACCGGGCGCCCATGATCGCGCCCACGATCGCGGCCATGCTGTCGGTGTCCTTGCCGAGCGACACCGCCTCTATTACCCCCTCTTCCAGGTCGCGAGCCGTGAGTGCTATGTAAAGAGCGGTTACTCCCGCGGCCATGACAAAGCCCTGGCCCGGCTCGGTGATCTTGTGTTCCGGGAACTGCCGGTTGGACTCGGCCACTATCTGCTTCAGCGCCATGCTCCGCTCCGGAAGCTCGACAAGCCGGGGCAACAAATCGAGCGCGCTTTTTGCCATGCCGAACCGGTCCATGCAGGCCACCGGTATCAGATGGATGTACTCCTTCTCCACCAGGTCTTCCGCCCGGCCCGCCGCCTCCGAAAGCTCCGACAGTCGCTCTCCTGCGCTCCGTCCGTCCCCTGACCCGGTCGCGTTCCCGGACACCGCTACTGCGCAAAGCGCGGCCATGACCAGGGAACGCGGGTCCCGGTGGGTAACAAGTCCCTGCTCCACTGCCGCCCGCATGGTGCTTTCAACGTCCCCCCCAAAGTAAAGACCGCAAGGAGCCGAACGCATCATGGCCCCGATGCCCGCGGAAGGCATGCCCGCGTTAAACGGGTCCGCGCCTTCCATGAGCGCGCGTACCGAGCCCCGGAAGTTCTTGCCGGTGCCACGATGGGCCCCGAACTGTCCGCCGGTGTCCGCCCGGGCCATGTCTGTAAGCAGGCGGGCGAAGTAGCTTGCGTCAAAGCCGTTGCATTTTACAAGGGTATCGGAGAGCGCCAGGGCCTGTTGGGTATCGTCGGAGTAAAGCCCGGGCAGACGCCATCTGTGGGGCTTCTTCTTCCAGGCAATAAAAGGATCAACAAAAGAATCAACCCGGCCGTAAAGCTGGGTTATATGACCGGCCTTCAGGCCTTCCACCGGGCAGCCCAGGGCGTCGCCCGCGGCAAGGCCGATCATTGCGCCGCGGTACCGGAAGTACTCATCCATTGGCGGAGCTTATCTTTGAGGTTTCGCAAAGCGCGTCCCCGGTGGGACACCTTGAGCTTTTCTTCCCTGGTGATCTCGGAGAAGCCGGCGCCCGCTTCAATCGAGTAGAACAGAGGATCGTATCCAAACCCGTGCTCTCCCCGGAGCTCGTTCATTATTCTTCCTTCGGTGGCCCCGTGGGCGGTGATGAGCTCTCCCGCGGGAGTGGCCAGGGCTATCACGCATATAAAGCGGGCGGTGCGGTTATTATCGGGCACGTCTTCCAGGTCGGCGAGCAGCTTCTCGTTGTTCATGTGGTCATCCGCTTCTTCGCCCGCGTATCGGGCCGACCACACGCCGGGCTCGCCGCCCAGCGCGTCCACCACCAGGCCCGAGTCGTCCGCCAGCGCGGACCGGTCCGTGTGCCGGGCGGTTTCTTTGGCTTTCTTGACCGCGTTCTCGTAAAAGGTCTCCCCGTCCTCGATGACCTCGGGCACGTCCGGAAAGTCTTGGAGGGAGTAAAGCCTGACCTCGAGGTCAAACAAAGCCTCCCGGATTTCTTCCAGCTTGCCCGGGTTCCGGGTCGCGACCACTATCTCCATCATGATATCCGGAGCGCCTTTTTCTGGGCGGCTATAAGCTCTTTGATGCCGCCTGCGGCAACGGAGAGCATTTTATCGAGCTGGGCCCGGCTGAAGGGGTCTCTCTCCGCGGTGCCCTGGATCTCGATTATCTTTCCCGACCCGCTCATGACCACGTTCATGTCCACGTCCGCGGACGAGTCCAAAGGGTAGTCCAGATCGAGCATTATCTCGCCCTCCACGATGCCGACACTCACCGCGGCCACGAAGTCGGTGACCGGAAACCGAGAAACCTTCTTTTCCTTGTATAGCTTCTTGCAGGCTTCATAAAGGGCCACGAACCCGCCGGTTACGGCCGCGGTGCGGGTGCCTCCGTCGGCCTGGATCACGTCGCAGTCCACGGTAATGGTGATGTCTTCCAGGGCTTCCAGGTCAATGCCCGCCCGCAGAGACCGTCCGATCAGGCGCTGGATTTCCTGGGTGCGGCCGGAGATGTTTCCCCGCTCCCTGCGGCTTCTGGTATGGGTCGAGCGGGGGATCAGACTGTACTCCGCGGTTATCCATCCGCCGGGGCTGGACTTCATCCAGCGCGGCTTGCCCGACTCGACGCTGGCGCTGCACAGGACCCGGGTGTTGCCCGCGCTGATCCGGGCGCTTCCTTCCGCGTACTTCATGGGCTTGCGCTGGATTTTGACGGGCCGGAGGGCAAGGCTGTCGCGGCCTTCCGATTTGGTCATCAATTCATCACCTACTTTTCGTCCAGTCCCAGGCGCCGGTTGGTCGTGTCCCGGAACCGGAGTAAGGCCAGGGCCATGGCGTCCACCAGCTTGGCCTGGGTCTTCGGATCGGTTATCATCTTCGCTTCCTCCGGAGAAGTTATAAAGCCGACCTCGACCAGGACCGCGGGCATGGACGCGTCCATTAAGACCTTGAAGGGGGCCTGCTTGACTCCCCGGTTCTCCGAGTTCATCACCCGGGCCAGGCATACCTGGACCATCTCGGCCAGCCGCCCCGAATCGGCCAGCCACTCGGCCTGCGCCATGTCTCCCAGAATGGCCGCTATATCGTCCTGGACCTCGTCGGGGGAGTCCTCTGCCACGGTCGAGCCCTGGTTCTCCCACGTCGCCAGCTCCATGGCCGCCTGGTCAGTCGCGGTCAGGCTCGCGAAAAAGGTCTCGAACCCCTTGGCGCTCATCATCTTGTAGCCGTTGGCATGGATGCTTATGAAAACGTCGGCGTCTTTCCGCCGTGCCTTCTCGGGCCGCTTGGCAAGCGGGACCTTTACATCCTTCTCGCGGGTCAGGTACACCTCGATCCCTTGATCGCGGAGCTTTTCCGCGAGCTTCAAGGATATCTGCAAGGTCACGTCTTTTTCCTTGATGCCGCCGGGACCGGTGGCGCCGGTGTCCGAGCCGCCATGGCCGGGATCAATGGCTATCACGTCCACCGGGTTGCGCAGGGCCGTGTCGAATGAAGAACCTTCGCCGCCTTCTTTAGGGGCCTTGTCTGCCGCGCCCGCCTCCTGGTGTTCTATCCTGATCTCCTTTTTAAGAACGTCGGACAGGACGCCGGTGAAGACCTCGGAGGGAAGGTACACCTTTTCATCCGTCCAGATCAGCGAATGCGAAAGATCGTAGCTCTTCCGCCCCCACTCGATCGTGCCTTTGTCTGACTTTATGACCACCAGCGACAGCTTGTGCCGGAAAAAAACCGTCCGGCTTCGATCGTCCGCAAACCCGTCCATGCCCAATGCCACGGACGACTCCCGCAAGGGAAGATACAAAGCGCCGTCCTCCTGCTTGAAGTCATGGCAGTAGTAAACCAGCTCATCACCGTCGTACAGCTTGGCCGCAGGTTCGGGCTCCTTTGCGCCCGCGGACAGAACACAAACGAAAACCGCGGCCATAAAAAAGCCGGCCGTCCTCTTCCAGTATGAACTGTAGCGCTTCATGGTTTTTATTTTATCAGCAAAGCGCTTTTATAAAAAGGCGCTTCCTTCGCATGCTTTGATTAGGCGGGTTAAAAGCTTTACTCGGAAGAAGGGGAGTCAGGCTTTAAGCCTTCTTCTTCCAGTCTCTCCAGCGCCGCCCGCGCCGGCTTCATGTCGGGATCGAGCTCTGTGGCCTTCCGGTAATGCTCGCGGGCCTTGCTTATATCTCCCCTCTTTTCCAGCGTCCTGGCCAAAAGGTAATGGTGCCGGGCGTTTTTCGGATCAATCCGGACCAGGTGCGAGTAAATCTCGATCGCTTCCGAGTACCTGTACTTGTGCTCGTACGCTATTGCCAAACCGACCAGCGCCCGCTCGTACCACTGATCGTACTGCAGGGCCTTTTCATAAGCCTGGATGGCGTCTGCGTACCTGTTCTCTTCAGCGTAAGCGTTCCCCACCTTGGTCCAGTGCTGAGCCGGCGAAGATTGTGCCCATCTCGGAGAACCTGTTACGGCAAACGCGGCAACCAGCACCGCAAAGACCACGGGCGTACTCCATCTTTTCAGGCTAGATTCGTCCCAGGCGGCCACCATGCCGTAGGCCGCGAACACGAGCAGGGCCGGCACCAACGGAAACCTGTATCGGTTCACCACGTAAAAGGCCAGCACGGTCGCGGCGTAAGAGAAAAAGTAGAGCGCGAGAAGCCCGCCCCTCCGGCGCAGGAGGGCCAGCACCAGCCCGGCCAGGCCGAAGCTTCCCGCCAGCCAGAAAGCGGGCAGGGGCAATGACAGTACCCATGAGTAACGCTCGCGGAAAAAGTCGTAGTTCAGGTTGTCGGGTATCTCCTGCCAATTGATAATGAGCAGGGCCTTACTTCGGAGCCGCTCCAGGTAAGAAAAGGGGTCCGCCGCTATCTCGGCCATGCCCTGCCGGAACCAGAATTTGCTGAGCTCGGAGTCGGAGAGCTTCCGACCGGACAGCTCCTCCGCTTTTTCCCGGAAATCCTCCTGTTCGAAGCGCGGGATGCGGCGGGCCCATTCCGGGTCTTTGCCCACCCCCAGCGTGTTCTCCCGGTAGTTGCCCACGTAAAAGTTGACGCCTCCCTGCGCCGTGGTCAGGACGAGCTCGCCCGACACCGCGTAGTTCCGAACCGCCACGATGGCGGGAAAGACGACGACCGAAAGAAACAATGCTAAAAGCGGTATCGCGGCCCTTCTGCCTGAACGGCGCATCTCCGCTACGGCAATCCATAAGACCAGGAGAGGCATGACCGCGAGGAAGTTTCCGCGAAAGACCATGACCAGCCCGGCGGCCAGGCCGGCGGCGATCCCCTTTCCCGCCGAGGGCCGGTCCCGGAACACGAAGAAGAGCCACAAGGCGAGGATCAAGAGGCTCATGCCGGGCGAGGTCTTCAACACCTGGCCCACAAAGAAGAAGTCCACCTTGTAAAGAGCCCACAAAAGAGCGGCCAGAACGCCCACCCGGGCGTCGCCGAAGCTTCTCCTGCCTATGCCGTAGACCGCGAAAACACAGGCGGCGCTCAGCAGGGCCTGGATTATGTACACGGACACGAAGCTCCTGCCGATGGTCATGTAAATAAGCGCCAGGAAGTAAGGATAAAAGGGCGACTGGTAAAAAGGCTTGTCTCCCAGCCAGTCTCCGGCCGCTATTCTCCGGGCCCAGTTGTCATAAGCCTGCTGGTCAATAAGCAGGTTTTGGAAAAAGACCTGATCGCTTATCTCCAGGATATAGAGCAGCCGGAAGGCCAGGGCCAGCGCAAAGAGCATAAAAAGCGCGAGCATCCGCCGGGGGGGAAGGCCGCTCGAGCCGCTCCCGTCCCGGCCGGCCGGCTGTTTATGGGGAGCTGTTTCCATGACTCTTTCTCACCTTATTGTACACGAACATGGAGTAGCCGGGCATGGCCACCGGCTTCAGCTTCCGGTATCTCTTTATCTCCTCCCACATGGGGTCGGTCTTTCCGACGTCTTCGGGTGCGTAGAGCAATGGATACTTCTTGCCGGTAATGAAGTTTGCGCTTATGGCGATAAAGCTGTTTTTCGAGTTCCTGGCGGGAAGGCTGTAGTTGATGTCGAACCGGCGCGGGTCGTCGTGGCCGTAGTACGCGAGGTCCAGCGTGTCCACGCCTTGTCTTTTCATCCATCTTTTCAGTTCGGGCAGGTCCTGTCCCCAGTCCAGGTTGGAATCGCGAAGCACCCGGTATCCGTTGGAGGGACCTCCGGCCAAGGCGTTGAAGTAGGCCAGGTAGTGGGGCCAGATCATTATGTGCTCGACCAGCAAAAGGGCCAGGGCAAAAACCAGCGCCGCCCGGAGGAACCGCCGCCCGCCGCGCTTGGCGGACAGCCGGTCCTCAGCCTTGCTTGCCTTGCCGGTAACGTCTTTAACGTCAGCGGCAAAAGCGAAGCTCCCGAGCTTGCCCAAAAGCAGAAAACAGGCGGGGTAGACGGGAAGCAGGTACCGGACGCCGATCTGGAGGGACCCGAAAGAACAAGCGGCCACAAAAAACACGGCCACAAGGAATAAAAGGACCAGCTCCTCCTGCCGCCGCTGTCTGCCCGCGGCCAACAGCGCGAGTGTGCCCGCAAAAAGTGCCAGGTAGATGACCGGCTCCTTGACGGCAACCGCCACCGGAAAGTAATACCATTTTCCCCCCGAGTAGCTCTGGCCCAAAAGATAGTTGTCTTTTCTGAACTCGCCTTTCTCAGCATCATAGAGCTGCCGGTCCAGGCCGCGGACGTAATCGGAGGGAAGGGGGACCATTTTCATAACCGGCCACACCGAGCGCAAAGAACTGCTGGCCGGCTTGGGATCGCGGTTATGGACCTTGACCTTGCCGGCGCCGTAGCCGGCCACCAACAAAAGCCAGATAAGCGCCACCGCCAGAACGAGGTGTCCGGCGAAGACGCGGAGCTTCGGTTTTTCGATCTTGTTTCTGCGCGCAAGTGCCGCCGCTAGTAGAGGAGCGGCAAAGGCAAAGGGGGCCCAGAACAGACCGGTAAACTTGGTAAGCGCACCCGCTCCCAATGCCGCGGCAACCAGGGCCATGCTCACGAAGGAAGGCTTTCTCCAGTAGTCGAGCACGGCAAGCATGAACAAAAACGCGAACAGGGCGGCGGGCACGTCGGTGGTTATCAGGCGGGAGTGAGCGATGACGGCCGGAGAAAGTGCGCAGGCGGCAAGGCTCATGATGCCGCCGATCTTTCCGTACCTCTTGCGGGATGCCCTCCACACGATTGCGCACAAAAGGGCCCCGAACAGTATGATCACGGCCCGGGCAGTGCCGAGC
>JAWOBU010000086.1:0-36647 GCA_046484135.1 bacterium
GCCCAGCCAGGCGCCTTTCTTGATCCGGATGCCGAGCGCGGAAATGCCCTGCTCCCGGATGGACAGCTCGGAGTCCCCCCGGTCGTGGTTCACAGGAAGGACCATCACCCGCGGAGCTATGATGACCTTGTCCTCGATATACACGCCGCCCTGGCCCGTGATAATAGCGCCCATCCCGATAACGCAGTCCGGACCGATCTCGATGCCGGAGCCGGAAAGACCGCGAAAGTTGTAAACGTGCAGAACAGCCCCCGTCATCACGCGGGTACGACTGCCTATGCGAAGTCCGCCCGGCCGGCCGTGAAGATACGTGTCCCGGTCCAGGTAGGCGCCTTCATCTATCCGGATGTAAGACGAGCCCTGGATGCGCACGCCGCGCTCGCGGGCGAATGCGCCCGACCCGCCAAGGAAAAACCGGTCCCAACCGGAACGAAGGGCCATCCCCGGTAATCCCGGGACCCACGACCAGAGACCCAAAAGGTAATCACGGAAAAGACCGGGGCCACTGCCGTGCGACGACTCTACGTACAATCTAAGCCGCGCCAAGACGCCCTCCGCTCGCGATTCCGGAAACATCAGTTAATTTTAACACGTTCTTTCCAAGCCGATAAACACAGCATTGCCGGCAAAAGCCCGAAGCCGTCGGCACGCGATCTTTACATGAAGGTGATTGCCGGATCAAACCTTCCGGCGGGGTTTAATTCCGGCCCGGCCTCGGGCCCATGCTTCTACCAGACCCAGCCACAGCCCGCACACGTTCACCAGGTGATGAACGAAAAGAGCGGCCGGCGAAAAAAGCACGTGCAGGGCCTTGGGCCTTTTCGACAGCGCGGAAAGCGCCATGCAAGAAACTACGTACAAAAGAACCAGCAGACCTAGCAAGCACCAGCTCCCTTGCGCCATGAAAAGGACAACCAGGGCCAGGACCATGGGAGGCCCTGCCAGCGCCGCCCAGAAGCTCATGCTCCGGCTGTAGATGCCGGGCCGGGCCGCAAAAAGACGGCCGCTCTGGCGCCGCAAACGAAAGCGTTGCGTAAGATATGGCATCCCAAAGGGGCGTCTTTTGTGAAACACGAAAAGATCGGGGTCGAACAGAAAGCTTTCCCCCTGTTTCGAGGCAAGGTAGAGAAACTCGGTGTCCTCGCCCCCGTAGCCCAGCGCTTCGTTAAACCCGCCCACGCTGTCGAAAGCGTCTTTCCGGACCATGAAGTTTACGAGGTGAATCTCGCCGGGCTTTGCCGGTGCCCGGCTTCCCCCGCCGCGATAGGCCCTGCTGCCGGCGCCCAGAAGCGGAGTGGTAAGCACCAGGTCGGTCAACAGCTCGAGGCCGGTCGAGTCCTCCGGCCGGAGGTTGGGCCCGCCGATTCCCGCGTAAACCGGATGGGCCTCCAGAAAGGATATGCCCCTGTCCAGCCATTCCGGCGGAGCAAAGGCGTCATCGTCAATAAAGGCCAGGTACCTGCCGCGGGCCTCGCAGGCGGCAAGGTTGCGACGCAGCGCCGGGTTCCGGTCCTTGACGGAAAGCGGGTGCAAACGCGGGTCCCGCGCTACTTCACCGGACGAACCGTCAAGTGTGAGCGAACCCTCTACCTCGTCGCCTTCGTCTGCGCCTATTACGGCGATGATCTCGAAGCCGACCCCTGTCTGGCAGAGCAGAGAGGAAAGGCATGGCTCGAACCCGCCCCGGTCGAAAAGCACGATAACCGAAACCAGCGGAGACTCCATCACTTGTTGCCCCGGAGAAAGAGTATCCGCGAGCCCATCTTCGCGCCTTGGACCAGCCCGGGAAGACTGCGTACCCGCCGGAGCCGTCGCAGGACCACCCGGGGCTGCCTATAAAAAGACCGGTACATGCGGGCCAGCTCCTCGAGTATCTCATCCGAGCTAAGGTTTTCTTCCCAAACCGGCGGAGTGAAATCCGGCGATGGAGATTCCGCGAACTTCTGCCACACGTCTCTTTTTATGATCCCCTTTTCGAGTCCGGTCTTGTAAACAGGAGTGCCCGGAAAGGGTATGAGCGCCGAGAAATGGACGTAATCAGGATCGAGCTCCTTGGCGAGCTCCAGGGTCTTCTGCATGGACTCGCGGGTCTCGCCCGGCAGACCGACCATAAAGTAGGCCAGGGTTTCGAGACCGACCTCATGCGCCCATTTGAAAGCCTGCCGGGCCTGGTCCGCGGTGATGCCTTTGCGAAGGGAGCGCAGGATGTCCGGATCGCCCGACTCGACCCCGAAGTGAACCCGCGCAAGACCGGCCCGACGGCACAGCGCGTAATCCTCCTCTGAAAGGTCGCTCACCCGCGCGCGGATGTCCCAGTCTATTTTTATGCCCCGCGAAAGAATCGCATCGGCTATGGCCCGGACCCGCTCCGCGTCCGTGGTAAAGGTATCGTCATAAAACACGATCTCCCGGATGCCGGCCTCGGCGCAGGCTTCCATCTCGTCCGCCACCGACTCCGCGCTCTTGGACCGGAACCTCTTGCCGAGGTGCGGCCGGTCGCAGAACACGCACTTGTAGGGACATCCGCGGCTCGACATCATGGTGGTTATGGGCCGCTTGCCGGAGAGCACCGAGTGATACGCTGACAGGCGGGAGAGGTCCCGCGCCGGCATGGCGAGCGAGTCCAGGGAGTCAATGAAAGGAGCGATGTCTGGATGGCCTTTAGAACCGTTTTTCCACCAGAGCCCGGCGGGCGGATGATGCCTGCTCTCCGGCCAGTCTTCTAAGAGTTTTCGGAAACCGTGTTCGCCTTCTCCCCGGAAGGCCGCGTCAAAGGGACCCAGCTTAAGGGTCTCTTCCGGGAACAGGTGCGGGTGGGGACCGCCGGCAACCACCACGCTCTCCGGCCGTGCCGCCTTTATGGCCATGGCAGTGTCCATGGCGTCCAACAGGCTGAAGGTCATTACCGTGATGCCGACAAGATCAAAAGCGCCTTCCCTGACCCGGAGCGCGATGTTGTCCGGCGAAAGCTCTTCCGCCTGCGCGTCAATCACCGAAACCTCGACCCCCGGAAGGTCCCGGACAAACCCCGCCAGGTAAAGAATGCCGAGCGGAGGAAAAAGCCCCCGCTCCTTTTCGATTTCGGGCGGCAGTATGCTTCGTATCGGCCGCCTCGAAGGCGGGTTTATAAGAAGGACCTTCACGAGCGCCTCTTGGCTATGAGGTCTGCGAGCAGGCCGAGCACGAACACCTGCACCGCGCTGAGCAGAAAAACCACGGTGGTCACGTCCATGAATTTCCCCGCGGCAATGGAGCCGAACCCCACCAGGAGCGCAACCACAAGAAGAACCAGGGAAAGCGGCAGAAACACCTTCAAGGGATTGAAGTAAAGGAAGGTCCGGAGGATCAGGGTAAGCATGCCCAAAGTGTCCCGGAAGGGTCGCACCTTGGAGGACCCCGCCCGGGCGAAGTAATCAATGGGCACGTACTTGACCCGGGCGCCTTCCGAAAGGAGCACCAGGGTGATGGTCGAGGTAAAGGATATCCCGTCCGGAAGAAGATGGAAGTAGCGCATGACCTGGTCGCGCTTCATGAGCCGGAGACCCGAGTTCAGGTCCGGCACCTGCATGTCACCCAGGAAGCGCAGAAGACGCAGTATGAACGACTTGACCCACGTCCGGAGTAATGGCTCTTCCATCACGCCCGACCCGCGGGCGCCCACCACCATGTCGTACTCGCTCCCGTAAGAGATAAACTCGTCGAAGTGAGACGCCGGATAGGAGCCGTCCCCGTCAATGATCATAACAGTGCCCGAGCGGGCCTCCCTGATGCCCGTCTTTAAAGCGGCGCCATAGCCCTGGTTCTCCTGGTGCCGAATCAGCCGGATGTCGCCCGCGTCCGCCCGGCGGGAAAGTATGTCCGAGCTGCCGTCCGTGCTCGCGTCGTCCACCGCCACTATCTCGTAAGAAGACCGTGTGCCCGACTCTCGAATCGAGTCAATCACGCCGTCCACTGACTCGAACTCGTTGTAAACGGGCATTACTATGGAAAGCTCGATGCGTTCCTCGTCCTTCATGTTCTGCCGCCTCTCCAGGTTCTATTTCTCCGGCTTCCGGCTTACGAGCGGCGAAAGCCACCAGGCGTCGTCAAAAGCGCCGGACAGCCGGGGACCGGGAGTTGTTAAAAGCTGAAGCCTTGCCGGGCTTTTTATGAACCGCACCGCAGTATGGCCTGCCGCCGCGGGGTCGCCGTCTCTCAAGTGCCGGAAGTAAACCAGCTCGTGCTCGACTGTCGCTTGTCCGTTCTTGTTTCTATTGTAAGACACCAGGGCCATGAAATCAGCGCCGTCGGAGCGCGCAAAGGGGAAAGAGTGCACAATCGCGGGTTGGAGGGCCACTTGCCTGGTCGCGGGAGGAAGGGTTATGGACAGCATTGAGCCGCGGGGTCCGGGATGCTGGCGGATCGCGTAAACCGGCCATCCCTGTCGGGCCGCGGTTTCCACCGGAGCAGCTTCTCTTCCCGGCATGATATACTTGGACACCGGCTGGCGGTAGTTTGATCCCGCCTTTTTGTTCTCCACCTGAAGGTACTCGCGGGTGCCGTGCTCCCTGCTTTTTCCGTAAACGTCTTCCCGAAGATACATCCGTTCTCCCGGCAATGAGAAAACACGGACGTACTCCTCCCTTTTTCGGCTTACGAGCTCTTTGTATCTTTGGACTTCGTAGCGGTCGAGGTCCAGGTGGACAAGCTCGGGGCTGTGTTCGAGTATATACCTGTCCATGGCCGCTGACACCGGGTGGGCGGTTTCTGCGCCTGCGTAGAACTTCCAGGCGCCGGCGGCCGAGGTTGAGAAAGCGGTTTCTATCTCGGGCAGGAGCGCGGAATTGGCCATGCCGTAGTAGCCGGGGTTCCGGTCGTTCGAAAGGATCACGTCCCTGCCGGCAAACACCAGGAAAACCGCGGCCAAAGCGATAAGACGCAAGCCCCGCTGCGACAGGGCCAGGTAAAGCCCGAACACGACCAAGGGCACGAAGTAAAGAAGATACACGTAATGGCGACAGACGAGCTGGAACGCGGACAAAAGAAGCAGGACCGAGAAGACGAGGAAAAACAGAAAGGCCTCTCGTGCGGGGTTTAAGTCATGTCCATCAGCCGGGCTCTCTTTTACGGTGTTGTTTGCAAGTTTTCCTCGAACCAGGAGTAAAAGGCACCAGGCCAGGCCGGCGGCCGCTATCACCGCGGCAGGCGTTCCCAGGACGCCGATAAGATGCTCGCCGAGCCCGCTCCACAGGGAAGAGGAAAACAGGCCGGCGGGGTTCGCCCTCTCTTGCGCGTGAGAGAACACTGCGGCCTCGCCCGCCACCATGTACTGGTAGAGCTGTAAAAGAAAAAAGAACACAACCTCGAAGCCGAAAACAAACAAAAGCCGTCTGCGCAAAACGGGCGCCTTCCACTTCACCATCAAAAGAGCGGGCACGGCAAGATAGACCGGCCAGTCAATCAGCATTCCAGCCGCAACCGCGGGCAGTAAAAGCCAAAGCCCGGCCTCCCTTCTCAAGACCAGCCAGGCAATAAAAGAGATCATGAGTATGGACAGCGGCTCATAGTTGGTGGTGGTCGAAAGCAGAAATGACACCGGGAAAGCAAAGCCCAGCACAAGTATGGCAAACCCCCGAGGGGCTTCCTTGCCTGCCAAAGACCGCCAGAGCAAGACGGAGCTGAAAAAAACCACCAGCGAGAACAGCCGGGTTACGGCTTCGTGTACGCCGAAAACCTGGTAGAGACCCGCATAGACGATGTGCAGTAGCGGCGGATGGGCGGTATGGTAGAAGTGCTCACCGGCCATGTCCGCGATAACCGGCAAGAGCCGGTTCTCCAGGATGCCGTTCTCGAGATGGTGTAGTGCGATGGCTTCCTGGAAAGCTGTCTCGAAGGGAAGCACAAAAGGACCCAGCAAGGCCTTGCCCCGAAGCAGGACAAAAGCGGCAAGCACTAATCCGGCAATGAGCCAGTCCCGGAGCTTCATGCACCCTTTCCTTCAATCCGAGTAAAAATAATCGCGGAAACGCGTAAGGCCCTCTTCCAGGCCTACGGCGGGAGTATAACCCGTCAGCTCCTGTAAATGAGAGATGTCCAGGACGTTCTCCATGACGTCGCTTTTCCGGAGAGGCTCCTCTACGAGATTGACACGGCCTCCGGCGATCTTTTCCACCATCTTTATAAGACCGGACAACGAGGTCCCCCTGCCGGTGCCGATGTTCACCGTCTCGTTGCAAGCGCCTGTTTCACAAAGCAGTCGTATGCTCTCGGCCACGTCCTCGATGTAAACGTAGTCGCGCACGGTAATTCCTCCGCCGAAAATCCTCACCACGGTGTTGTCTCGTACAGCCCGGAACAGTGCGGGCACGATCCCGTGGCTGTTGGACAGCTCCTGCAAAGGCCCGTAGGGGTTCCCGATTCGCAGGATGATATGGGGCACGCCGCTTTTATAGGTTGTAACGCGGGTAAAGTGCTCCATGGCCAGCTTGGCGATGCCGTAGTTTGAGATGGGCATCTCCTTTTCGGACTCCGGTATGGGGAACTCGGCGGCGTTGCCGTAGACCTGTCCGCCGCTGGACGAGTAGACAACAAGGCCGGCGCCTTTTTCCGCGATCGTCTCCAGGACCCGGATGTAAGGGATCACGTTCTCGACAAGCTCGGCAGCGGGGTCGGACATGGACTCAGCCGGGATGCTCGAATGGAAAAGATGGACCACCGTGTCGCCCTCTTCCACCACATGCGAGATGACCGCCGGGTCCCGCGCGTCAGCGGCGACCGAACCGTGCACGTCCTCCACTGCGCCCTTCCGGTCAACCACGTATACGGTCCGGCCCGCAGAAACAAGCGAGCGGCAGACCCACCGGCCGATAAATCCGGAACCTCCCAGTACGACTGTCTTGCTCATGAAAAATGTGAACTCTTTCCACCAGCGATTTTTCCCCGAAAGCCGGCTGATGCCACTCTAACCCGGATCATCCGTTTCTTCCAACAGGTCGGGGGTTCCGCTGTATTACGCAGGCCTCGTAACCCTTTGCCAGGTAGTCGGCCTGGTCCCGGATGTCGGTGACCCCGCTCTCTCCGGAGGAAGAGCCTGCATCTTTGACCAGGGAAACCGCGCGGGAAAGCGCGCGGCAAAGATCGGAGGCGTCGCCCGACTTGAACCGGACCAGCCCCCGCTTGTTCTCGGGCTCGGCGATGATCCCCGGCTGGTCCGAGGTCACGGCAACGGTGCCGGTCGCGAGTGCGTACTTTACGATCAAGGGGCAGTTCTCTTCCCAGGTGGAGGGGACCACCAGCACGTCTATGTCCTCGAGCACTTGGTTCATGTCGCTGAAGTCGAAAGTGCCCCGGAAGCTGGTGCGGGGGCCGGGCAGCTCTATCGAGTTGTAGTACTCCTCTGCTCCCGGGTCGGAAAGGCTCCCGTAAATCAATAGCCGCCATTCTCCTTCCAGTCCGGGCAGGGCCTCGGCAAGCACGTGCAGTCCTTTGTGGGGAAGGAGCTGTCCCACGAACCCGAGCCGGACTTCGGATGACTCGCTCTTCCGGTGGCCGGCAAAGGGAGCGGTGTCAATGCCGTAGTCCATGACAGTGAAGTTGCCTCGAAAGCCGGCCTTCGAGTATCGCTCGCGGCAGTTCTGGTTTGGAAAGATCACCCGGTCGGCGCTCGTGAAGGCTTTTTTTATTGCATCGAGTCTTCTCATTAAAAGCTGAAGTTCCGGCCGGCTTGTGACCGGAACAATGGAAGGCGGCACGATCTCGCGCAGGAGACGGTCTATTCTGCTATGCCCTTCCACAAAGGTCCGGCCGAAAAGGCACCATGCACAGCGGAGGGCCCGGCGGGGACCTTTGCACGTCCGTCCTTCCCGGTCAATAAGCTGTCCGCGCGGACAGATGCCGGAGAAGTCGGTAACCGTGATGTAAAGACAAGAGCCCTGCTCGAACACTCTTAGCGGCAGGCTTAGGGGAAGGCCGCCCGCGAAGTAAATAAAGTGGACCAGGTCCGGGCGGACCTCCTGCAACACCTCCTGGAAGGACTTTTCCAGCCCGGGGTGAAAGAAGTAGGTTTCCGGTTCCGAGGGGTCCGGGTTGACGCGAGCGCGGTAAACCTTTATCCCCTCGAACTCGGCGTGTTCCAGGCTGACATCTTCTGCCGCGGCATCATCCGCCAGGTGAAACAGAAAGGTCTGGTGATATGAAGCCATGGACCGGGCGAGCTCCATGGCGTAAATCTCGGTGCCCCTCCAGTGGAAAGGCGGAAAAGAGTGGACGATGTATAAGACTTTCATGGCCTGATTTCAATAATCCTTGCGAGCATTACGGGCAGGCAAGGACATTTTAAGGCGGGGTAATATCACCAGTCAACCGGGGCGTGGCATTAACTCGACCCGGCAAGTGGAAGAAAAGGGGAAGGGGAAGGTCAGGTGCTCCTGTGAACAAAGTCAAACCCTGGAGAATCCTCTTTCATCTCGCATCCCCGAGCTCGAAAAATTCTTTGACTGGCAGGTGGGGTTCCAATATAATATGCTAAGCTTTTTTCGAGCCTGGATCAGTAAACCGGTTACAGGAAGGCATTAAGATTTTCCGATGCAGTTGGTTCTCCCGGTAAGGAGGTTATTTGAGTGTTAGAAAGAAAGAAAGAAGTACTTTTCGGGGTTCTGTTGGGGCTTGCGTTTATCGTGATAACCGAGCCCCTGTTCGCCCAGGCGGGAGGCATGGAAGCCGGCGGCAGCCAGATCCCGTGGTGGTTCTGGCCATTGGTGCTGTTCTTCTTCTGTTTTGTCCTGGGCATTTTTGCGGTGCTGGCCGGCGTGGGCGGAGGAGTTCTTTACGTTCCGCTTGTGAGCGGGCTGTTTCCTTTCCATCTCGACTTCGTCCGGGGCGCCGGTCTGCTGGTGGCGCTTTCAGGCGCCCTGGCTGCGGGTCCGGGCCTTTTGCGGCGCAACCTGGCCAACCTTCGGCTGGCGCTTCCATTGGCGGTGATCGCATCTACCTTTTCGATCATAGGGGCCTTCGTGGGACTGGCGCTTCCGACCAACATCGTGCAGATACTTCTGGGGGCCACCATTATTTTCATCGCCGGTCTTCTTTTGTTCTCGAAGAACGTGGAGCGGCCGGAGGTCAAGAAACAGGACGCCCTGGGAAGTGCTTTGGGCATGTCGGGGCTTTGCTTTGAAGAGTCCACCCAGGAGATAATTGACTGGAAAACGCACCGGACCCTGGCCGGCTTTCTGCTTTTCATGGTCATCGGGCTGGTGGCCGGCATGTTCGGACTGGGAGCGGGCTGGGCCAATGTTCCGGTGATGAACCTGCTTATGGGGACCCCTTTGAAGATCGCGGTGGGGACCAGCAAGTTCCTGCTCTCCATTACCGACACTTCAGCGGCCTGGATCTACATGAACAAGGGTTGCGTCATTCCGCTCATGGCGGTGCCGTCCATTGTGGGTCTCATGCTGGGCTCTTTCGTGGGCGTTCGTATCCTGGCCAAGATCAAGCCCAAGGCCATCCGCTACATAGTCATCGGAGTGCTGATATTCGCCGGCGTCCGGGCCTTTTTAAAAGGCCTCGGGATTTAAGCCGGAGGAGGTGTAATGATGTCACAAGAGAAAAAGAAGTACACTTTGAACGATTGCGAGGCCAGCAAGGAGCAGATCCTTTACGCCGACATACTTTTCTACGGAGCCTGGTCTGCCATATTGATACTGACCATAACCTTCGGGCTTTACGTGTTCAAGGTGCTGCCGCGCCATATCCCGCTCGCGGAGGTCCCCAATTACTGGCATGAAAGGGCGGACAGTTGGCTCAATCCCTGGTACGCCCTGAAAGAGCCGGTTAAAGTGCCGGAGGCGGAGAAAGCGGGAGAGAAAGCCCCTCCTCCCGGCGCCTCTTTGGAGGACATCTCGGATGAAAAGATCGCCATGATCATGAAGCGAGAGATCTCTGCAAAAGGCGAGACCGGCATGGACAAGAAGGTGGCGGTGATGGATACCGCGGAAGCATTGGGCCTCGATCCGCACTCCGACAAGGCGGAGAAGAAGCTGGGGCAGGTCTTTGCCGGGTTTAAGGACCAGGGGCTTTTAACGCAAGTAAAGCCAGGTGTTCCGGACGGGTGGGACTGGATTTACATGCTGAAGAAGGGAGACTTTCTGAACTTCGTAGGGGTCGCCATCCTGGCGGGCATGACCGTTCTGTGTTTCCTGGTGGCGCTGTTGCCCGCCTACTTGAAGCAGAAGGACTGGCCTTACTTCGCCCTGGTCGTCTTCGAGTGCGCCGTGCTGGTACTGGCCGCCTCAGGGATACTCAAGGTCGGCGGACATTAATATATTCTCCGGCAAATCGGAAGCGATACACATGTGGAAAAAAGAACGCACAACGGCAGTGGTTGCGGCAGCGGTTGTTGCCCTGTTGTTTTTCATCTGTCTGCCCGCGCATTCCGAGGTCAAGCTCACGGACGGAGTGTACCTGGACGGATACATCCGGCCGCGGGTCGAGTTTGACGACCGCGACTTTGACGGCTCCACCTCTGCGGACCAGTACGCGACCCTGCGCACCCGGCTCGGGTTCCGGGTGGACCGGGTCCTTCCCGACACCGTGTTTTACATACTCCTCGCCGACTCCCGAACCATGGGATACAACGACCCCTATCTTACCGGAGAACCGGAGCCTCCCAATAAGCCGGACCGGAACCTCGGGGTCTCCAAGGTATGGATACGGCTCGACAACCTTTTAACAGATAACTTCTACCTGAAAGTGGGAAGGATGTCCAATGACCAGGGCAGGGCCAGGATCATGGGACCCGGCAACTGGAGCTACGCCGGTCCCCGGACCTATGACGGCATAAAGGCCGGCTACTTGGCCGAGAACTTTTCATTAAAATTCTGGAGCTTTTACGGCATTCACGGCGACCGCCACTGGTACCCCGACCCCGACCAGTACCCGGACCACTCAGTCCCGGACGAAGACATAGATTATAAGTACGATCACACCTTGAACGGCTTTGATCTGCACCTGTTCCAGAACCGGCTCCAGCTTCTGGCTTTCGTGGACCTCGATCAGGCCCGGGTCAAAGACGTTACCGAGGACGAAGAGAACCCGGCCTCGGTAAGATACACCGCGGCGCTCTACTTCCACCAAGGCAATCCCGAATGGAAGGAAAAAGGCGGTCCCCGCTTCGAGCTCGACTATGCCTACCAGTTCGGCACCGTAGGCACCGCGGCAGGTGAGGCAGACGTATCAGCCTGGCTTTGTGCGGGCGACTTGTACTACTCGGCAGGCGGAGAGTACGCGCCCTGGATCGGCGCGGGCTGGGACGTAACCTCGGGCGACAGCGGCGCCAACCGCCTCGAGGCCCACTACTTCTATGACTACTATTACTCGAGGCACGGCTATCGCGGCAGGATGGACCTTTTTAAAGACCCCTACGGGACCGCGTCGCTGGGCTTGCAGGACTACGTGCTGCGCACCGGATTCTCTCCGCATAAGAGCATCCGGCTTCAGGCGGACGCGCATTACTTCCGGGTCGAGCAGCCCTACCTTTCCGTGGAGAGCAGCGACGAAGAGCACGAGCTTGGCTACGAGCTGGACCTCATGGTGCGCTGGCAGATGCGCAAAGGGATAAAAGCCAAAGCCGCCTACATGACGTTCTGGCCGTCCGATGACTGGAAAGGAGAAGACGCCGACCCGGCCGGCTTCTCCTACCTGGCGCTTATCGCCTCTTTCTGAAGATGTCCGGAAAATTATCCCGGCGGTGGAACTATCTTTCCGAGGACCGCTCGTTTTTTCGCGCCGGTGGCGCCGGTAAGATTGCCGGGTCTTTTTTTCAACGTCTCCATTCCCAGGATCGCGAAAGCCATGGCCTCCTTGGCTGCCGCCGGCACGCCGTACTCGTCCGAGGCCGCCACCGGCACCGGATCGAACTTTGCGGAAAGCGATTGCATGAGGACCAGGTTTTTGGCGCCCCCGCCGGAGACTATCACTTCGTCGGCCGCGGTTTCTTCCGAATGAAAGCGCCGGTAATGCCGGTGGATGGACTCCGCGGTGAGCTCGACCGCGGTGGCGATAAGATCGAGAAAACCGCGCCTGTTACGCGCGCCCGCGGACTCTATAATCGAGTCCACGAAGTCGGCCCCGAACCGCTCGCGGCCCGTGCTCTTGGGAGGCGGCTTTGCAAAGAAGCCGGTCTTTAAAAGCTCGGAGAGAAGTTTGTGATTGACCTTGCCCTTGGCCGCGTGCCTGCCGTCGCGGTCATAGGATTCCCTGAAGTTGGTCATCCTTTGCACCAGCTCGTCAATCACCATGTTTCCGGGGCCGATGTCGGAGGCCCGCACTGCTTCCGGATCGCCCGCTCCCGCGGGCAGGAAGGTCCCGTTACAGATGCCTCCAATGTTCACCAGGAACCGGGACCGCTTGGGGTTCCGGAACAAAAGGTAGTCCACGTACGGCACCAGCGGAGCTCCTTCCCCTCCCGCGGCCATGTCCGCCGGCCTGAAGTCGGCCACCGTGGTGATGCCGGTGCGGGCGGCTATCACCGACGGCTCGCCCACCTGGAGGGTTGCACTTACCCTGGTCTTTCCTATCTTGACCGGATCGGGAAGATGCTGGATGGTCTGACCATGAGAGCCTATATGCTCGACCTCGAGAGGACGGACTCCTCCCAGCCGCATGACCTCGTGGGCGGCCTGTGCGAAAAGCTCGCCCAGATAAAAGTTCAAACGCGCCACAAGGTCCGTGCGGCCGGTAGAAGGATTGGAAGCCTCCAGTATCATCCGCACCGTCTCTCCCGAAAAAGGGAGGGTATAAAAGGACAAAAGCTCAGCGCGGACTCCCCATCTGGTGCGGCTTATGTCAACCAGGGCGGCGTCCACGCCGTCCAGCGAGGTCCCCGACATCAGACCGATGGCCTTCATGAGCTGTCCCCTCCTTCCCCGGCGGCCGGCGTATCGCCTGTATCAGAGCCGACCTCACGGAGCATGTTCCGGTGGTCCTCTTTTATCCTTTGCCGGAGCGAGTCGTCAGTGAGAACCCGCGCGCCCGCGAGCGACATGGCCTTGACTGCCCGCTCCAGCATGGTACTGCCGGCCTGTGAAGAAGCGATGCTCGCGAACTCCGGGGTGTGGACGCCGCTCTCCGCTCCCGGAACCTCCATAAGAGGATGGAGCACCGGGGCATCGAGTCCCACGTTGCCCACGTCAGTGCTTCCCATGGCCTCGTCTTCCGGCCCGCCGTCATCAGAAAGACCGAGCTCGTGAAGGCACTCGATGAAAGCCTCGCCCAGCGGCCGGTTGGGAACATAAGGGGCATACATGTGGTCGCGACTCAGCTCGACCTGCAGGGAGGCGCCGGTAGATCGGGCCGCTCCCTCCGCACACTCCCGGACCTGGTCGGCTATCTCCATGGTCTGGTCCAGGGTGAGTCCGCGGGCCAGGAAAACCGCGCTCGCTTTTTCCGGGATGATGTTGGGTGCGGACCCGCCCTGGGTGATGATGCCGTGCACGCGCGTTTTGTCCGGTAGCTGCTGGCGCAACATAGAGACCGCGTTAAAGGTCTGCACCACGGCGTCCAAGGCGTTGATGCCGCTCTCGGGCGCCACTGCCGCGTGGGCGGCCCTGCCGGTAAAGGTAAGCCTGATCTCGGCCACTCCCAGCGATCTTTTGAACACCTCGGTGCGCTTGTCCGGGTGGACCAGTAGAGCCGCGTCAATGCCCTGAAAAACGCCCTCTCGCGCCAGGATGACCTTGCCGCCGCCTCCTTCTTCCGCGGGTGTGCCGATCACCTCGATCGAGCCGGAAAACGACCCGAGCGCAGAAACAAGAACCACTGCGGAAGCTGCGCTGGCCGTGCCGATCAGGTGATGGCCGCAGGCGTGGCCCATCTCGGCAAGAGCGTCCATCTCCGCCAGAAAAGCCAGCCTGGGTCCGGGAGCATCGCCGGATTTAACGGCGCGAAACGCTGTGTCCAGCCCGCCGAGACCGGTCTCTATCTCGAAGCCGGACTTCTGTAAGAACCCGCACAGGGCTTCGCTCGCGAAGTACTCGTGGAAAGCGAGCTCCGGCTTGTTAAAGATGGAAAGCGCGAGCTGCCAGGCTTGTGGAAGTATGGCCTCTGACCAGGACAGGATAGACGTGTTAAGTTCGGCTGGAATCAATACAGTTTCTCCCCTTTAAACTCTGCCTGTAAAAGTATGATAACCTTATTGGCGGTTATAGTCATCCGGAGGATGGGGTTTTTATTCCAGGGTCCAATACAGGAGAGCGGCTTTTCGCGGCTAAAGCCGCTCGCACATAAGATGCTCTCATATATTACATTATTTGCAGGGAACGCCTCGGGCTGAAAATTTCGTTTCGAGTTGATATCATAATTGCATGAACAAGTCGGTAAAAAGCTCACGAGAAAAACCTTTTTACAATGCGCGCGGGAAAGATGAAGAGAAAGAAGAAAAACAGCGAGCACATTCTTATAGTAGACGATGAGGAGAGCATCCGCACGACTCTGGGGGGCGTTCTCTCGGATGAGGGGTTTTCGGTAAGCACTGCTCATGACGGGGAGTCGGCTCTGCAGATGATAGAGGACAGCCCTCCGGACCTGGTCATGCTCGACATCTGGCTGCCGGGCATGGACGGAGTCGAGTCCCTGCAAAAGATAAAGGAGACGTATCCGGAGCTTCCGGTGGTAATGATCTCCGGGCACGGCACCATCGAGACCGCGGTTAAGTCCACGCGGCTCGGCGCTTACGACTATATTGAAAAGCCTTTAAGCCTGGACAAGATCATCATAACCATTCAGAACGCGCTGGAGCTTACGCGGCTCTCGCGCGAGTACCGGCGCCTGAGCGAGGAGATGGCGGGCAAGGACGAGCTTATCGGCCAGTCCCGGCCCATCAAGGAGCTGCGGAGCCAGATAGAAAAGGTGGCCCCCACTGAAGGGTGGGTTCTGATCTCCGGCGAGAACGGCACCGGCAAAGAGGTGCTGGCCCGCATGATCCACCGGGGAAGCCTTCGGTCGGACCGGCCTTTCGTGAGCGTGAACTGTGCGGCCATACCGGAAGAGCTTATCGAGTCGGAGCTGTTCGGCCACGAAAAAGGGGCTTTCACCGGCGCGGTGGACCGCAAACAGGGCAAGTTCGACATGGCGGACGGGGGCACGCTTTTCCTGGACGAGATAGCGGACATGAGCCTCCGCACCCAGTCGAAGATACTTCGCATCCTGCAGGAGCAGCAGTTCGAGAGGGTGGGAGGGACCTCTCCCATAAAAGTGGACGTGCGCGTTATAGCTGCTTCCAACAAGGACCTCGAGAAGGCCATGCAGGAGGGAAGCTTCCGCGAAGACCTCTATTACCGGCTGAACGTGATCCCCCTGTACCTGCCGCCCCTGAGGGAGAGAAAAGAGGACATACCGCTTTTCGTGGACCACTTCCTCAAAGACTTCTGCGCCCGGTCCCGCCTCAAGCAGAAGAAGATCAACAAAAGGGCGCTCCAGGCTTTTATGCAGTACTCCTGGCCGGGAAACGTGCGGGAGCTCAAGAACGTGATAGAGAGAATGGTGATACTGTCGCCCGGCGGAGACATAACGGTCAAAGACCTGCCGCCGGCCCTGACCTCGCCCGGCACGGCGCCGGTTACCTCTGCGTACGATCTGCCCACACTGAAGGAAGCGAGGAACGCTTTTGAAAAGCAGTATCTAATGAGAAAGTTAATCGAGAACGATCATAACGTGTCGCGTACCGCGGAGCAGGTGGGAGTGGAAAGATCGTCTCTCCACCGCAAGATAAAGAGCTATGGCATAGACGGGGAAAGCGAGGAGGGCCATGAAAAACCGGGACCAAAGAAAAAGCGGAAAGAAAGATAGTATAAAGCCGGACCGGCGCGGGTTCATGAAGACGGGAGCAGTGCTGGCCGGCGGCACGCTGGTGCCGGAGCTCTCTCGAGCTGAAGACAACTGCCCGGTGCCTCCACCTTCTTTTTCTCTTGAGAAGACGGAGCCGGCGCTCTCCGGTCTTACGCCGGGGAAACAACCCAACATCCTTTTAATCATCACCGACCAGGAGCGGTGGTGGGGCAACCTGCCTCCGCTTTCCCGGCCGGCGTTCGAGCGGCTCCGCGAGCACGGCGTATCCTTTGACAACACTTTCTGTTCGTACCCGTTATGTTCTCCCAGCCGCAGTTCCATTTTCAGCGGAATGTACCCGCACCAGAACGGAGTCACCCATAACTTGATGTTTCCGGTGGGACAGGAGGAGCTGGACCCGCAGATGCCGCACCTGGGTTCGGTGCTGGCTTCCGCGGGTTATCGGATCGGCTACCAGGGCAAATGGGACCTGTCCAAGAGCTGGGACTATTATCTCGCGAACATAAGACATCGCGGCCGGGCGAGCGACTACGGTTTTGAAGGACACTGCGGAGAGATTCCCGAGCAGGAGTACGGCTATCTCGCGGACGACGAGGTGGTAAGGCGGGCCTGCCGATGGATCCGGGAACAAAACAAAGATCAGCCCTGGTTCCTGTGCTGTTCCATAATCAACCCACACGACATCTGCCATTTCCGGTTAAAGCCGGACGACTCCATCCGGCCGGAAGCACAAGTGCCGCCCAGCTTGAAAGACGACCTCACAGACAAGCCCTCGGGGCAGAAAGCTAGAAGGGGCAAAAAGAAAGAATGGGATTGGAGAGAGTTCCTTACTTTCTACTACAACCTGATCGAGATGACCGACCGCTACATCGAGCAGCTTTCTCATGCACTTTCAGTAAAAGACATGCTCGAAGATACGATAATCGTCTATGTTTCGGACCACGGCGAGATGGGAGGCGCTCACGGGTTCAAGGGCAAGTACGAGTTTTATGAAGAGGCCCTGCATATACCCCTGGTCGTCTCTCATCCGGGAATGCGGCGACGCGATGTTTCCGACATGGTCTCCAACATTGACATAGCTCCCACCATAGCGTCGCTTGCGGGAGTGCGCTGGCCTTCGCAGGTGCCGGGGATGGACCTCTCCGCGCGGCTCAACGGCTCGGGCGAAGCGGGAAGAGAAGCAGTGTTCTCCGAGCACGAGACCCATCTCAAGGTGGGCAGATACAACAACGCGGCGCGCATGATAAGAACCCCCGAGTGGAAGTACTCCTACGCTTTCTTCGACGTGCAGGACGGACAGCTTTACGATCTTGATTCCGATCCCCTCGAGATGAAAAACCTGTTTCATGACCCGGGCTATAAGCGTATAAGGAAAGAGCTGGAAGACAGGCTGCGGGAGTGGCAGAAAGAAAGCGGCGATTATTTCCGCGTTCCCTGAAAACTGCGGCAAAGCCAAAAGAGAGTCCTGGAATGAGCAGCATACTTGCCATGATACTGGCCGGAGGAGAAGGGACGCGGCTGGACCCGTTGACCAGACACCGGGCCAAGCCCGCGGTGCCTTTCGGCGGCAAGTACCGGATCATTGACCTGGTTTTGTCCAATTTCATCAACTCGGGGATTTACAATATCGCGGTGGTGACCCAGTTCAAGGCCGAGTCGCTTATTGACCACGTGGAAGAGGGGTGGCAGAGAGCGATGGGTGGGATTGCCGGTCATATAACCATCAACCCCGCTCAGCAGCGGGTCCATAAAGACTGGTACCTGGGCACCGCGGACGCCGTCTACCAGAACTTCAACCGGATCGAGAAGGTGGACCCCGATATCCTGGCCGTGTTCGGCGGAGACCACATCTACAAGATGAACATAAACGACATGATAGTAAACCAGCAACTTCGCGGGGCGGACATGACCATCGCCGCCATCCCGGTCCCGGTAGAAAAGGCCGCCCGCCAGTACGGGGTGATAATGGTGGACGAGGACTACAACCTGGTGGGGTTCCAGGAAAAACCTGAGGTCCCGGAGCCGCTTCCGCACGACTCGAGCCGGTGCCTGGTGTCCATGGGCAACTACCTGTTCAACCGGGACCTGTTGAACTATTGCTTCCAGGAAGACGCCCAGAAGGAGTACGTGAGCAAAAGCAAGCTCAACTCGCTGCTCGAGTTCGACCCTTATGCGCAGGAAAAGTACTCGACCCATGACATCGGCTACGATATTATTCCGTTCCTCCACCGAAGCGGCCTGCGCATCCTGGTCTACGACTTCGCGCAGAACCAGGTCCCCGGAGTTACCGGCCAGGAGAAAGGATACTGGCGGGACGTGGGGACCCTCGAGGAGTTCTACGAGTCCAACATGGACATCTGCGGGATCACGCCGGTTTTTAATCTTTATAACCAGGAATGGCCTATCCGGACCTCGACCCATAACTTTGCGCCGGCCAAGTTCTCGCTCTCGAGCGAGGTCTACAACTCGGTAATCGGGGAGGGGTCCATCATCACCCGGGGCCGGGTCATAAACTCGGTGCTGGGCTATGACACGCGTTGCGAGAAGGGCTCCGAGGTCGAGTTCTCCGTGCTTTTTAACGGGGTGTCCATAGGTCCGGGCGCCAAGGTTCAAAGAGCTATAATAGACAAGTACGTCCAGGTCCCGCCGGGTGTGTCCATCGGCTACGACCCGGAAGAGGACAAGGACAGAGGGCTTATAACCACTCCCAGCGGCATCACGGTGGTCCCGAAAAGACACGTGTTCAAGTAGTGCCTTCCAGGTCATCGCTGTCCCAAATAAAGGATTGATATCACGCAAAGACGCCAAGACGCAATGAATTCAAGAGTTCTTTCCCGAAGTCCACGTTCCTTGAAAAGCACACACGGGCACAGTCTTCATAATATCCAGAACTGGCGAGGTCTTCTTATATTTTTTCTTTTTTGCGCCTTCGCGTCTTTGCGTGAGATAAAATTCTGTTTTTGGACAAGAGTGATTTTACAAGAAGCTCTTAAGAGTTCTCTTTCAGGACCTCTTCCAGCTTGCGGTAGAGGTCGGCCGGCTCGAAGGGCTTCTGGATAAAACCGGCCAGTCCCTTGCCGTTAAAACGGGAGGTGGTCTCCTCTTCGCTGTAGCCGCTGGTGAGTATCACCTTAACTGCGGGGTTTATGCGTCTCAGCTCCCGGAAGGCCTCATCACCTCCCATGTGGGGCATGGTCAGGTCCAGGAGCACCACGTCAATATCGTCCGCGTTCTCCCGGTACTCGTTCAAGGCCTCCATTCCGTCACAAGCCGTAAGCACCCGGCAGTTATACTTCTCCAGGACCAGCCGGCAGATGTTTCGGACCGAGTCCTCGTCGTCCGCCACCAGCACGGTGTGGGAAGCTTTGCCCTCGTGCTTCACAGGTTCGCCGGAAACACGGTCATCAACCTCCGCCACAGGGAAAAGCACCTTGATGGTGGTTCCCCGCCCCGGCTCGGAGTACACCTTCAGGGTCCCGGAATGGGAACGAACGATCCCCAGCACCGCGGCCAAGCCCAGTCCCCGGCCGGTGAACTTGGTGGTAAAGAAGGGGTCGAAAATCTTGGACACGGTTTCTTCATCCATGCCGCAGCCGTTGTCCGAGACCTCGAGGTAGATGTAGTATCCGGAGGGGAGTCCCTCGTCCAGAAAGGCGCGGGAGAGGTAATCCTGGTCTGCCTGCATTACTCCAGTGGTTACGGAGATGATGCCGCTTTTTTCTCCCAGGGCCTCGGAGGAGTTGGTTACCAGGTTCATGACCACCTGCCTGACCTGGTCGGGGTCCGCTTTTATGCGGGGAAGCTTCTCGGACAAGCGGAGCTTCAAGACCGCTTTCTTGGAGATGGTGTGATTGAGGAGATGCTCCATTTCCTCCAGGAGGTAGTTCAGGTTGACGGGCTCGATCAGGAACTTGCCCTTGCCGGAGTAAGCCAGAAGCTGCTTGGTCAGCTCCGCGGCGCGGTGGGAGGCTGTCTCTATCTCTTCCAGGCTGAGCCGGGCGGGAGATTCGGGCGGAAGCTCCTTTAAAGCGAGGCTCGCGTTTCCCAGTATGATCATCAATAGGTTGTTGTAATCGTGGGCGATCCCGCCTGCGAGCACCCCCAGGCTCTCCAGCTTCTGGGCGTTGAGTATCTGGTTCTCAAGGAGCCTCTTTTGTCTTTCCTGCCGGTCTCTCTCCAGCCTTGCATGGAGCACCGGACCGATGCTCTCGCAGACCCGGTGGAAGATCTCGAGATCCTCATCCTGGTAATCCCGCTCCCGGTTGCCCACCACAATGACTCCCACCGGCCGGCCCTGGTGGATAAGCGGCGAAGCCATGGCTCGCTGAAAGGAGAGCTCTGCTATGGTAACGGGACCTCTTTCCGCCGGAAGCACAGAGGGCTTAAGATCGTTCCAGGCCGTTTGCAGTACGTCTGCCCACTCCGACCGCGGGATAAGTGCCGGCGGGGAGTCCTTTGTTTCATGCTCATTCTCGGCCGGTCTCCGGGCAGCCACCGCCACGCCGCCGTCTTCGCTCAAGTAGCCGAACAGGCCGGAGCCGCTCCGGAAGAATTCCACCAACTCTTTCAGGATTTCCCGGTACATGCTCGAGTCCGGCCGGGTCAGCATTATCTCGTTTACCCGGTTCCGGATGGTCAGCTCCTCCTCCGCCCGCTTTCTGTCGGTGATGTCCCGGAAGATGCCCAGAAGGTAGGTCTTGTCCTCGATGACCTGGGGAGCGGCGCTGACGAGGACAGGCACGCGGGAGCCGTCCGGCCGGAGCACCTCGATGTCCCGGCTTTCAGTAGGAGACTCGAGGTGACGCCGGACCCCTTGTTCCGCTTTCTCGCGGGCCTCCGGGGGATGGAGCTCGGTAAAGTGAAGTCCTTCTATCTTCTGGCGGGGCATCTGCATGAGCTTCTCCGCCTGACGGTTGGCCTCCACGATCAGGCCCGTCTCAGGGTCGGCCAGGAATGCGGCGTCATGCATGTTCTCGAAAAGAGCCCGGTACTTTCTCTCCCGTTCCTTTATGTCCTCTTCGTAGCGCTTGCGCTCGCTGATGTCTATTACCATGGCAGTGGCGTAAAGAAACTCGCCCTTTTCGTCGTACTTGGGAGCCGCTGATACCAGACCGTGAAACTCGCTGCCATCCTCCCTTATAAAGCAAAGCTCCCGCTTCTGTTTCCTCGCCGGCTCCGCGAGCGGGGGAAGGGCGTCCGTAAGGCACTCCTCATCCACGAACTCGAGAAAGTTCCTGCCTTGTAAATCCTGCTTTGAACAACCCAGCATCCCGCACATCCGATCATTTAAAAACAACGTGTTCCCTTTACCGTCAAACTCCCAGATGCCGACCTCGCAGATGCCGACCTCGGCGGCCTCCAGCATCCAGCGATACCGCTCTTCGCTCTCCCGAAGAACACCCTCGGAGAGTTTGACCTGCACGCTCGACTTGTCCAGGGAATCAACCAGCTTCCGAAGCGATTCAAGCTCTTGTAAGAGCTCTGCCTTGCTCTTGTCTTCCTCGTTCATAGGACGCTCCCGGAAATTTTTAATCGAATACTATAACACCTGTTATAAAAAAGCAAGTAGAATTTAAAAAAAAAGCCTTGGATATTATGGCCTGAACACTTGTCAGCGGTTAAAAAAGAGGAAAGAATAAGCGGCAAAAAATGGATTAAAAACATTGGAGAGCCCGTCGTCTTTCCGTCATGGATGAAGACGGTGAAGGAATATCAGGGCTCGGCGATCTTTTCCGCCCGCGGAGGCTTTTTGCCTTTAAGGAACCGCTCGATGAGCTTCGAGCACCATTCCAAGTCCCTTCCGCCGGTGAACTTGTAGCCGTTCACAATAAAGGAAGGAGTAGCGTTTATGCCGGCCCGCTTTGCGTCTTGCACGTCTTTTTTTATTGCGGCGCGGGTGGAAGAGCTTTCCATGCAGGACTGAAACTTCACCGGGTCCATGCCTTCCTCCTCGGCAAGCCGCAAAAGGGTGGGGGTGTCCAGGGCCCCTTTTACTGCGGCAATGTCCCAGAGCTTTCTGATATAGCTTTTATAATGGCCCATCTGGAAGGCGCACTCCGCCGCTTTTGCGGCCTCGCAGGCGTGAAGGTGCTGCGGCCTTGATACGTAGGGATTACACTTCGGATTCAAAGGGTAACTCTTATGCACGTGTCTTATCTTGCCGCGGAATTTTTTCAGCAGGTCCTCTACCCGCTGGTGCATGCGGTTGCAATGGGGACATTCGTAGTCGCTCCATTCAATGACCGTAACCGGCGCCCGAAAGGGACCGGTGGCGGGGTCTTCGGAAAGGTCTATGTTTACCCCCTTGACCAGCTTCAGCTCCGCGGGCCGGCCGGCCAGCAGATTAAATGCGGCCAGGCCGCCGCCGGCTATAACCACTGCCGCGGCCGCGGCGGAAAGTATAACTTTGTTCGCGTAAAGCAGGCGCCAGTCTTCCGCCCGTCTTTGCATCCACTTGTTTAAGGGCCGGGCCGTTGGAATGGTCGCAAACAAAAGTCCGAGGTTGACAAAATATAGTGCGGTGCAATAGGCGCAGAAGGTCTCGATACGAAAGGCGGACACCCAAGCGAGATAGCCGGAGTAAGCGACGGTCCAGGCGGCCAGTGCCAGGGCGTAGTCTCCGGCCCGGGAGAAGAAAGGCTGTTTCGATTTTATGCCCGCCGCCGCGAGCGCCAGGAAAGCGACATAGGTGAGGATGGCCCATACCGGCACCGGCACGGAAAGAAGCATTGACTCGCGGCTTAAGGCCACGGCGTTGCAGTCCACTTCCGGGGCCACGTGGCAGGAGAAAGGATGGAAGGGGTCTTCGCTTACCGTAAGGTGGATAACCAGAAGCTCGACGGATATAAAAAGACCCATGAGGCCCAGCACCACTGCATAGATATAATAACGCCCGTTCTTCGCCGGCTGGTTTTGCATCACGTTCTACTTGTCCAAGCCTCTCACAACAGAAAGCAGAGCCCCAGCTTGGCCAGGGCCCCTGCCACCGGCGCTATAATGTTGTCGTCAATGAAATAAAACGGCAGACTCTCGAATATGGCGGCGACCATGGTTGAAGCGAAACAGATAAAAGCGATCATGGGGATGGACAGGCTCTGGATATGCAAAAGGACCCACGAGCTTTGCCACAAAAAGCTCGACCCCTCTGCGTTTCCCAGGGTAAACACGAAGAAGAAAAAGGACCCGAGAGTGCCCATGACAAGGAACGCGCTCATTCCCTCGTAGGTTTTGTCTTTATTCCACCGAAGGGGGGTCTTGCCGAAGAACTTGCCGATCAAGGTGGCGAAGCCGTCGCCGAAGCTCAAGGTCGCCCATTGTGACGCTGCTATGGGTAAGGGGAAGAAGATAATGAGAACCAGCACGGTTATCGGATAAGACAACATTCCGCGCGAGTAACCGGTCTGTTTTTCATCGTCCCGGAAGGTGAACTTGAAATAGCGGGGCATGCCCACCGCGTTCCAGACAAAAGAAACTGCGGCAAAGGCTATCCCGTACCACCAGCCGAACCACCGAAGCGGCAGCGCCAGCACCACCACCCCGATGTGGAGGGCCTTCCGGATCAGCTCCCGCGCCCAGTAAGGAAGATCGTAAACCGAACTCCACCATCCGGACAGGGTGGAGACAAGCCACGACCCGTTTTCATCCGGCAATGATGCTGTATCATCCGTATCAGGAGCCGGCTGCCGGTCATCCCTGAAATTTGCTTCCTGGCCCACGTCCTCTTGTCCTTCCTGGTCTATCATGAACTTCCCGTCATCTAATATAACCGACATTCCCGGAAAATTAAATCCGGGCGCAAGAGAAGTTACCATTGTTCTACCAAGAAATAAAATGAAGCGGGCCGATATAAATAAAGACAACTCTCCTCGCCGGCTGATTCCTTTATAGAAACGGGACAGCAGTTCCCCGGAGAAAAACAGGCCTCTGTCGCCGGTTTTGGAACTTCTTCTCAAAAAGTGATTGACAATCCAAGAGAACTCCTGTATAATTAAAATCAGATTAAAAAAGCCTTGGTTTGCTAGTAAAGCTCTTTGCTCGCCGCTCTTTATTGTATATTCTCACCCGCTCATTCGCTCTTGCTGGTGTTCTACTTGACCATGGCCAGGGTACTGTCGGCTTTTTCAAGAGGCGCATATTTCACCGGACGGCCAGATGAGGTCACTTATAAACACTTCCAGCCGCCATTTTACCAGGTTTTTATACACACCCCGGAGGGGCACTGTCCGGGCTGGATGGTGCCGCTCACTCATTTCTAATTTCTTTCCGGCAGCTTATTCTTCTGTTAATCTACGGGACACCGCGGGCTTTGGGGCCCGAAAAGCGCTTTTGGTTCTTTACTTTACAGGCCAGAGGGAGGAGAAGGCATGTTCAAGGTTGGCGACATAGCAGTATATCCTGCTCACGGGGTGGGCGTAGTGGAAGACATCGAGGAAAAAGAGATTTCCGGCAATTCTCAGACCTTTTATGTATTGCGGCTTCTTGACAATAACATCACCATCATGATCCCCCAGGACAACGCCGGGAACGTGGGACTCCGGGGGGTGATTCCCAAAAAAGAGGTCACCGAAGTATATAAGATACTTAAGAAAAAGCGCGGCCGGAAGAAATCGCAGACCTGGAACCGCAGGCACCGTCTTTACATGGACAAGATAAAAACCGGCTCCATTTTCGAGATCGCCGAGGTCATGCGGGAGCTGTATCTTTTAAAGCTGAACAAGGAGCTGAGTTTCGGGGAGAGGAAAGTCCTGGACACGGCACGGAGCCTTTTGATAAAGGAGCTTTCCGTGGCCAAGAACTCCAGAGAAGAAACTATCGAAAAAGAGATAGACAAAATTTTCGGCCGGACTGGAAATTCATAAGAACAACAAGTCAGGATGAGCTCTCCCCCGGGAGAAGCCGGAAAGGCCGGCCGCGTGGAAATCTTAAAGTGTGTGTTTTCATTGCTCCAGGTTCAGGCACCAGCGCTTATAACAGCCGGGCTCTGAAAAAAAGCCGGGGCCTACATTATAAAAACTCATGAAATCTATAACTTAGCCTGCCGACCTATTCCAGGATCCCTCCTTATGAAGAAGTTCGAGACTTAAAAAAGCTCTCTATAAAAGGAAGCGGAACTTAAAAAATGGAAAAAGAAGTAATCGGGATCGTGGGCGCGGGTATTGCCGGAAGCAGGCTGGCCTGGCTTCTTGCTTCAGACTCGAAAAAGGTCTTTCTTTTTGACCACCGGGCGCCGTGGGAGAAGCCTTGCGGCGGAGGGCTTACCTATAAGATATTCCGAGAGTTCAAAGACTTAAAACAAAGAGACCTGGGAGGGGAAAACCACCGGCTGGTCCAGATGGTCTTCCCGAAGGGAAGAAGGATAAAGCTCAGCCTGTACCAGGGAATCTACACCATCTCCAGGGAGACTCTTGGAAAAACACTGCTTGATCGTGCGGTTCACGCAGGAGCCGAGTTCCGGCCCGAAAAGGTGCAAAAGGTGCAAAAGTCGGGGGAAGGATTCCGCATCGAATCGGAGGGGGGCGGCCTTGACGTGGACTTTCTCATCGGTGCGGACGGTGTCAGGAGCGTGGTCCGGGAGGAGTTCTCCCGGCCGTTTGATCGGGAAGACATGATTCTGGCCTATTCCTTTCTCCTGCCGGCAACCGAACGAATGCCTCTTGTCATCCGGTTCTTTCAAAAGTATGCCGGATATGCCTGGATGTTCCCGCGGCCCGGGCAAATAGCCGCTGGAATCGCCCTGAGTCCTTCACCGGAAAAAAAGGAACAAATAATCGAGCTGTTGGAGGAGTTCGTGCAAAAGGAGTTCAAAAGGGCTGAGATAGAGTATCCCGGACCGGCAGAGCCGCGGGCATGGCTGTTGCCAAACCTCCGGACCGAAACCCTCCAAGACCCCGGAGTGGCAGGAAAAGGGTGGGCTTTGGCAGGAGACGCCGCGGGTGCCGCAGACCCCATCACCGGCGAGGGGATCTACTACGCCTTTAAAACCGCTCATCTTATCCACCGGGCCCTGCAAGCCGGCGACCTGGAAAGCTATGTCCAAACCTTCCAGAAGAACATAGCAGCCGAGCTCTCCCTGGTTTCTCCCCTGCGAGAAAAGTTCTTTGCCAACAGAACGTTAAGAGCACTGGGCGTCATGCTGGACTACAGCCCCGCTGTCCGAATGCTGACCCGGGACCTCATAGGCGGGTACGAAAACTATGCGAATTTAAAACCACGCGTCAAAAGCGAGCTCAATAAGTATCTAAAAGAGTGCTCCCTTAATCTGCTCACCTTTAATAAGGGCCAAAGAAAAAGAAGAAAAAGACCATAAAAAAGCCTGTTTAAAAATGTCTGAAACAGATTTGAATTCAATATGGGAAAGGTAAAAAGCAGCTTTTGAAGCGTGCCAAAACTATAAAATAACATTGTGAAAACGAGATATGGGGTCGAGCTCGGGGTGGCACAAGTTAGTCCCAGCAGGGTGTAATACTACGCTATGAGTCAGTAATCAACCTTTTTTGAACCTGTAAACCCACCCATCCTCGGACGGACGGGCGGGCCGCCCAGGGGTTACGGGAGGTCTAAAGCTTTCAGGAAGTTCGAAAATTGGGGGTACTCCACTTACCTTTCTCCTTGACAATCCCGCCCCTTGTGATAGCTTGAGCTTTAGAAGGCGCTAAGCCGTGCGCTGTCCGGCCGGGCGGCGCTTGAGCGCACGCGCGCCGCGGTTGCGTGAACTGACGCGCTTTCAGAAAACCTGTAAAACCATGACAAGGACCGTGTTTATAAGGGCCGGCCATAAATCGGTGCGGCAGCATTTTTCCCCTCCGCTCGGCATCATGAGCCTGGCCTCTTACCTGCGCGAGAACCTCCCGGACACCGACGTTAAGCTGATAGACATGGCGCCTGAGCGCCTTTCGGCAGAGGAGGCTGCGGACAAGGCCCTGTCGTTCTCGCCGGATGTGGCGGGCATCTCTGCCATGAGCTACGAGTCCGCGGACATGGCGCGGCTGTCCGGTCTTCTAAAATCTCGCGCTCCCGATTTGCCGGTTATTGCGGGCGGGCCTCACGTTACCACGGTCAAGGAGCGGGCCTTCGATGACCCGAACCTGGACTATATCGTGACCGGTGAAGGCGAGCTCTCCCTTTCCGAGCTTCTGCCGCGCGTGCTTTCGGGGGAGGACATCTCCGAGGTCGCAGGCATCGGCTACCGGGAAAACGGCGCCGGCAGGCTCACCGCGCCGCGCGAAGAGATAGTGGACCTCGATTCGTTGCCCCTGCCCGCTTACGATCTTATAGACATCCGCCGCTACTGGGACCTGCCCAGGTTCGGCACCACCTTCGTGAACAAAGAGTACGCCACCCTGTCCACCTCCCGCGCCTGCCCCTATCAATGCACTTACTGCCACCGCATCTTCGGAAGGCGCTATCGGTCTCAGAGCCCGGAGACAGTGCTGCGCGACCTCGAAACCCTGGCCCGAGAGCACAGCGTGCGCGAGATACAGTTCGTGGACGACTGCTTCAACCTGGAGAAAAAAAGGCTTGCCGCCATCTGCGACGGCATCGTCGAGCGGGGGCTCGAATTCTCCATATCGTTTCCCAACGGCATCAGGGGAGACATCATGGACCGGGAGACCCTTAAGAAGCTGAAAAAAGCGGGTACCTACCGCATCACCTACGCGATAGAGACGGCCTCACCCCGGATGCAGAAGTTCATCAAGAAGAACGTGAAGCTCGACAAGCTAAAAGATGTGATCGAAGAGACCGACAAACAAGACATCATGGTGGACGGGTTCTTCATGGTGGGGTTCCCCGGCGAGACGCGCGAAGAGATCAACATGACGCTCGACTACGCCCTGTCCTCCAAACTCCACTCCGCCAACTTCTGGTTCGTAACACCCTTTAAAGGAACCGAGCTTTACGACCAGGCAGTGGAAATGGGATACCAGGTGCCGGACGAGTCCGAGTCGCTCCACTACTTCGATCCCCAGACCGACCTCTCGGAGGTGCCCGGACCCGAGCTCAAAAAGATGGTCCAGAGGACCTTCCTCAAGTTCTACCTCCATCCCTTACGGTTATGGAGAATCTTCAAGCTCTTCCCCAATAAAAAACAGCTCCCCGCCCTTCTCGCCCGCTTCATAAAAATCTCCGCCACCTGGAACTACGAGTAAAAAATATACTCATCCCATCAAATGGAGGCTTTTGCAAAATTCCGAATTTTTGTGGTGGGAGCGAGCTCCCTGTGCGAGCCCGCCACGGCAGACAGAGCAGGCAGGGAAAAGCGGGAAAAGTGCCCGGACTGAGAATGGCGCGAAGAAGACGGCGGCTAACGGCAAGAAGGCAAAAAGCAGGGACGGCCCAGAATGCTGCTAACTTCAGGCATTTTACAGGCTCTTTTCTTTTCATTTAATCGGGGGTATTGCCAGGTCTTTGCATATCTTCCTGGCTAAATTGTCATTGATCTCGGCATGTCGGGGAACGGATGATCTTTTATTCAATTCAGGGTCCACCACCATGAATGCCTGGCGCCTTCTCTTAGAAGCTGGCAGCCATTGCTTTTAAGGTAGCTCAGAAGTTCACGTCTCTTCATACCCGTAACAAGATTTCAGAGTAATCGGAGCCAGCCGCGGAGAGCGCGTCCTGTTTATTCATTTCCAGTGCCTCTATCAGGGTGACTTGCAGGCTTTCCACCAATTTTTCGCGGCTGCTCTCCTGGCAGTTCACTCCGGGGATTTCTTCCACCCAGCCGATCCACCAATCACCTTCTTCTTTTATAACCGCAGTATAAGAGTTTTCCATTCTTAGCTCCAAATCCAAATGTTTGAATGATAATATAGCAAATAGAAAGCTGATGTAAAGCGCTTTCTGATTGGTCTCCATGATTTGAAAAAGCTGGGCGAGTAAACTGGTTTTATCATGTGCCTTTACTTTTATAGACTCTTGCCGGTCCTAACACAGCAGAATGTCTCCGATTTAATGAGGTGCGACTAAGCCTCGGATAGCTTTTCTTCCTCCCCCGCTGCAGGGCCGTATGCGGCCCGGTTCATGAGCGACTGGACCAGACCGCATCCCACCGGCGGCAGGAGAATGGTCCAGACCGCGACCGCCCAGGGACGGCGGGGCTGCTCGTTTTCCTTGACCGCCGGGTTCAAGGCATCAACGAGGTCCGTGTTCATGACCGGCAAAAGCAAAGGCACCAAAAGCCCGAGGAGCGCGCCCCCCCGGCCGGTCAGGATGCCGCGCGCGCCCGTGAGTTCCCGGGTCTCAGCGAACGCACGGTAGAACCAGTAGATGATGTAAAAGGGCACGAACATGCAAAGCAGGGCCGTTACAACCGGCGAGCGCCGCTTATAAGGCAGGGTTTTCTCCCGCTCCGGCGGAGGGCCGGTAAACAGGCTCCTCTTAACGGGTATGAGAAAGGCCACTGCCGCAACCGAAAAGATTATGATAGACAAAGTCATTCCCACTTCGTTCACTGCATAAAACATTGACGGGAAGAAAAAGTACTCCTTTGCAGCAATGGCGAGCCCGAAAGTCACCCCGAAAACTGTAGCGCCTGCCCGGTTTCCGGCGATCAAGGCGGGCACGCCCACCAGCACGGGGATTAAGACGGCCTTGGAGGCAAAGGAGGCAACGTAGTTTATGACCAGGCTGCCGGAGACTTCGAGCAACAGGCAAAGCACTGCCTGAAGTATGCCCATTAAAAGAAGCACGGCCACGCTCCTCCACCGGCTCGCGAGCCACGCCAGGTAAAACCCGAATGCAATGCCCATGGCCGATATCCAGTTGCGGGTATACTCGAACCAGCCGGTCTCGGTAGGCGACCCCCCCATGCTCTCGACATAATCCCTCAAATGAAAATGAGAAGCCTGCAGGAACATAATATAAGCGAGCCCCATCAGCACGAAAAAAGCGAACAGCCCCCAGAAGCGATAGGTGGAGAGCATGTCCGCCCACGTCCAGTCCCTTCCTTCCTTTGCCGGTTCAGTAATCATCCGGTTCTCCTTTGCTCAACTTGAATCCAGGTTTTAAAACAAATCCGCTGGCCTCGTATTATACCCCAGGCCGCAAAGGCAAAAAAGCGCCTAGCGTGAATGTATGTACCCTGTAACCGAGCTTGCATCTTTTTTTTAGTTTTACTTTATGCCCTTTTTCTTTTCCAGAATCCCGCGGGTGCCGGAACAGACGGATGTATTCACTTTTGATTTGCTTGACAGCCGACAGTTCCGGACATAAAATCACTAGGTAAAGGCGGATTTAGTTTCTCATAAGGTCGGCAATTTATTTTTAATTTCTGGACGAGGAGAGATCATGATACCCATCGAGTTTGATGCGGTAGTTTTCAGGGAAGGCGAACTCTACATAGGCTATGCCCCGGAGCTGGACGTATCAAGCTGCGGTGAGACCCTTGCCGAGTCGCACGACAATTTGAAAATGGCGGTGCGCCTTTTTCTCGAGGAGGCCGAGAAGATGGGCACGCTGGAGGAAATACTGGCCGAGTCCGGCTTCCATAAAGGAAGCGAAGGGAAATGGAACGGCCCCCGGATGGTTTCGGTTGATACGCTGGAGATGACATGATATGCCCCGCATTGTGCCCGTATCTTGCCGGGTGCTGAGACGGGTATTCGAAAAGGCTGGATTCAAGTGTGTGAGGATCGAAGGAGGCCATTTCGTTTATACCCGTGAGGACGTAATAAGACCGGTTGTTATTCCTGACCGGAAAGAGGTTCCGGTATTCATCATAAAGAATAATCTCCGCACGGCGGGCATTTCACGAGAGGAATACTTCGAGCTGTTAAAACAGATATGACAAAACAGGCGCTCTCTTTAACGGAAAGATCCCCTGTACCTTATTTCGGAGTAAATTGCCTGGTTCCCTTTATCTCTTTCCTTTTCCAGAATCCTGGCGGTTCCCAAATAGGTACCTGCTCCTACTTTTGGGGAACCGCGCGGTTCATAAGCGATTGCACCAGACCGCATTATGCCTGCCACCCATAGAATTTCAACGGTCCTCCATCTGCTTGCCAGCCATGCAATGGAAAATGCTTTGAAACAGTGCCTTTTGGTACCCGCCCTGGCGCCGGCGTTTGAAACCCTGCCGCGGATTAAGGTAGAATCAGTATCTATTGAACCAAGGAGTTTGACCGGATCATGATTCAACTGGTACTGATAAACGCACCGGACCGGCCGGCATACGAGGTGTCCACCGATGTCTTTTCCATCGGCAGGTTGCCGGAGAACCACCTGACCCTGCCGGACGCCCTGGCCTCCCGGAAGCACGCGGAGATCAGGAAACAGGACGGCGATTACCGGATAGTGGACCTGGGTTCCCTGAACGGTGTTTACGTGAACAACCTCAAGGTCCAGGACGAAAAGCTGGTCCACGGCGACGTGGTGGTGATAGGAGAGAGCAAGCTGCTTTTCGAGGAGCGGCCCGATCAGCCCGACCAGGAGGAGTACTCGGCCTCCCGGCCGGTTCCCGGGCCGGCGCCCGCTTACGGGGCGGCAAAGAGCGATGCGCCCGGCCTGGCCGCGCCCGAGATAGTAAAGCCCATCACGGGGGTCGAGCCCGGCCATGACCTCGAGGTCATGTCATTACACGACATCATGAAAAAGCCGGAGGAGATGAGCGCGCCGGAAGCGGGAGATACGCTCCGGAGCCGCTACTTCTTCATTCTCTACCAGGTGGCGCGGGCGCTTAACTCGACCAATTCGTTGAGCGAGCTTCTGGACCAGACCATGGCCCTGATCTTCCAGGTGATCCGGGCGGAGCGGGGCGTGATTTTTCTTTTTAACGAGGACATGACCCTGGAGCCGGTGATATCCCGGAGCCAGTCTGGGGGCGAGCTTCCGGAGATCACCATCTCACAGACCATCACCCGCCGGGCCATCGAGGAGAAGGCGGGCATTATAACTGCGGACGCCCGGTACGATCCTCGTTTCAACTCCGGCCAGTCCATCGTGGACTATAACATCCACTCCGCGGTGTGCGTTCCGCTTTGGGAGCGGAGCCGCACGCGGGGCGCCATTTACCTTGACAACCAGGTCGAGACCTACGCCTTTTCCGAGGACGACCTTGATCTTTTGACCGCCATAGCCAACCAGGTGGCCATTGCCGTCCAGCAGGAGGAGATGCAGGAGCGGATGCGGGAGCACGCGGTGTTCCGGGCCAACCTGGAGCGGTTCCACTCCCCGGACGTGGTGGGACATATCATGCAGCAGTCTCGTCTGGACGAGGGCATCCGGAACTTCCTGGAGGAAAAAGAGGTTACCATTTTATTCGCCGACATCTGCAGCTTCACTCCCTTGATTGAAAAGATGGACCCGCAACAGGCCGCGGACCTGCTTATCAGCTACATGGACGAGATGACCTCGATCATCTTCCACTACAAGGGAACGGTGGACAAGTTCATGGGCGACGCCATCATGGCCATATTCGGCGCGCCCATCTCGCACGGCAACGACGCGGAGCTCGCGGTGTGCTCCGCAGTGGACATGTTGAAAAAGATGGAGGAGTTTAAAAGAAACCTTCCGGAAGAAAGAAGGTTTGATATCAGGATAGGGATCAACACCGGGGTGGTGATCTCGGGCTATCTTGGATCAAAAGAGCGGCTCGAGTACACGGTGCTGGGAGACGCGGTCAACGTAGCCTCCCGGCTGCAGAACTTTGCCGAACCAGGCACCGCGGTGGTTGGAGAGGACACCTTTGCCAAGGCCCGCGGCATCTTCGACTTCAAAGACCGCGGCTCGACCTTGTTGAAAGGCAAAAAGGCAGAGACCCGCGTCTACCAGATCGTGTTCTGAAAAAAGAGCACTCTTTCACGGCACGCCGCCAAACGGAAAGTAAAAAAGACAGTACGAGCGACTTCAGTCGCGATGAAAGTTTAAGGAACCTTTATGCCCCCGGACGCCGATCTATACCTTGAAAAGATGGACCTCGCGGGCTACTGCAACGGCGAGACCTGCCGGGTCTGCAAAGTGGACTCGTTCGAGGAGTTTGTCAAGAACCTCGAGTCCGGCCGGATCAAAGAGGGCGACTGCCCGCACTGGAGCTCCGCCAAGCTTTCCGCTTTCCGGTTCGCCGTAAAGGCGGGCGATAGGATTCCGACTGTGCCCATGCTCGACCTGCCCCGGCCGGTGCCTCCCGAGCTTGTCGAGTTAAACGAGCCCCATGACCAATCACCTCTGCTTATCACCGGCAACTCGGAGTTCACCCGCACCGTGCTCCTTGCGGTGGTGTCCCTGGCCTTGAGCCCGCTCCAGCTTCTTATTGCCGACGTCAAGGGCCACACCGTGGACATGGCCATGGTCTATGGCGAGCTCACCGCGGAGGTGATATTAAAGGCGATGGAAAAGGAAAAGGTCTGTGTTAAAGCGGAGGGAAAAAGGATCATCCTCCCCGGCCTGGCCGGGACGATTGCTCCCGACCTTGCGAGCGCCCTGGGCCGGGAGGTCGAGACCGGCCCGGTGTGCGCGGCAGAGCTGCCCCTTTACATGGGCGATGATTTCGTGTTGGCGGGCGAATAAAATAAAATAAATATACAGGCTTATATTCATGATACCCTCCTCTTTTTGTTGAAGATATTTCATGCATAATGTAATCCAATGTATTACTATTCAAAAGTCCCAAGATATATAAATCGTCAGTTTGAATAATTGTTGTTTTATCGTTTGAAAAAATACCTCCTTCATCAAACATGTAAGATGCTTTTTTCAAAATACACCCTGTTATTATCTTCGGCTTTTCGAACTCTCCATAATACTCACAAGTCCGCAATTCCCACCAGAAGTCTCCTTTGTCATATCTTTTCTCCGCCTTTTGTTTGAACTGCTTCAGATGCTTTGCCAACGAAGGATATGTCTCCGAAAAAAAATTCCACGGGTTCTTTTTTCCGCAATTCTCAAGTGTCCAGCCTCTTGGAATGAGAATCAGGAACTTGTTAGGCTCGGGCGGCTTGTACCTTTTGATGTCTTTGCCGGTCAGAAACGGCTTTATGATCTCCGCGCTTTTGGGGTCTTCGGAGATGAGCCGCTCTTTGGTCTCCGGGTCTATAACAAATGCCTCGTTCAAGCCGGTTTTAATCCCATAAAAGATTTTATCGTCTACATAATCAGCCAGGGGTACTCCCCCGTCCTTGATCTTTTCGAACAATTTATGTTCCGCGGGTCTTGCCATGGACCAGCCTTCCGAGTTCAGGGAGTCGGTTGATATGGTGTACTGGTTCGATTCCACGTACTCGGCGAGCTTGGGAAAATCGAGAGTTTTTACCTTGCACGAGTACATTTGTTTTTTGGCTTTTCCTTTGGTCATGAAAAGAAGGCAAGGGTAGGTGGTGGCGTTCTGAAAAACGCGCAGGTCTCCGAAGTCTATTATTTTAAGTACGGCTTGTTGTTTCAGCCATTGCCGGAGCGGCTTTCCGTAGTTGGTTCGCATCCACTTATTGGACACGATGTATCCGAAAAGGCCTCCATCATTAAGAAGCTCCATTGCCCGCTCGATAAAGTAGGTGTAAAGGTCGGCCATGCCGTGGTACACATTGTACTTCTTACTGAAATACTCCTTGTTTTCCCCGAGTCCCTCCTGCCTCACATACGGCGGATTCCCGATCACTGCATCAAAACCTGGATTTTGCCCCTCGAATACCTTTTTGAATCTGGCTTTCCAGTCGAAGGCGTTTATCTTGTAGTGCTCTTCCTGGTCGAACATCTCCCTTTGTTTTCCGGAGTAGAAGTCCGGCCCGATGAGCGAGTTTCCGCATTTGATGTTGTCTCCGAGGTCCGGCAGCGCCCTTTCGTGGAAGAGCTTGAGCTGTTTATTGATGGACTCTTGTGACTCACCTTCCAGTATTTTGAGTAGCAGTGACAGCTTGGTGACCTCGACGGCTTGCGGGTCTATGTCCACTCCGTAGACGTTGTTAAGTAGTATGCGTTTTTTCTCGGCCGTAAACAGCCGGTATCCGCCGCCCATGACGGGATAGATTTTCTTCTGGTTTTTGCCGGGGTTTTGGCTGTAATAATCGAGGTGCCACTGCATGAGTTTTTCGAAGGCGCCGAGCAGGAATGACCCGGACCCGCAGGCGGGGTCGAGAATTTTCAGCTTGGCGGCCTGGTTGGGCGTCTTGTTTTCGAGGAGCTTTCCCACCGTGTTCTCGACGATGTAGTCCACTATGTAGGAGGGGGTGTAGTAGACCCCGCCTGCTTTCTTGACCTCGGGTTTCTCCTTGACCTTGGCCTGGTGGCCCGGCGTGAGGTATATGACGTTGCCCAGAAACCGCTCGTAAATCTGGCCGAGTATCTTGACGGGGATGAGCGAGAAGTTGTACTCGTTCTCGTAGAGGGCCTTGATGATCTTCTTCAGCTTGTCGTCGTCAATCCTGATGCGGGAGGTTACGGTGTCAGGCTGGGACGCCCTGCCCTTTTCCGCCCTGAAGTGGAACAGGCCCGAGTTGTAGTAGCGGTCTGCCTCCTCGAAGACCTTGAACAGGCTCTTGTAGATGTTCTTCCTGTTGGTAATACCCAGAAGTGTTGCAGGTGGCTTCAAGAAGTTCGAGAAGGCAGGCGGCTCGATGCCGCGGTCCTCGCAGAAGCGCAGGAAGATGAGCCGGTCAATGGTTACCTGTACCGCATAGTTGAGTTCGGTTTCGTTTAATGAAGGATTTCGTAGGGCTATATTGAGTGCTAGGGTCTTTCTGAAAGTTTCCAGTTGTTGCAGGAATTCTTCGTCAAGAGTTTGTGTTCCTTTATTACTTTTCTTAGAATTTACAAGCCTGTCCAATTCACCCCGATCGACCGAACTCCTGCCGAAGAGGCTATATATTTCGTCCCACTTTTTGGCGTAGTCGCGATAAGTGTAATAGAGTATACGGGAAGTCCCTGCCTTATCACTATCTTTGGGTTTTTGACGACAATCGTAAACTGCAAGCTCTCTGAAATTGGTTAATATCCCCACTTTCCCATCTAGCATAGCCATTCTACCATATCTTCGAGTTTGGATAGCAGCTTCTCGACCGTTATAAATATTTACAGAAGGCTTTTTGGCCTCGACTATGAAGACGCGGGTCTTGCCGATCTTGAAAAGATAGTCGGGCGCCTCGCGGGTGGGTCCGCTTTTTATGGAGTGCTCGCGGAGCACGTCGCGCCAGGCCTCGTTCTTGCCCTCGGTGTTGTTCACGTCCCAGCCCAGGCACTCGAACAAGGGGTCTATGAAGTCGTTTCTGGCCGAGTCCTCGTTGTAGGAGGGGGCGGTGTATTCGTCATAGTTATAATCAAAGGTTTCGATAAGCTCGATGATTTTCTGGGGCGGGGCCATTGTACCTCCCTATATCGGGCCCGGGAATTGTACTTTACGTTCGACAGATAGCGTAAACTATATTGCCATAAACGGGAAAGTAAGTCAACGAGGTATTAGAGCCGGGAACGCGGCCGTATCGGCCGCTCCGCAGATAAAAGCGGGCGCGGTCGTTCAGCCAGCTTTTACGGACCAAAGTTTTTCATTGTTTCAGATCAAGTGTTTGCGGTAAAGGAAGGGCGGTTTTGTAAAGGACGGTTTTAACGGGGCGCAACAGAAGTCCAATATATAGGAGAGTGCGTGTGCGGAAAGGGGGGAGCTGAACGCAACGGCGCGACGAGGAAGAGGTTTCACGCAAAGGCGCGGAGACGCGAAGGGGAGAGAAGAAGAGATTTATTGCGCGGAAGAGAACTCGAACGGCTGATTCTTGAACAAGAAAAACCGTTGCGTCTTTGCGGCGTTGTGTTTAAAGCCGTCCTGTGCCAATGGCAGCCGGACAGGCGAGCCGGACGGGCTACCGAAAAGGATTTTTAATATCTAAGTATCTAACAACAAATATAAAAAT